>SVFZ01000027.1 GCA_015056585.1 Butyrivibrio sp. | reverse complement strand
GCTAAGGATCTTGCTGCTTTTGCCAAGACAAAAGAGCTTGGAGCAGGTGAAAGCCAGGAGATCAGCGCAGTATTTAAACTCTCTGACATGGCATCCTACGATGAGGATAGCGAGAGCTACATCCTCGAGCGCGGCGACTATATTATTTATGTGGGCAACAGCAGCAGAGCGGTGCAACCTACGGGAGTTATCACACTTTCTGAGACTGTTACAATCTTAAAGGCAAGAAACTGCCTTGGAAAGCCGGGCTTTGAAGATTATGTTCCGGAAAGCAGTGATGATAAGGACTGCGCCGGTGGAGACCGGAACGGTTGTGACGGGAAAGCCGGAGACAAAGACGGCTGCGTAAGCAAAATCTCATTGAGCGCAGCTGACTTTGAGACGGGGAAGGTTACATATGATGTGGACTATCCTGTTGATGATGTTATCGCAGGTCTTTCCGATGAAGAACTCACATTTATGAATATCGGCGCTTTCAATCCTGACAAAAAGGGCATGAGCGTTATAGGAAATGCTGCTTTTGCCGTAGCCGGGGCAGCAGGCGAGACCACAACCAGATACAAGGATAAGGGCATAAAGAGTATGGTAATGGCTGACGGCCCTGCGGGACTTCGCCTTTCCAAGGAATACTACGAGGATGAAAGCGGAGTACACGGAGTTGGTACAGTTGTGGGAAGCTGGGCGGATTTCATGGATGACGAGATGCTAAAAGCCATGAAGGAAGCTGCCAAGAAAGTAGGTCCAAAGGCAGGAACAGTTATAAAAGAGCAGTATGCTACAGCTATCCCGATTGGTACAGCCATTGCCCAGAGCTTTAACTACGAGCTTGCAAGCAAGTATGGAGATATTGTGGGAAAAGAGATGGAGAGATTCCATGTACAGCTTTGGCTTGCACCGGCACTTAACATCCATAGGAGCATTCTCTGCGGAAGAAACTTTGAGTATTACTCAGAAGATCCGCTTGTAGCAGGTCTTATGGCGGCTGCGATCACTGAGGGAGTGCAGAAACACAAGGGATGCGGAACAACCATAAAGCACTACGCCGCAAACAACGCTGAGACCAACAGATACAACAGCAACAGCCGTGTTTCCGAGCGTGCAATGAGAGAAATCTATTTAAAGGGCTTTGGAATCTGCGTAAGAAAGGCTCAGCCAAAGGCAGTTATGACTTCCTACAACCTGCTGAACGGCCAGCACACCTCAGAGCATCGGGGGCTCATTGAGGACATTCTTCGCTGCGAGTACGGCTTTAAGGGCATTGTTATGACAGACTGGGTTGTGGATGCTCTTTCATCATCACCGGAGAACAAATACCGCGGAGCGCTTGCACCGGAAGTGGTAAAGGCAGGTGGGGACCTGTTTATGCCGGGATGCAAAGCTGATTTTGACAGAGTTCTTGCTGCACTTGGGGAAGGCAGTATAGACCGCAAACAGATTCAGCAGAATGCCACAAGAGTTTATCGCATGGCAGAAGAGCTGAGCATATAAAACACTTTTTTAGGGAGGAAAGGTATCAATGAAAAACAGGGTAATAGCAACACTTCTCAGCGCAGGTATGGTGCTGGGACTGGCAGCTTGCGGAACAGCAAGTGCCAAGACAAATGACGGGGCAAGTGATACTATAGTAACTAATGAAACTACAGTATCAGAAAGTGCTGCGACAGCTGGGGATGCAGCAGGTTCTGCAGATCAGGGAAAAGAGGATGAGAATGTGAGCAAAGTTTTAAAAGGAAGCCAGAAGGCAGTCGTAGTCGGACAGGATTGGGGCCCTGCCGTTACAAAGACAATATTGAAGCTGGATTCAAAGGTAAAAGCAGATTCTGTTTCAGCTGAGGACTTCACAGTAGTTGAGACAAAGGAAAGCTTTAACTGGATGGCACTGGCAGAAGGATCAACGGAAGATCCGTCAAAGCATATCGAGATGGAAGCAGAGAGAAAGGTTGTAGATGCCTACACCTGCGATGAGAACGGCGAAAAGAGCGCTGATTCAGAGTTCGTAGCTGTTGAGCTGGAGTATAACCCTGATCTTGGATCACCATTCTGCTATGATCTCTTCAAGGGAAACAATACAATCTGTAATCCATACAAGCTGGCAGTTGAGCTGGCTGATGGAGCTACACTTTCCGATGAGAGCGGAAGTGAGGTTGTATCGGTAGAAATTGATGATACTTTAAACTTTGATGAAGCTGTATACCCACAGCTTGCCAAGACTGATATTACAGGCGTTTTCAAGGGAGAGAAGTTTGAGCTTAACTATGCAAGCTTTGTACCTGAAGATGATGGCGCTAAGCACCCGCTTGTTATCTGGCTCCATGGAGCAGGAGAGGGCGGAAACGATCCAAGGCTCAACACACTTGGCAACGAAGTTACAACTCTTTTCGGAGATGAGTTCCAGAGAGTGATGGGCGGTGCTTTCGTTCTTGCTCCTCAGTGCCCTACATTCTGGATGCAGTATGATGAAGGCGGCAACTGGTCTGACAATAAGGGTGTGGATTCTATTTATCTTACAGATCTCAAGGCACTTATAGATGATTATGTTGCAAACAATGAGAACATCGATGCTGACAGGATCATCATCGGAGGCTGCTCCAACGGTGGATATATGACTATGGATATGATCATGAATTATCCTGATTATTTCGCAGCAGCTTATCCTATATGCGAAGCATATATGGATGAAGGTATCACTGATGATCAGATTAAAGCCATCAAGGATCTTCCGACATGGTTCATCTATTCCAAGAACGATACAACAGTTGATCCTACAATGTTCGAGGAACCAACTCTTGCAAGACTTGATGCGATCGGCGCAAATGTACACAGAAGCATCTTCGAGGATGTTCAGGACCTTTCCGGAACCTATAAGGGACAGGATGGAAATGCATACCAGTACATGGGCCACTGGTCATGGATATATTTCTTCAACAATCAGTGTGAAGATAATGGAACTAACATGTGGCAGTGGATGAGCCGGCAGCACAGATAAAATGAAAACAGGCTCTATACCTTGATAAATGAAATAAGCTCTACGCCTTGATAATTGATCAGGGTGTAGAGCTTGTGTTTTTTAGAAATCTTTTTCAACGATCATCTTAACTTTGCCTTCATCGATGCTGACTCTTACGTTTGTGGCCAGGTTTGCGATAACCGATTTTTCCAGATGCTCCTGCGCAAGTTTGGAATCAGGGGCATTCTGCAGATCTTTTTTAAAATTATTAAGAGACCAGCTGTAGCCGTCTTCGTCCTGACTGTGGACACCTACTCTGAACATTCTGGCTATTCTCTGTCCGATTCCGAGATTGGCTTCATTTTCTCCTGTTGAAGCAAGAGACAAAAGAGCCTGTTTCTCAGATCCCTTGGCAAGTACATCGGCTTCAAGAACAAGTCTATAGTGCTTGTCTTCACCCTCTGCCCAGAATCTGGCGGTGAAGTCTGTTACTACCATACGAACCATGGCAAGCACTTCTTCTGCAAGGAGCCTAAGGTGCAGAGCTTCCTTCGGGGAAAGCTTCTGAACATCAGCGAGACCCTCTACGGTGTCTAAAGCCAGTTGCATGTGTGATCCTTTTGAATCAAGCATAGTTACGTCAGTTCTCATCATTAGTCTCCTTTATGGGTTTTATCTAAATCATGATAATATTCTAACTTTTTTAACGCACGTAATCAATGGATGCGAAATAGATATTTGTATTTCACTTAAGTTTATGTGTACATGTGGCGTTGTGGAAACTATAATCATAAAGACGACAAAGAAATCCAGTCAGAATAGTAAAAGGAGAAAACGTATGAATAACACAAAAGTAGAAAATGCAAAAATGGAGGGGGTAAAGCTTTTCATTGTCTTTCTGATAATGGTGGCCGCTAACTATTTATCCAGTATGGCAGTAAATGCTTTATATAATCATGGAATTGATCTTCCTATCGGAGTATACGGAACACTTATCGAAATACTCATCATGGTTCCGGCTATCGTTTATATTCTTGCAAGAAAAGAGGATCTTTTTGATAGTCTTGGATTCCATAAGATCAAGTTTTCAACAGTTCTTTTGACAATACCGCTTACATTCTTAAGCCTGCCGCTTCTTTACTGCGCAAATGTGCTTTCACAGCTCTTTGTGCCAAATACTTTGGCTCAGGCCAGCGGAGAGCTTACATCAGGATCATCACTGGCATCTTATTTCGTAATGGCAATCGCAGCTCCTGTATGCGAGGAGATCGCCATGAGAGGTTTCCAGTTCAACAGATTTAAGAAGATTACATCTCTTCTGGCTGCAGTAGCTATTTCAGCTGTAATGTTCGGGATTCTGCACCTTAACATCAATCAGATGTGCTATGCTATTGTTCTTGGATTTGTTTTTGCTTATGCAAATTATGCCAGCGGAAGCATATGGACATCCATCATTATGCACTTTATCATCAACAGCATAGGCTTTGCTGCAGTTCTTTTTGCGACTGCATCAGCTGAGGCTGCCGGTGAGAATCTGGCTGAGGGAGCAGAAGCTCTTAGAACAACAGGAAACTTCATGCTTGTTACAGGAATCATACTTCTTGTAATCTCAATAATCTGCTTCTTCCCTCTCAGGAAGTTGATTAGAAAGATCGCCAAGAACGAGAACAACCAGGAAGCTATGGAAGTTCTTTGCAAGAAGGAAAAGGCAGCAGCTTAATCCGAATTGCCAAAATGAGGGGTAAATATTATGAATTACATCGGTGATCTTAGAAAAATCATCGGCCATGATCTTATCATGACCACAGGATGCGGAGTTTTGGTGGAAAATGAGAAGGGTCAGGTGCTCTTACAGCAAAGAAGCGACACCGGGGAATGGTGCGTTCCGGGCGGAGCACTGGAGCCCGGCGAGACCTACAAGGAAGCAGCCGCAAGAGAGCTTTCCGAGGAAGTTGGTATTCAGGTAAAAGAGCTGGAGCTCTTCGGTCTGTATTCCGGCGATGATCGTATGATCCACTATCCAAACGGAGATCTGGTCTATTCTCTGGCAGTGATCTTTAAGACAAAGAGCTACACCGGAGAAATCTCCAATGATGACTCCGAAGTTCTGGAGCACAGATTTTTCGACCGAGTTAATATTCCGTCAAATCTCTTTTCCCCGGACGCCAGGGCAATCCTGGATTGGGCCAAGGGAGATAATAAGGTGACGGTGGATTGAAAACTAAATACTTTTTAACTTAACTTTCATAGAAATCTGACGAGGGGTGTCAAGGCTGTCGAACTTGACAAGATAGCACTCCTCGTCAGTATTTATTTCCAGAATTGTACCTTCGGCCAAAATGGCATGGCTTACCCTCTGCCCAGGTTCAAGAAGATTAAGCTTTTCGGCGCCCTTGAGGTGCCGGGAGTCATTCTCAATGAACTTGCGGACTGCAACCATCATGTTCTCATCCGGTTTCTCGGTAAATTCCAGTAAAGAAGGATCAATATCCATAATGAATCTTGAAGGGTATCTTGGAATGCCCTCAAAGGTGTTGCCTCCGGCTTCAGTGATAAAGAGCCTCTTCTGAGCTCTGGTCATGGCAACAAAAGCAAGGCGTCGCTCCTCCTCTATGCCCTCTAAAGTGTGGACCTTTCTGGAAGGGAAGATGCCCTCATTCATTCCGCACAGGAAAACATAAGGGAATTCAAGACCCTTGGCAGCATGAACTGTCATTAGCTTGACCTTATCCTCCTGACCTGAGTCAGAATCTGCATTTGTAAAAAGAGCTATGTGCTTGAGGTAGTCTTCAAGGCCCACCTCTTCACCGCAGGTTGTCTCATACTCAAACACTGACTGCTTGAGCTCAGCAAGGTTATCCAGCCTGTCCTGAGCGCCCTCGGTCCTGAGCATCTCTTCATAGCAGCTCTCATTCAGTATTTTGGCCAGAACCTCTGACACAGGAAGACCCTGATAATTCTCGGAAAAGCGCTCTATAAGATCGATAAAAGCAACGGCCTTGGTACCCTTGATCAGCTCATTTTCAAGATTCTCTGAAAGAGCCTGATAAAGAGAGCAGCGGTTATCAGCTGCATACTGCTCCAGAAAAGCCATGCGGCGCTTTCCCAGATTCCTCTTAGGCACATTGGCAATCCTTCTAAAAGAGATATCATCCCTGTAGACCAGCATTCTAAGGTAGCACAGAGCATCCTTGATCTCCGCTCTGCCAAAGAACTGTACTCCTGAATATATGGTATATGGAATCTTCTCCTTCATAAGCCCCTCTTCAATGGTCCTGGTGACATAATGAGCTCTGTAGAGAATGGTCATATTTTTATATGGAATTCCTTTGCCCTTGAGAACCAGTATTTCTCCGGTTATCCAGTCGGCTTCATCTGCAGTGTTGGGCGCAAGATGACAAAGCACGCTCTCTCCCGATGGAAGAGTGGGTGCCAGATCCTTTTTTATCCTGTATCTGTTCTTGTCTATAAGTGAGTTGACTGCTGAAAGAATCTGAGGCGTTGACCTGTAGTTGTCGTTCATCATGATGGTCTTAACATCAGGAAAATTCTTGTCGAAATCAAGGAGGTACTTCACATTGGCACCGCGCCAGGTGTAGATAGTCTGATCCGGGTCACCTACTATGAAAAGATTCTTGTGATAGCCGGAAAGGACCTCCATCAGCTCGTACTGTAGATGGTCAATATCCTGAAACTCATCGATCATGATGTATTCCAGTCTCTTTTGCCATTTGAGCCTGATGTCAGGATTCTCCTGGAATATATAAAGAGTGAACTTGATCAGATCATTGTAATCAAGGCCAAAGCACTTCTTCTCCTGGTAAAGATAGCCATAGAAAAGAATGTCCTTAACCTCAGTGGCACTGTCATACTTGTCCTTGAGGATCTCAAGAGGCATGGACAGCATGTCTTTGTAGTACTCGGGCTCTTCGAAGATCTTACGGATCTCGAACATATCCCGGGCGTTGCTAAAGGTCATGTCTCTAAGAGATAATCCGCGTTCCTCGTAGATTATCTTCAGCATGTCATCGATATCTGAATTGTCCAGTACCAGGAAGTTCTTGGGATACTGGATTGCATGGGAATCCTCCTGCAGGACAGAAACGCAGAAGCCATGGAAGGTATTGATATAGCCGGTGTCGTTGTCACCGGTGATCCTATGGATTCTTTGACGCATCTCATTGGCGGACTTGTTGGTGAAGGTTACGCACAAAATGTGCCCCGGCATAATGCCAAGCCCCAGAACAAGATATGCAAATCTACAGGAAAGAGCCCTGGTCTTGCCTGATCCGGCGCCGGCAATTACGCGAACGTACCCTTCAGTTGAAGTCACCGCCTCTTTTTGTGAGGAATTGAGATTGTCGAGAAAATCCATAAAATAACCTTTCTGATTGTGTTCATCATATTCGTGTGTGGTCTACTTGAATTCTACAATCAGAACATTTGTTTGTCAAATAAATAGAAGGACTGCCTAATTTTTATTTCAGCGATGCTTTTGCCCTTTCGCGAATATTCGTAGTCATAGTGTTGAAGTAACTTATCCAATTTTGGTCTGAGGCTGATTCGTAGCTGATCTCGGGATTCCAGATCCTTTTGGGAGTGTTGCGATCCATCATATATGCACTAAGAAGGTTTTCCTCAATGAAGTTCTCTTTTGAGCCAAATATGTCAGTTACATATTTGCGCCAGGCTAATGCTTGAGCGGTATTAATGTTATCGTCAAAGATGTTCATCATCTTAGTATCCCAGCCATCAAGGCTTCTTCCGGGTTTGAAATTAGTGATGATCGGAATTATGTTGCCTTCAGTATAAACTACAGAGAGGAACTTCAGTAATTCTTTGCAGGATTTTTTATTTCTCCCGGAGTTCTTGTGCATCCAAGATAGAAGCGCTTTTTCGTTGGCCTCTTTGGGACAGATTTTTGCAAGCTCACATAGGTAATGCTTTCTGCTCTTTCCGGCTTTTGGAAACACCCATGTTTCCAGCCTCATGAAATACCTAAACGGAATCCACCATCCTGTCATGAGATCGGTTGCAATGATAGTGCCGTCAGGAGTCTTAAGGCGTTTTCCGTAAGAACCTTTCAAATTCACTATTTCCCAGCTATTATAGAACGTCATTTTCTGGTAGGCATCAACTGCCGCATCACTATATTCCAGATCCGGCATACCGGAAGGAAAATTCGCAGCAAAATATATCGTACGATACAGAATGTTATAGTTCTTCAACTTTTTCACATAATCTGTATCACTACACAGCTCCCGCCATATATTTTTGTACTGATAAGTTTCTCTAATGTCCATCACGTGCAACCTCAGTAGATTCAAAATGGTCCGATGGCCCATTATATCACAATCCGCGGGCCTTTTGTGGTATAATTCAAGGTGAAAACAGCGTAAATTGGGGGCTTTATGGAATTAGTATATGTATATGCCGGATATTTGGGGAAGGGCATCGACAACACGGGGATTAATTTTAGCAAGAACTTTGAAGTTACCTATGACAGGGAAAAGACGGATCTCAAGATAAAAAAGATAAGTCCTGCGAGGGAGACTAACATCTACGGCGATAACATCCAGGACATCAACGTTATTGTGGGTAAAAATGGTGTGGGAAAGACCACTATCATGAGACTCTTGGGACTGCCTGAAAGAGATAAGAATAGGTATTTTAGATTCTATGATGATCTTGACTGGGCGAATGAAACAAAGAAAAGGGCTAGATCAAAAAAAGACAGGCGACCATGGGAACATGAGTGGCTTGCAGTTTATCACATTAAAGATGATAAGTTCGCGATTGAGGGCTATTGGCAATCGCTTTTGGGTGGTGCACTTAAAGGCTTCATAGTTGAAGTTAAGCCCAATTACTGTATGGGGATAGAATACAATTTCGAGAAGGATAAGATTGAGGGAGCATATCCTATCAGGGAGTGTGATTTCGGAATAAAGCACCACGACGACTTATTCTATGTGCATTTTCAGAACATTATTAGAACCGGATGGCTTAGCGATTATATTCCTACTGATGGAATAGACGATGGAAGAGGCGATTATTTTCAGAGACTGAGCAGTTCTGCGAGTAAATATGAGTCTGTCCTTAAATACATGGCTGATTCCTATCGAGACCCTGATTTTAGTCAGAGAATGGGAACAAAACCTGGTACTACCATAAGAATCAAGCTTTTAAAGACAGCAGGCTTAGACCTTGCAGAAACTACAGACACAGTGATACAGACTGAAGCTTCTAAAAAGGAAATTATAAAATTGGATTATGAGAAGGAAAAGTCGCGTCTCATTTATGGAAGTGCAGGCATTAAGGTTATTTGTCTCTATGATAAATACACCAAAAACTTTGATTACTATACGGATAAGGAATCCTTTATTCTTTCATGTTTAGAGACTACCGTGTACAAGTATTATTATGAAGATCATCCGTGGATTGATGAAACCAATGATTATATAGCGAATACTCCATATACTCCAACGGGTGACAATGACTTTAAGGCAAGATGTGATTATTTACTTGAAGCATTAAGCAATCGTAAGATTAGATATGATAGACCTGATTGGATAGCCATTGATCAAATCCTAAAAGGATTGAGTGATATTCCTGATAAATATTTTATCGATTCCAGACAAATTGAAATGCAGTTAAGTGAGCTTAGTGAAAATATTCTTTCGGAGCTTATGCGTGGTTTGGATCAAGCCACTATCCTAGGTGCATATCTCAGTCATGAAACGATTTTTAGGATAAACATTTCTAATATGAGCGCTGGAGAGGCGCATTTTATTGACCTTTTTGCATCAATACACGGCGCTCTTAGAAACAGAGAACAGAGTAGGGCAGAGAGAATTCAGAACAATAATAAACAGACCTGTGTACTTCTTTTGGATGAACCTGATATGTCATTCCATCCTGAGTGGTCAAGATGCTTTATCAAGAACCTGGTGGATTTCTTAAAGACTGAAGGGGCAAATTATAACTTCCAGGTCATTATCGCTACTCATTCTCCACTAATGCTTTCCGACATTCCAAGTGATTCAATTTATTGCCTTGATAAAAATGACGAGGGAAAACTTGAAGTAAAGAGACCATCATTTGGATTTTTAAGTGGAATAAATGATTTATTAGTGGATGGTTTTTTCACTGAGTCTGTGTTCGGCCAATTTGCGGAAGACTATGCGAATGATCTTATTAAGCAAATAGAGAAACTGGAAAATGCGCTTTTTGCCGGAAAAACGGATGCTGCTTCTGACGAGGAAGAGTACCAGAAAATTCTGCGGCGTGTGAATGTATTGGATGAAGGTATTGTAAGGAGGAGTCTGCTTAATAGACTGGAGCGACTTCATTATTGGTATCGTGTAAGAACGGGGGCCAACTATGATAAAGGTTGAAGTAAAAGATCCCGATGCATATAAGGACTGGTATCTAGATAATGTATTCAAGAAACTCAGCGACAGAATCACAAAGACCATTACTGTTTATAGAAGTTCGTGGACATTGCTGATAATGCCGCATTTGGCGGATGAACAGACATTAAAAGATATTCTGACCATGAATCCAAATGATATTGAGAAAAAGTATAGATGGATCAATAGTTATTGTAACGTCGTAAGATACGTGGATGACAAGAAGAATAAAAAGGATACATATTATAAAGAGATAGAAAAAGAACTTGGTGCAGTAAACGAAGATATCAGTCATTATATCAACTATGACTTCTTTGACAGGTTTTTCAAGGACCTTAGAGCAGAACTGGTCAGGAGGATGGATGTAAAAGTTTGTCCTTATTGTAACCAACAATATATAAATTACCTTGAGGATGTTAGATATAAAGGGTATTTAGGCGATCTTGATCACATAAGGCCAAAGAGCCACTATCCGCTGTTTTCCATGTCCTTATTTAATCTCATTCCTGTATGCAAACCATGCAATCAGCTGTTTAAGAAAACTAAAACGCCACCGTTTTATAGCCCCTACGAAAGAGGCTTCGATGATGATGTGAGTCTTTATCTTAAGTATAAAAACGTAAGACAGATTGTTGGGTTAGAAGAAGTGGATGATCTTCAATGGTGGATAGATCCGGCATGCTCTGCGGATGAGCAGACTCTTTTTCAAAATGAGATAAATTTGTTCAAGCTTGATGGAGTATATCGAAGCCATAAAAGAGAAGTACAGATTGCGCTAAAAAAGCGCGACGAGTACACAAAGCGCTTTTTCAAGCTACTGTATGCGAGGCTTCCATTAGGACTACTTATGGATCACAGGCTTGAGTTCGGCGTAAGCTTTGATAAGGCCAAATATCAGGATGAGCTGATGGGAAAGGCTCTAAATGATGTGGTGTTTAAAAACTAAATATCCGTGTAAAGCAGGTGAAAAAAAGTGTAACACTCGCATGCTTTTTTTATGGTGATAGATTGTATGTGGAGCAGTGATGCAAATGCTGTAATGGGAATTGTTTTGAAGATCGTGAATATCGTAATGCTGGTGATCGTGGGCCTTGCCTTTGGCGGACAGCCCCTTACAGGCTTTGTGCTTGTTGCTGTTTTGGCCATTATCGCAAATCCCCTTCTTCAGCTCTTTTTACAGGAAAAAGAACTTGTGGATATGTGAACGATCATGCTGCGTCTGCAGATGCCTTGCATGGTGCTCATGGGCTTTGGCCTGGTGACCACATGTACTTTCCAGTCCATGGGAAAAGGCCTGCCGGCGCTGATTCTGTCACTTTGCAGACAGGGTATCGTCTATGCAGTTGTGATCAAGGTTTTCTCAGTACTGTTTGGATACTACGGCGTTATCTCATCCCAGCTGGGGGCAGACGTGATCTCAGTTGTTATCGTAGTGATCCTGTTTATCATAGTAATAAAGCCGGAGATTGCGGAAAATAAATAAAGCCGATCCGCGGGGATACCACTGAATCGGCTCTAAATATCAGATTTAAATGGCTTTGCAACTTACTCGCTTGGTTGCAGAGCTTTTTTTTCGTTTTTGATTTCCCAGTGAATAAGGAAAGTCAGGGCGGCTCTAAGAGCTATGATGGCACCGAGGATTCCGAGTTCTGCCCAGTCTCTGACCACAACTGTTCTAAGGACCTCTCCGCCCAGCTTGAATTCCAGAGCCAGAGCAATTCCCTGAGCCAGTTCCAGTCTTATGGCATCACTCCTTTTTATCCACAGAATAAAGCTCTTTATGCCTGTATACATAAGTATGCAAATTCCGAAGAATTCCAGTATCAAAGTTGAGAATTCAACAACGTAGCGCAGCATGTTTTCGGCGGAAAGATATATTTGTTCCATGAACAGACTCCTCATAATTATTCACCGGTATTATTGCCTGTAATTTTATTATACATTAAATCCTTAAATTTTGATAAAAAATTCCCAATAATGCGTACCTTTTTTAAAAAAACATTTACAATAAGAGTGTTCGATATTTCGCTAAAAAAGTAGGAGAGAAAAGATGGCAAATGAATTTGAGGCGTTAGTTTATACCAATTCCAATTGTGTGGGCTGCAACAAATGTATTAGTGCCTGCAGCTGCATGGGAGCATGTGTGTCTGAAAACCCTGATGAAAACGGGACATCTAGGATTCAGGTTGACGGAACCAAGTGTATCGCCTGTGGAGCATGCTTTGATGCCTGCGAGCATGATGCCAGAGAGTACCATGATGATACTGAAAGATTCTTTGCCGATCTTGCAAAGGGCGTAAAGATATCTTTACTTATTGCACCTGCTTTTCTTGCGGATTATCCAAAAGAATATGAATCTGTTCTTGGTGGATTAAAGAAACTGGGAGTAAACAGACTTATCAGCGTTTCTTTCGGCGCAGATATTACTACCTGGGCGTACATTAACTATATTCAAAAACACAACTTCCTGGGTGGAATTTCTCAGCCATGTCCTGCTGTAGTGGGCTATATTGAGAGATATCTTCCTCAGCTTCTTCCCAAGCTGTTTCCTGTACAAAGTCCTCTTATGTGTGCTGCAGTATATGCAAGAAAAGAGATGGGACTTACGGATAAGCTTGCGTTTATAAGCCCGTGTATTGCCAAAAAGATGGAGATTGATGACCCCAATAATAAAGGTCTTGTAGATTATAATGTTACTTTTTACCATTTGATGAAATATATAAAAGACCATGGCATCAGCGGAAGCCCCGTTTCTGATGAAATTGAGTACGGTCTTGGATCGATTTACCCAATGCCGGGAGGCTTAAAGGACAACGTATACTGGCTTCTTGGCAGTGATGCTTTTATTCGTCAGATTGAAGGCGAAAAGCACATGTATCATTTCCTTGAAAAAAATGCTGACAGAATCAAAGGAAATAAGACACCGTTCCTTTTCATAGATGCGCTCAACTGCAGATGCGGATGTATCTCCGGAACCGGAACAGATCCAAAGATTACAAGTGGAGATGACCCTCTTTACAATATCCATGAGATTCAGGAGAGAGTAAAAAAGAACACAAAGAAGAGCCCGTGGTCACGTCCGCTTACCCCCGAAAAGCGTCTTGAAGCGCTTAATAAGCAGTTCAAAGACTTAAAGCTTGAGGATTATCTGCGCAAATATACGGATCGCTCAAAACAGTGTAGCTATAATATACCATCAGAAGCACAGCTTGACAGTATTTTCAACGATATGAACAAGCATGACGCTGAATCCCGCAAGATTAACTGCTCCTGCTGTGGTTATGCTACCTGTAAGGATATGGCTACAGCCATTTTCAATGGATTTAACCACAAATCCAACTGCGTCCATTACCTTAAGAATCTTGTTGAGATGGAAAAGAAAGATGCTCAGGATATGGTTGAACATGAAAAATCCGTTCTCGACAGGCAGAAACAGAGTATCCTCGATGCCATAAATACGATAAACGAGCACTTTATTTCAGTGAACGCCACAATGCATGAGATCAGCAGCGGAAACAACACCAACGCGCAAGACAGTTCTGCTATTTCCGAAGATATGTCGAATGTCAATGAATTCTGTAATAAAGTAAATGACTCAATGACTACGATTACGACATATCTGGGAGAACTGGAATTAAACAATAAGAAGGTTGTGGAGATCGCGAACCAGACCAATCTTTTGGCACTTAATGCTGCCATAGAGGCTGCCAGGGCCGGAGACGCAGGCAAAGGATTTGCTGTCGTTGCAGGAGAGATCAATGATCTGGCTGCGGATTCAAAGACCACAGCGCAGAACAGTGGCATTGCAAATGAAAACATTAAGAATGCGCTGGAGAATATTACTACTGAGACTGCGGACTTGCTCGAGATTGTTTCTCAGGTCAATGACAAGATACAAAAGCTTGCCACATCCACAAAGGATATTTCAGCATCTACACAAACTCTTGCCGATACAATGGAGAAGGTAAGAGACGAGGTAGAAAGCCTGGCGTCAAAAGAATGATTAAAAAAGCTGCGATAATGATCTTATTCTTTATGTATTTTATGCCATTCATAAGCATAACGTTTGAACTCCATGGCAATATCATTTAGAGGAGAGTCTGAACGCCAGCAAAAGTAGGTGTTCCACGTGAAGGATGGATCATCAAACGGGATGATAACAGTGTCGGGAAAATTGAAAAAGGAAACCTCGCTTAGAAATGACTGACCGATGCAGCTGTTTTCCTGTGCCCTTTGATGGTTGTGTTGTAACTGATCAGCTTCATATATAACGGAGGGCCGGGCATTAGCAGAGGACAGCCTTCTTATGAACTGTTTGTAGGTATTGCTTCTGTGTGATATCAAGGCAAGTTTTTCCCCATTAAGATCATTGAAAGTCAGAGCTGACCTATTCGCAAGAGGATGGTTTTTATTCACCACGGCAACAATAGGAATTCGGGAAAAGATTGAAGTGCTGATTCTATCATCTTTTATGGGACCGCTCATGATGGCCAGATCACATTCTTTGGCCAGAAGCTTTCTATGGATGATAGTATCGGAGCATTCATCTACGATCAATTCTACATTGTCATGACTAGCTTTGTAACTTTCCAGAAAGTTAAGGGATAGATATGATAGTATTCCCGGAGTTAGTTTTACTCTTAGCAAATGGGAAAAATTAACCTTTTGCAGATCAAGAAGTGTTTCAGAATATGAGTCTATAAGGGAACGCATCCGCAAATAGAACAGATCCGCTTCCGGGGTGGCAATAATACCGTGCGCATTTCGTATGAACAAAAAGGTAGACAATTCTTTTTCTATTCTCTGAATGGTCTTTGTCAGGCCCTGGGGGCTTATAAATAGCTCTTTTGCCGCCTGGTTGAAACTCTTATTTTCATATACAGTTAGGAATGCTTTAATATCAGAAATATTCATATGTCACCTGCACAAAAAGGGCGCCCACGTAAGTGGACGCCCTTGTCTTTGGCGTTCATCATATCAAAGAAGAAACTGAAAATCAATAGACTATCAACAATTGGTTTAAACTCTTTTCAACTATCTGTTGCTTCTCAATTTACTGAGGATGTATATACTAGTCCTTAACAAGGCAAGGGTGCTTCGAAAAAAAGAGCAGTCTTGCCTTTGCTTTTTATCAAAGACAGGAGGAGACCAGTTATGAAAGAAATCAGGATGCCAAATGAAGAATATGCTTACTTCTATTCCGGTTACGAAAATCCAGTCGCAGAGGTTGATGTTAAGGAAGAAGTCGCAGTGTACACACTGGATGCTTTCAACGGACTTGTGAAGACGCCAAAGGATACAGTCAGTACATTAGCATGTCAGCTTTTTAATCCCCTTACCGGACCAATTGTAATTAAGGGGGCAGAAAAGGGCGACACACTAAAGGTTACCATTAAGAGCATTGAGAATACTTCAGGAGTTGCAGTTGGTGCCTGCATGAACACCATCGGAGGTATAAATGCAACTACTGTTACAAGGATGATCAATGATCCAATCACCGAAAAGGTATGGATCTATGATTACAAGGATGGCGAGTTTACCAGTAGGGAAAACCCAAAGCTTAAATTCAGAGAGCAGCCGTTTTCAGGATCCCTTGGTACAGCACCTGAAAATGAGGTCATCTCCTCAACAGTTCCTTCAACCTTCGGAGGAAACATGGATGTAAAGGATATGTGTCCGGGAAACACTCTTTACTTTCCTGTAAACGTAGACGGAGCTTACTTCTACATCGGAGATGCTCATGGCAGACAGGGCGACGGAGAGCTGAACGGAACAGGCCTTGAGATGGCTGCTAAATTCATTCTTGAATTCGATCTGATCAAGGGTAAAAAGATCGAGTGGCCTCGAATTGAAAATGATGAATACATCATGACAGTTGGAAGCGCAAGACCACTGGAGGATGCAGCACGAATTGCCTGGTGCGAGCTGGTTGAGTGGATAGTAGAGGAATATGGATGGGATAAACTTGATGCCTATGAGCTCTTATCCAAATGCGGAGAAATGTATCTGGGCAACATGGTAGATCCGAATTATTCGATGGTTGCCATGGTTAAAAAAGAATATCTGTAAGAAAGATGAATTCATCTTTTCTATGAAATAAGAATACAGATAAAAAAAGAAAACAGGAGGAAAGGTTATGAAAAAATTATCAGAAAGACTCTTTGCAGTTGCTGCAGTGACTTCGCTTGTTGCATTTTCAGTAGCAGGCTGTGGATCAGGTGCTACGTCAGGGGATTTACCTCAGGTTCAGGGAGCTTCAAGGGATTCCTCAATCAAGGATGAAGACGGAGTTATCAAGATTGGTATCATGGAGGATCTTACCGGTGAATGTGCACTTCTCGGAGTGCAGAAGGTTCATGCTTATCAGAAAGCAATTGAAGAGATCAATGAGGCCGGTGGAATTGATGGAATGCCTGTTGAAATGGATCTTGTTGATGCTTGTTCTGACAATACCAAATATCAGGAATTGTCCAGAAAGCTGATCCTTGAAGATAAATGTGATGTGGTAATGGGCTGTGCTACCTCGGCATCCAGAGAGGCTGTAAGACCTATTTTTGAAGATAATAATGCAATCCTGTTTTATAACAACCAGTACGAAGGCGGCGTAGCCAGCCACAATGTATTCTGTACAGGTCTGGTTCCTGAGCAGCAGGTAGTACCTCTTGTACCTACTATGATGGAGACATATGGTAAAAAGATTTACATTCTTGCAGCCGATTACAACTTCGGACAGATTACAGCTTTGTGGTTCGAACAGGAAGTTAAGAACAACGGAGGAGAGATTGTAGGAACCGAGTTTGTACCTATGGGAACTACTCAGTTTAGTTCAACCATCGCCAAGATTCAGGATGCTGCTCCTGATATCCTTGTAGTACTTGCTGCAGGATCATCACAGACAACCTTCTTTGAGCAGTGGTCTACTTCAGGAATCAAGGGACTTCCTATGATGACTACAGTTAATATTGCACAGATGTATGAGCATATCCAGTTTGACCCGCCGGCACTTGCAAACATGCACGTTGTAGCGAACTACGTAATGGAGCTTGAAACAGAGGATGCTAAGGCATTCACAGAGAAGATGAAGACTGCTTACCCAGACGATGCTTACTTTGGAATGGAAGCTGCCGCTTCTTATGAAGGTATCAATCTGTACGCGAAGGCTGTGGAAAATGCCAAGACAACAGAGACAGAGGCTGTCATTGCCGCCCTGGAAGAAGGCATCACTCTTGAGCATATGCCATCAGGCACGATTACTATGAACGGTGATACTCATCATGTGACAAAAGATCTGGTTATGATCCGCTGCGATGAAAACCACGAGCTTCACTTTGATGCAAGCTACAGTCAGGTTGCTCCGGACTGGCTTTCAAAGACACTTGGAATCAACATCAAGGAAAGTGCTCCAAATAAGCAGTACACACCTTTGGATACTAACTGATCTTTATGAAATGTATAACTGCACCGGCCAAAAACCGGTGCAGATTTTGAAAGGAAAGGTTCTTATTATGATACTTGTATTCAGACATTTGTACCTTTTTCTTGATAGTTTTTCATTTCTTCTTTTATCTGCCCTTGGACTTTCAATAATCTATGGAATGATGGGGATTATCAACCAGGCTCACGGTGAATTTATAATGCTTGGAGCTTACTTCACAAGTCTTTTATCAGTGGCATTGCATATTCCTTTTGTTATTTCCATTTTTCTTGGAGCAATCCTGACAGGTCTTTTGGGACTTTTGCTCGACAGGACAATAATATGCAGACTTTACAGCAGACCTTTGGATTCCATTGTTGTCACCTGGGGAATCAGCCTTATCCTTTCTCAGGGAATAAGAATTATTCTTGGAAACTCGGTAGAGAGCATATCAACTCCACTTGGCTCCTTCACCATAGGAAATGAAAAATTTTCAACATACAGAATGGTACTTGTAGCCGTAGCAGTTATAACACTTATTGTTGTTTATTATATTTTCAATCATACAGAATTCGGACTTAAAGCAAGAGCCACAATGCAAAGAAGTGACATTGCAAAGAGCCTTGGCGTTAACACAGACAGAATGTATGCAGCAACCTTTTTTATTGGATCATTTCTCGCAGGCCTCACTGGTGGACTGTATTCTCCGACTATGATGGTTGTACCTACCATGGGAACAAGCTTTAACATGCAGGCATTCGTAACAGTTATCGTCGGAGGAAGCAATCCGATTCTTGGATCATTTTTATCCAGTGCACTTCTCGGAGTAGTAAACAGCGAACTTTCCGGATGGGCAGGATCCTTTGCAGGTCAGATAGGCCTTCTGATCATGGCAATAATATTTATCAGAATATGTCCACTTGGTGTATCAGGACTGGTGGATCGCCTGAAGGCAGTCAGGAGGTAATATGAAGGATAAAACAAAATCTCTTTTGACATCAGAAAACATTATTTTTGTGATCCTATTGCTGCTTGGACTTTTGCTCCCGACATTCACAAATGCCTATCGTCTAAGCCAGTATTCCTACTACTATTCAATGACAATCCTGGCTCTTAGCATAACCCTTGTTTGGGGATATGCAGGCATTTTCAGTTTCGGACAGGCTGCATTTATGGGACTTGGCGCTTACATCTACGGCATCTTATCCATAGCAGCAGGACGTGACGGCTTCAATATCTTCGCACTTCTTATAGCAGTGGTGATAATGATGGCTTTAGGAGCAGCTCTTGCCTATTTCATGTTTTATGGAGGCGTCAACGATGTATTTGTCGGACTTATTACTATGTGCTTTGGAATCGCGCTTCAGACTTTTATGGGGCAGACAGCCGGCGAAGAGTGGCAGGTCTTTGGAGTCAGACTTGGAGGATATAACGGCCTTACCGGAATTCCAAAGATCAGTCTTTTTGGATTTAAACTTGGCGACGTGGCCTTCTATTTCTTTACTTTTATAGTTCTGATCTCAGTATATGCTGCAATCAGGTATACCAAGAAAACAAATGCCGGCTACTCCCTTACAGCAATCAGGGAGAACAGATCAAGAAGTGAGCTGTTCGGCTTTAATGTTCCCAAGATTCAGGTGATTGTCTTTGCTATTAGCACGGGACTTGCGGCCCTTGCAGGAGTACTTTACAGCGTGTGGGGATCCTACATAGCTCCGGACAACCTTTCAATGACTCAGTCCACCATTCCGGTTGTAATAGTAGCATCGGGAGGCAGGAAAAATCCTACAGCGACAGTTCTTTTTGCAATCCTATATTACATTTTGTCAGGAAAGCTTGCAGCCAGCGGAAGCAGTTTGAACTACATCATTCTTGGAGCAATCCTGATAGTTGTACTTCTGTTCATTCCGGAAGGGCTCTTCAGCACTCTTTTTTCCAAGATTGACAAGTATATACTTCGCAGAGCGTAAACACAGGAGGATAGCTATGGAAAAGAAAATCCTGGAATTAAAGAAAATCACAAAACAGTTCGGTGGAATAAAGGCGGCGACTGATGTAGATCTGGTTGTAAGGGAAGGAGAAATCCACGGGCTTATTGGACCAAACGGAGCCGGAAAGACTACCATTTTTAAGCTTATAACAGGACTTTATGCACCTACCTACGGAAGGGTTTATCTGGGAGGTAAAGATATAACCAGATTTCCGGCACATAAAAGAGCACAGATGGGACTAAGCATCAAGATGCAGATTCCCGGTGTATATGAGGATCTTACTCTGAGGGAGAATATCAGAATTGCAGCACAGCTGTACACGGGGAAAAAAGAACTGGAGGCTGAGATTGACAGGCTTATCAAGCTTGTTAAGATCGATGATCTTGGAAACCCCAAAGTCAGAAATCTATCCCACGGTCAGCAGCAGTGGCTTGAAATAGCGATGTCACTGGCATCTCATCCAAAAGTGCTTTTGCTGGATGAACCTGCTGCAGGCATGGGACCTGAAGAAACTACTTTTACAGCTGAGCTGGTAAAAGACCTGAATAAGCAGGGACTTACCATAGTGTTTATCGAGCATGACATGGATTTCGTCAGCTTGCTTGCGCAGAATGTGACTGTTCTGCACTATGGAAAGATCTTTGCCGAAGGCGATATGGATGAAATAAAGAACAACAAGGAAGTACAGAAAATATATCTTGGAGCAGTGTAAGGAGGTGACAGAAATGTTATCGACCAGCAAGGTGGAATCCGGTTACGAAGGAATAACGATCATTAAGGACATCAGTATAGACATAAATAAGGGAGAAGTCGTGTCCATCATAGGAAGGAACGGCGTGGGAAAGAGTACTTTTATGAAAACGCTCATAGGCCTCAATAAGACCTATAACGGAAACATTATTCTTGATGATAAAGATATTACAGCGCTCCCTCCTTATAGCAGAGCCCATGAGGGGGTGGGATATGTTCCTCAGGGACATTGCGTTTTTCCATCCATTACAGTGGAGGAGAACCTAAGGGTTGGAGGTCTTATTAACTCAACCATCAAGAAGGGCAACTACGATATTGTTTATGAGTATTTTCCAAGACTTGCCCAAAGAAGAAAGCAGATGGCAGGAACCATGAGTGGTGGTGAACAGGCCATGCTCTCTATAGGGAGAGTTCTTATAGGAAATCCCAAGATACTTCTTTTGGATGAACCAAGTGAAGGTGTTCAGCCCAATATAGTAAGTCAGATGGGAGAGATCATAAATAAGATAGCAAAGGATTTGGGACTTACAGTTCTTTTGGTAGAACAACACATGGGGCTTATTCAGCAGGTGTCTCAGAGAAGCTATGTTATGAACAAGGGAAATATCATAGCTTCGCTTACAAGAGAAGAAATACTGGATAATGATAAGATAAACAGCTATCTGACTGTTTGATCAAATACTTACCGGGAGGATGGCACATGGAATTATCGATACTCCTATGCAGGCAGATCATGATACAGTTCCTGATGATGATCGTTGGAGTGATCCTTAAAAGAATCAGACTCATATCAGAGGAAGGTACGAAGGCCCTGTCAAAACTTGTCTTTTTCGTGATCATGCCCTGCGCCGTATTTCATTCATTTCAGATAGAGAAAACGGGAAATACGCTTGTTTTCTTTTTACTCACCACAGGATTTTCTGTTTGCATCAATCTTTTGTTTTTTATCATAACCCTGTTGGGGAAAAAGCTTTTGGCACTGGATGGGATTGATCAGGCAACGCTTCTTTATCCCAATTGCTCGAATCTTATTATTCCGTTGGTTGGCGGTGTGCTGGGCCCGGAATGGGAACTGTTCTGTTGTCCCTACATAATGATCCAGCAGCTTTTCTTTTTCAGTTATGGAATCAATCTGATAAGGGAGAAAAAGAAACACAGTCTGAAGGACATTTTTCTGAACGTCAATATGATCGCAATTTTCCTTGGGATATTGTCCTTTATTACATCATGGGAGATACCTTCCTTTATAGGTGAGACTATAGGGTACTTTGCAGGGATGATCGCTCCGGCAAGCATGCTTGTCATCGGTCTTTCAATAGGAAGCGTTGATGTGAAAACGTCTTTTTTCGATGCCGGAAAGCTTTGGGTATGCTTTATCAGGCTGATCATCATGCCCTTATCGGCAATCCTTTTGATAAAGGCAACCGGAATATGCAGTAGATATGACGGGATGAAGCAGGTGCTGTTTGTTTTGGTCCTGCAGGCAGCTTCAAGCTCTGCGGCTATGATCGCACAGACAGCGAGTGTATATGGCAAGGACAGCAGGAAAGCCAGCATACTGAATATGATGACAGTGATCTTTCTCATAATAACGATGCCCGTCAATGCGTATATCTATGAGACTTTACTATAGGAGAGGAGGCATAAATGAAAACTTTTGTAATTACGATTGCCAGAGGACTGGGGAGCGGTGGAAGCCACGTGGCCCACAAGCTGGCAAAAGAACTGGGGATCCCTTGCTATGATGATGAAATTCTTGATATGGCTTCCGAAAAAAGTGGTATCAATGAGGAGTATTTTTATCAGGCTAATGAAAGGATAAAGAAGGGACAACTTGCAATTGCGCATTCCAAAGGAGTTTATACAGGGACGACCTACGCAATAAACGATAAAAGATATCTGTCAAACGAGAACCTTTTTAATTTGCAGGCTCAGATAATAAGGGGACTTGCTCTTGAGGAAAAGACCTCCTGCATAATTATCGGAAAAGCTGCCAACAGAATTATTGGGAGTCTCAAAAATGTGGTCACTGTAAACATTCAAGCACCGATCGATTACTGCATTCGCAACATTGTGAACAGGAGAATGGTTTCGGAGCAGGAAGCAGAGGCGCTGATCTATGAAACAGACCGCTACAGGAAGGACTACTACAAGTACTATATGGGTGGAGAGTGGCTTAATCCCAAGGAATATGACCTTACAATCAATACCGCAAGCGTGGGAGAGGATTATGCAGTTAACGAAATCATCTCACTTTTGAAGTTACGTAAGCTAATAGAAAACTAAACATAAATGGAGGAAAAGGGTATGAAATTTTCAACTGCTGCAATGAAATGTACAAGAGACAAATCGGAAAACTTAAAGAAAATGCTGTATTTGATCGATGAAGCTGCCGATCATGGAGCTGATCTGTTACTTCTTCCGGAGCAGGCGCTGTCAGGGTATCTTACCTCAGTTGTCGCTATGGATTCATCACCTGATCTGTCCAAAAATGAATTTCTTTTCCAATACAAAAATGCCGAATGTGTTCCGAAAGGTGATTCTGTTCAAGCAATTATTAAAAAAGCCATAGAAAGGAAAATCTACGTCTGTTTCGGTATGACTGAAAATGACAGCGAGCTTGACGGTAAGCTCTATAACACTGCTGTTCTTACAGGCCCTGACGGATATATAGGAAAATACAGAAAGGTCCATCAGCCTGCTGACGAAGTGCATGTATATTATGGAGGAACTTCTTTTCCAGTATTTGATACTCCAATCGGAAAGATTGGTATGTTGATCTGCTATGATGCATGGTTCCCTGAGTCAGGAAGAGAGCTGGCTCTCGGCGGAGCTGATATTATCCTCAAGCCCACAGCTACCTGCTATAGTAATGAAGACCGTGATATCAAGAATGATCAGGGTTACTACAGCTACGATTTGAATGAGAAGGCTACTGCCCTTCATAATGGAGTATTCTTCATATCTGCCAACCAGATTGGACTGTGCGGAGAATCTGACTATTTCGGACACAGCAATATCATTGCTCCCACCGGAAGAGTTTTGGCATCAACAGAGGATGAAGAGAAGATAGTTTATTATGAAATAGGAGATTTAAAAGAGGAACTCTACATGAACAGAGGCGTTGCTTTCGCGGGCCTCTACTATATGAAGGACAGAAAACCGAATTTTTACAACAGAATTGCAGCTCCAAGCGATAGAAGCAATTTTGCTTGAATAGTAATGTATCGTTATAGCGGAAGAAATCTTTTCGAGAGTAATGATGTTGATAGATGTACAGCCATATTATGGAGGAGTTCTGATATAAAGCCGGATGAATTCGCCATTACATTAATCCTGTAGTATGGAATCGTGATAATTACTGTGGTAGAATTTGTAAATAGGTCAACAAATGTATTCACTATGGGAGGGGCATGAAATGGCTAGAAAAGCGAGTGTTGCCAGAGCGAATGAGCTGACAGGCGGTTTTGCATCGGCACAGAAAAACATTGTTGTTCAGTTTGGGGACAAAGAGCGCAGTACAGAGGATCTTTTGCAGGTCATAAAGGCAGATGCCTTATCAAAAGGGCTTAAGGATGCGGACTTTGAGAAAGTTGATGTTTACATCAAACCTGAGGAACACAGAGTTTTTTATGTTGTTAACGGCGATGTTAACGGCAGTGTTGAATTTTAAACCGGACAGATCATGGTAAAAAGCGGAGCAGATTTGGACAGGTGCCGGATTTGCAGGGCTTTTAAGGAGGAGAAAAATGGCAACAGTATTTGTTGTGGCGAATCAAAAAGGCGGTATCGGGAAAAGTACGACGGCAACCAATCTCGCCGGTATTCTGGGGAAGAAGGCGAAAACTCTTTTGATAGATGCTGATCCGCAGGGAAACAGCACCAGTACCTATGAGGCGAAAGTTGAAGATGTGGCAACTCTGTACGACGTTATGATTGACTCGGACAGGCTTCCCATCGCTGAAGCAATTCAGCATACCGGAAACGGAGACATTGTGGCTTCTGACCCGCTTTTAGTAAAAGCAGAGAAAATGCTGGATGGAGACGTTGAAGGTTTTTACAGATTAAAAGATGCGCTTGAGGGGCTTGAAGACTATAAGTATGTGGTCATCGATACAGCACCTTCACTCAATATCATTTTATACAACTGCCTTATCGCAGCGGATAAGGTGATCATTCCTGTCACGGCTGACTCCTATGCAATGCAGGGAATAAAGCAGCTCTACGACACGATCATGGCAGTAAAGCGCAGACAGAACAGAAATCTTGAAATTGCAGGTCTTCTTCTTGTAAGGTATCAGGGCCGTTCCAATCTTGAGCGCGACATTCGCGAGAGCATCGAGAAGAGTGCAAAAGAGATGAACACGAAGCTCTTTAAGACTGTTATCAGGGAATGTGTAAAGACCAAGGAGGCTCAGGAACAGAAGAAACTTCTTATCGATTATGCTCCTAAATGCAACACCTGCCTTGATTATCTGGACTTTGCAAAAGAGCTGTTGAGAAAATAAAATTTTAAAAGCAATTTATAAGTAAAATCTAGCAAAAATCAGTAATTAACATCAGCCCAAAACGTATTGTGAAAACTTTGGGCTGATGTTATTTTATATCATAAGAAATTGCGAAAATGACTTTTGGCATGGAGTAATTCGTATATCACAGGTGTCAAAACCGGAACAAAGGAGAGAAGGTATGAAGATTTTAAGCGTAAATGATGCTGAATTCACTAATTATGGTAGAATAATTGAAGGGTATGAAGCTGAGAAGAAGGAGATTTGTGAGGCACTCAGAGACAAGACTCCTATTCCTGAGGGAACAGAGTATGTGGCTGAGGATCCGGCACTTCAGAGCCTTGCTGCAGCAGATGTGATCACAAATTCACTTTTTGGCGGATCAGAAATGCAGTTCGGATGGTGCAACGGACACAATACAAAGCTTAACTGTCTTGAGTATCATCGTTCAAGCGAGATTAACTTTGGACCAAGTGATTTTATCCTTCTTGTTGCAAAGCGTGAAGAGATTGAGAATTACAAGATCGATTCAAGCAAGGTTAAGGCTTTCCTTGTTCCTGCAGGTGTAATGGTTGAGGTTTATGCCACAACTCTTCATTATGCACCTTGTCAGGCGCACAAGAATGCCGGATTCCAGGTACTTGTTGGACTTCCTAAGGGAACTAACGTTGGCAAGCCTGATTTCCCTGCAGTTAACCAGGAGGACAGAATGCTTACAGCTACAAACAAGTGGCTTCTTGCACATGCTGACGCCTCAGAGGCTAAGGACGGTGCTTGGGTAGGCATTACAGGCGAGAATATTGATATCGCAGGTGATATCGACTAATCTAAGTATTATATGACTTTAAAAGATGTTTGCAGTGAACTTTCAATTTCATATGCTACAGGTAAAAACTGGGTTAAACTGGGCAAGCTCATCCCGCAGGAAATGCAGGGGGGCGTGCCTTGTTTTTCTGTAGATTACATTAAAGGGCTTAAGGAAGAAATTTCTGCCGGCAGAAATGATGCATTAAAGAGCAGGCGCAACAAAAGATTTATCTCAGGTATCGGGATGTATAATTCCTATGTCTCCGGCAAGTGCCGCGGGAAAAAGGATGTTGACAACCTTCTTTTGATGTTGCAGGAAAAAGAGCTGACGCCTTCTGCGGATGAGCTTGGATATATCCTTGCATCCTGTGCTGTCAGGATGTTTTTGGGGCTTAATTATATAAGCCATGCATTCGGGTATAGAGAAGATGCGCAAAAAGAAAGTCCTTTTTTGACATATCTTCGAAGAGATGTTTCCTTTGGAAAATATGATGTGCTCATAGATGCCCTGATCACAGACAGAGCCAGAGCCTCTAGTTTTGTAACGGAAAACCCGGAGATCTTTGACATCTCTTTTACCTATGAGGAAAAAGAAGACATCCTTGGACTTATCTATATATCCTGCAAGAATCTCGGCAGCAGAAAGGCGAAAGGGTCTTACTATACTCCCGGTTCCATAGTAAAAAAGGTAACTGATAAAGAGAATGCACGGCTTGACCAAGGCAGTATTCTTGACCCCTGCTGCGGAACCGGAAACTTTCTCCTGCAGCTTCCGGACAATGTAAAGGCTGAGAATGTCTATGGGTGTGACATTGACCCTGTAAGTGTCTTCGTAACCAGGATAAACATGGCACTTCGATTTCCGCAGGCAGAGCCGGAGCTGATAATAAAGCATATAACAGTGAGAAACTATCTTACCGAGCCCTGTGGCAGGAAGTTTGATCATATAATCGGAAATCCGCCTTGGGGCTATGGCTATACGGACAGTGAAAAGGCACAATTAAGGCGCAGTTACAAGTCAGCAGTGGGTTCATGCTTTGACTCTTTTGACCTGTTTGTGGAAAAAGCGCTTGCGGATCTTGAACCGGATGGCGATCTTACCTTTGTTCTTCCGAAAGCAATCCTAAATGTAAAGTCCCATAGAGAGGTAAGAGCGCTGATAAAGGAAAAAACGTCAATTGAGCGCATTGAGTATTTGGGCGAAGCTTTTGACAAGGTAAACTGCCCAAGCATCATTTTGAAAATCCGAAATACCAAAGAGGAGATGACCACGAAAGGCCTTGTCATCAGTGATGGCAGGGTGAGCTTTACGATAGACACAGACAGATCAGTGGATACTGACAACTTTACGTTCTTGTCAACAGATGAGGAGTACAGTCTTTTAGAAAAGATAAAAAATGTCAGGGATGCAAGATTTCTTTTGAACAATGCTGATTTTGCATTGGGGATAGTCACCGGCAACAATAAAGAGTTCATTTTAGAAGAGAAAACATCTGATAATGAGATGGTGCTTAAAGGGGCGGATATCTTCAAATACCGCTACAGACAGTCCGGCGCCTATATAACCTTTAAGCCCGAAAGCTTTCAGCAGGTGGCACCTGAGTGTTATTACAGGGAAAAGGAGAAGCTGTTTTACAGATTTATTTCTAATCAGCTTGTTTTTGCATATGACGATAAACAGACTCTTTCTCTCAACAGTTGTAACGTGCTGATACCGCGAATCCCGGGCCTTTATATAAAATATGTTCTTGCTATACTGAACTCAAGCGTGGCACAGTTTTTTTACACGAAAAACTTTGACTCTGTAAAGGTGCTCAGAGCTCATATTGAGAGCATTCCGATTCCCTTTGTGGATGAAGGAAAGCAAAAAGAGTTAATTGAACAGGCGGACAAACTTATTCGGGATAGGGAAACTGACAGGGAAAGCATATACAACAGTCTTGATGAGATGATCTTTGATATATTTGACCTGACAGAAACTGAGAGGAAACTTATAAGATCATCTGTAGAGAATTACAATAGATTTTTATAAATATACATTTTTTATGCATGGCTTTGCATTGGGCAAAATTGATTTGTTACAATGCAAGGCCATTTTTATTGCAATTTAAACGTTATAGTAAATTTATGAATTTAATGGTTTTTTAATAATTATTTATGCATAAATTGATATAAAATATTTTTTCGGAGGCCTCTTACATGGACGAAATAATATTTCAGTCCTGATAGGAGCAAATAAGTTTAGGGGGAAAACTTAAATGTTTAAATTTTTAGAAGGAATTAAGGGCTTTGGAGACAAGACTGCATTCAGAGTTCTTGACGGAGAAGACACCTGCAATTTTTCTTATGGGGAGTTTTACAGAGATGTACAACAGTGTGCATTCAATCTTAAAACTGTATTGGGCGATTTAAAAGGCAAAAGAATCGGTTTATATTGTGATTCATCTTATGAGTACTCGGTTATGGTACTGGCTTTGATGTTTAGCAGAGCAGTAGCAATTCCGCTCAATATCCGCGAGAGTGTGGATAAGATCACTTACCAGATCGAGTTTGCCGATATCGAGTGTGTTATTGTTGATAATGATCTGCTTGAAAATGAAGACTTAAAGATAAGTATGATCCCACAGGCAGATCTGTTTGCAAAAAACGGTGGTAGCGCAGACCTCGTTGATTTTAGCGACGATGAAAAAGATACCCCGGTTCTTATGGTCTATACATCCGGCACAACCGGAAATTCAAAAGGCGTTGTTATTTCCGCAGGGAATCTATTTATGACAAAACTGTCAATTCTGGGCGGAAGCACTCTTTTTGATAATCTCGAAGGACTTAAGATATATGTAAATTTCCCGTTCTATCATATCGGCGGAATAAACGGCATCGTATCTCACTGTGAATATGGCTGTGTTTCTTATATCAGCAAAAATCCCGGAAATGTTATCTTTGATCTTGAAAACGAATCCATTGACTGCGCAGTAGTAACTCCGGCTACACTTAATCTTTGGAAAAAGTCTGTTGCCAAGGGACATATTGAGAGACTTGGCGGAGCAAAGCTTCTGGTGTCGGGAGGAGCCGCGCCTGATTACTCTACTGTGGAGCTTTTCATGGAGAATGGAATCGGATACGGACAGTATTACGGAATGTCGGAGTCCTGTGGTATTATGTCCAGTAATTTCGATTGCAAGGATCATCTGAAATCTGTCGGAAAGGCTGCTCCTAACGTGGAAGTTTTGATCATCGATGGTGAGATCTGTGCCAAAGGACCAAGCATTATGAAGGAGTACTACAAAAACGAAAAGGAAACAATTGAGACGATCATTGACGGCGTGCTTCACACCGGAGATCTTGGCTACATCGATGAGGATGGATATATTTACATCACCGGTAGAAAGAAGAACCTGATCATTCTTTCAGGGGGAGAGAATGTCAGTCCCGAGGAATTGGAAAAAGAGCTGTATAAGTGCACATTTATCTATGAGTGCATAGTCTATGCCGAGAATGACAGAATCGGCTCTTCAATATACACAGACGAAGAGCACTCCGATGATGTAAAAAAATATATTGTGGATCTTAATGCAAGACTTCCTATCTACAAGAGGATATACAAAAAGAATATCCTTTCAAGACCGTTGGAGAAAACAGCCAGCGGGAAAATCAAGAGATAAAGATATTTAAAAATACAAAATATTTAGAGATACAAAATATTTAGAGATACAAAAATCGCCCGGCCGGATATGAAATCTGGTCAGGCGATCATTTTTTACATTGTTATTTTTGGCGGCGAAGAAGCTCTGTGAAAGCAAGGATAAGTGGTGCAACACCTTTTGCTTCATTCTCCACAACGGGCTCTGAGAAGTAGTATTCAAGGGAACCGTCACGGTGCTGAGGACCTCCAAGACCTGCTACAAGGCAGATACCGCCAAGCTTTGGTGAGCCGTCCTCATTGCGGGATAAGTATTTATCCGTGATGCCATCGAAGGCCTTTACAGCTATATCCTCAAAGCGCTCCGGAAGATAGCCAAGGCGCACACCCTTTAACAGACCGTAGGCGATAAGTGCTGTACCGGAGGTCTCAAGGTAGTTTCTGTCGTCATCCTTTTTGTCCACAACCTGATAGAACATTCCGCTCTCATCCTGAAAAGGGATAAGGGAATTGGCAAGGTTTAAAAGCATTGTCTGAAGGTATCTGTACTCATAGTACATGGACTCATCCATGGCCTCAGCTGTATCAACTAAAGCAACGGTAAACCATCCGAGAGCTCTGAGCCAGAAGTTGGGGCTGCATCCGGTGTTCTTGTCTGCCCAGTACATCTCGCGGCTCTCGTCATAGCCGTGGTAGTAAAGACCTGTCTTCTCATCCTTCATAAGAGCTTCAACATTTTTGAACTGTTTGAAGGAATCAAGACAGCCCTGCATCTTGTTGTAGCGCCTTTCATATTCCATGTAGAAAGGCTGTGCCATGTACATTCCATCGAGCCACACCTGATTTGGATAGATGTTTTTGTGCCAGAAATTACCTGCTTTTGTACGGGGCATGGTATCAAGCTGGGCTCTCACAGTATCCATGGCCTTTCTGTATTTCTCTTTTCCCGTAAGGTCATATAATTTGAAAAGATTCTTGCTGGGATTGATATTATCAAGGTTGTATTCTTCAGTGCTGTAGGTCTTGATAGAACCGTCTTCCTGAACAAACCATCCGACAAACTTGTCTGCGAAATCAAGATATTTTTTATCACCGGTCATATCATATAAAGAAAGAACTGCTGTGATCATACAGCCGTCAATGTAATTCCATTTATTTGGTTTACCGCTTAAAATGTTCTCGATGTTCCACAT
>SVFZ01000026.1 GCA_015056585.1 Butyrivibrio sp. | reverse complement strand
TTACAGAACAGAGCCTTACACACACGCTCTTGCATCTGTTATCAACGAGTACAAGCCAGAGATCCTTCTTGTTGGTGCAACAGCCATCGGTAGAGATCTTGGCCCTAGAGTATCATCAAGAGTACATACAGGACTTACAGCTGACTGTACACAGCTTGAGATCGGTGATTTCCCTCTTGAGCCAGTAGCTGGCAGAGAGCAGAAGCACAAACAGCTTCTTATGACTCGTCCTGCATTTGGTGGAAACACAATCGCTACAATCGCTTGTCCTGATTTCCGTCCTCAGATGGCTACAGTTCGTCCAGGCGTTATGCAGAAGATCGAGCCTGTAAAGGGCGCTAAGGCAGAGGTTGTTGATTACAACCCTGGTTTCGAAGAGAACAATTGCTACACAGAGATCCTTAAGATCGTTAAGGAGACATCTTCTGTAGCTGATATCCAGGCTGCTAAGATCCTTGTATCCGGTGGTCGTGGAGTTGGTTCACCTGAGAACTTCAAGCTCCTTGATGACCTCGCAGAGGTTCTTAACGGAACAGTTTCCTGCTCACGTGCAGTTGTAGATTCAGGCTGGAAGCCAAAGGATCTCCAGGTTGGTCAGACAGGTAAGACAGTACGTCCTCAGCTCTACTTCGCTATCGGTATTTCAGGTGCTATCCAGCACGTAGCAGGTATGGAAGAGTCTGACATCATCATCGCTATCAACAAAGATGAGAATGCTCCTATCTTTGATGTAGCTGACTATGGTGTAGTTGGAGACCTTAACAAGGTTGTTCCTGCACTTACAAAGAAGATCAAAGAGGCTCTTGCAGCTAAGGGCTGATCGGATCAGACATAATATGTGAATTATTGGTTGCCCCGAGTGGTTCATGTAATCGCTCGGGGCAATTTTTCATGTGAAATTGATGGATCGGGATTTTTGATAAAATCATGGATTCTATATATAATGATATAGAATTGCGAGAATATTATTGAGATAAACAGAAAGAGGAAAGAATGGATAAAAAGCAAAAATTGCTTGATCTTATAGACAAGGCAGGAAAAGGCAGTATTGAAGCGGCAGAAGAAATTGCAATCGGCTATTTTAAAGGACATTTCGGCGAAAAGAACCTTGTAAAAGCAAAAAAATGGGCATCTTATGCAGCAAAGCATGGCAGTGAAAAAGCTGCAGAGATAATGGAGAAACTTTGATATATGAAAAGGGTGAAGAAACCGCTTTTAGTTGTTACGGCTCTTTTTTTATTGATGGCGCTTGTATCCTGCGGGGGTAAAAGCTCAGACGGTGTTGCAGATCCTGATGCCACAGCAAAAGAAGATGGCAAAGGCGCTATCGCGGAAAAGATGATACTTCCGGAGGTCGATGAGTTTGACCCGGGAATGTCACAGGCACATTTTATCAGCGCGCCGTATTCTGATAACGACAATGACACCGGCATCACAGAATATGAGATCAGTTATGAGATGACAATTGATAACACTGATGCGTGCTTTGTGATAGGAGATGCAAGGGGAGAATTCGGAGATCTGATACTGTGCAGTATTTCTGATCATGGCAGCAGTGATGAGGCAGATGGCATACACCGGGGAACGTTTTCTTTAAAACATTTTCAAAACGGACTTGCAGATCACGGATTCAATGAAAGCGAATTCGAAATAGAAGGCCGGGATAGCGGTGTTTACTCGGTAGAGCTTAGCGTAAAGGGGCAGGAACTATCTGCAATCGTTAACTCTGTAGATATCGCTGACTTTGAAATCCCAGGATTTGATCTTGGATGTGTCGGCACTTATAAGAGCAGGGGCTCTTCTTATGCTTATATTGATAACATAGTTGTAAGCAGCAATGGAAAGACGCTTTTTAGTGATGATTTCGATGGTGATTTTGAGAATAACCTCTTTGAGTACAACTATGAAAACGAACAGACAGGTGCTTTTTCGCCCTGGCATGTAAATGTGACGCCCGTTGCCAATGGGGCGGAGACCGGCGAAGAGGCAAATAATAAACTCAGGGTTTCATCGGGCTTTGTCCTTTCAGAAACCAAGGCACAGCCGGCACCTGTTTTTGTAAGAGACTTTGATTGCAGGGTAAAAGAGCTGGATAAAGCGTATCTTTATATGACAGCACTTGGAAGCTTTGAGGCTTCAATTAACGGCACAACAGTCTCCGACAGCTTTTTTGACCCGGGGAAAATGGTTTATGACACTTACCTGAACTACATTGCAATCGATGTTACGCAGCTGCTTCAGGAGCATAACACCTTCAATATAGCTCTTTTTCACGGCTTTTTTGACAGAGGCAACGGTTATCCTGAAACTGCAAGCAGATGGGGCAAAGAGACGGCGCTAAAGGGTGAGATCGTGCTTACTTACAAGGACGGGACAAAGGATATCATCCCGACAGACGATGAGTTTTTTGTGTACACAAATAGCCGCTATCGTTTTGCTGATATTTATCAGGGTGAAGTGATCGATGACAGGTATGAGACTTCGGATAAAGAGAAGGTTCTGGTGGACAATGTAGATGAGTCGTTTTTGGCGCTCCCTCTTTTGCCAAAGGAAAACGAGTCTGTAAAGGCTGTTGAGGTAAGGGATTATGTCAGTGTTTCTGAGCCTGTAAAGGGGCACTTCGTCTACGACTTTGGGCAGAACTTTGCGGGGACTGTGACTTTTGATCCGGCAGAGCTTAGAAAAAGCGGACTTAAGGAAGGCAGCGCGGTAACCTTCAGATACGGTGAACTTACCAACTCGGAGCAGATGGTAAATGCTGATGGCCCGGTTGGAACTGTATGGACTGCAAATCTTTTTACCGCAAGGGCCACGGATCGTTATGTTGTGGGAAAAGAGGAAGAGGCTACGCAAGGCAAAGACGAAAGCGTTACCTTTGCACACACTTACCACGGATTCAGATATGTTGAGGTAACAGGCCTTGATAAGGCACTTTCAAATGATAGTTTTAAAGCACTGGTGCTCTCGTCAGGGATGGATAAAACCGGGGAATTCAGCTGCTCTTCCGATATTATAAACAGGCTCTACAGCAACTCCGGGTACAGCACAAGGAGCAACTTTATTGATGTACCGACTGACTGCTCTCAGAGAGATGAGCGACTTGGCTGGGCAGGAGATGCTCAGGCGGTATCTCTTTTTGCAATCTATCAGTACGATGCTGAGAATTTTTATAAGAACTATCTGAGGGCTATGCGCAGTGAGCAGTCTGAGGATGGCTGCTTTATGGATGTGGCGCCTTTTAATACAAGGTTTGGAGGCCACAGCTGCTGGGGAGACGCTCCGGTGGTGATAGCCTGGAACCTCTATCTTCAGTACGGTGATAAAAAGGTCCTTGAGGACAATTATGATTCTCTCTGCAAATGGATCGATTATCTTGTAAATACCTCCGATGACTATCTCATGACTTCAGGTGGTTATGCGGACCATCTCTCGGGGCAGGACACAATAGAGGCTCTGACTGATACAGCCTGGTGCGCTCATTCTGCCCGGATTGTCAGTAAGATGGGTGAGGCTTTGGGAAAAGAAGATGATGCGGAAAAATATGCTAAGGTCGCAGATTCTTTTACCCAAAAGTGGCAGCAGACATATATAAGGCAGGACTGGTCTGTGGGTGCAGGAATCCTTGCAGACGGTGCAGAGTCAGAGACAGCGTATTCGCTTGGGATTGCATTTGATCTTTTCCCTGAAGATATTATGGATGGCGCAAAAGAGAGGCTTAAACTCCTTACAGAGTACGGAGGATTCCTTTTTTATCCGGGATATTCGGGAATGCCCTATTACCTTCCTTCTCTGGCTGAGGGAGGATATGCGGACATTGCCGTAAAGGTTCTTGAAAATACACAGATGGGAGGGATTGCTTTTCCTCTTTCAATGGGACTTACAACAAATCCTGAGGAACTAAATGCCTTTAAATATACGGATGAAGCGGGCAATAGCTACGAAGACGGCAGATACAGAGTCAGCGGATCTCTTAACCACGCGGCTTATTCTTCGGTGTGCAGCTTTCTTTTTACGGATATTCTGGGAATAAAACCGGATGAGAAACAGCCCGGATTTGAGCATTTCTTTATTGAACCTGCAGTAAATTCAGGCCTTGAATATGCAAGCGGAAGCTACAGGTCAGGGCACGGGACAATAAGGGTCAGCTGGAATGCGGCTGAGAAAAAGATTGAAGGAGAAATACCGGAAGGTACGACATGCACAGTAATCCTGCCGGGAGACAGAAGTGAAGAACTTGAAGCGGGTATTTTTGTTGCGAGTTGGTAATAACTCATTGATGGCAGCAGATTTCTGATCTGCCTGACTATACAGTACAATCTAGGCTGCTTAACCTATGCAGCGGAACGGAGACTAAGATGAAGAGCATTTTGGATTATGAAACAGTGGCACTGGTGGATGAGGATGATGCGATTGAGATCATTGATCAGACTCTTTTGCCCGGTAAGACTGAGATAATAAGACTTCACACGGGAAAAGAGATTTGGGATGCCATATATCTTTTGCAGGTAAGGGGAGCTCCGGCTATCGGAGTGACAGCAGGCTTTGGAATATATCTTCTTATGAAGAATTCGGAAGCTGAGAGCTTCGAGCAGTTCATGGAAGAGTTTAAAGAAAAGAGTGATTATCTGAACTCTTCAAGGCCTACAGCAGTAAATCTCTCCTGGGCTTTGAAACGCATGGAGAGCCATGTGAGAAAGTTCTATGAGGAAATCGCATCATCAAATGATGGCACTGTTGATGCCAAAAACAGCGCAGGAGATTTTTCTGAGAAAAAGAGCCTTATCATAGCTGAGATGAAAGCGGAGTCAGAGCGCATCAAAGCAGAGGATGTGGAAGTATGCAGAAAGATAGGCGAGTACGGAGTAGAACTGATCAAGGACGGAGACGGGATCCTTACCCACTGTAATGCCGGGCAGCTTGCAACCTGCAAGTACGGAACTGCTACATCACCAATGTATCTTGCTCACGAAAAAGGATACAAGATAAAGGTGTACTGCGATGAGACAAGACCTCTTTTGCAAGGTGCGAGACTTACAGCTTATGAGCTGCAGTCTGCCGGAATAGACACAACACTTCTTTGTGACAATATGTCTGCTTCGCTTATGAAGAGTGGAGCGATAAATGCGATATTTGTGGGCTGCGACAGAGTTGCTGCCAATGGAGATGCGGCAAATAAGATCGGCACCAGCGTTGTTGCGACTGTGGCGAGGAGGTACAACGTGCCTTTTTATGTATGTGCGCCGACTTCTACCATCGATATAAACACTCCTACAGGTGACGATATCAAAATTGAGCAGAGAAAACCTGAGGAAGTTACAGAAATGTGGTACAAAGAGCGCATGGCTCCGGAGGGAGTCAAGGTATATAACCCGGCATTCGATGTGACAGACAATGAACTTATTTCGGGCATTGTTACGGAGTATGGCGTTCTTAGAGCTCCCTATGATGAGGCTATCAGAAAGCTCTTTGAGAAAAAACAGGGATAATAGTTTATAGAGCAGACGAATCAGTTGCCGGAGCAAGATGCAAGCGAGAATGTAGTAACGAAAAATGTGTAAAAATAACCCCCTAGGGGGCTTGTGAGCCATATAGCTTGAACCTATACTCTAATTGTTGTGGGAGACTTACACACGACAATGAAGATAATCAGAGCCCAGTACTTAGCTCTTTTTACCTCATAAAAATTAGAAAAAGGGGAATTTTATCATGCACATGGCTGACGCCCTGGTGGCACCGGCAGTAGCCGGAACAATGTACGTTTTATCCGCATCAGCGGCAGGAGTATCCGTAAATCAGGTCAAGAAAGAGGATGATCCTAAAAAGATCCCTGTAATGGGAGTTATGGGAGCATTTGTTTTTGCGACACAGATGCTGAACTTTACTATTCCGGGAACAGGCTCATCAGGACATCTTTGCGGAGGTATGATGCTCTCTGCAGTTCTTGGACCGTTCGGCGGATTCCTTACCATGATAGGGGTACTTCTTGTTCAGTGCCTCCTGTTTGCTGACGGAGGACTTTTGGCACTGGGATGTAATATATGGAATATGGCTTTCTACGGGTGCTTTGTCGGGGCGCTTCTGATATGGAAGCCAATTATGAAAAAAGGAGCAACTAAAGCAAAAATTGCATTGGCATCAATATTGGGATGTGTGCTGACACTTCAGCTGGGCGCGTTTTCGGTAACGATCGAGACGCTGCTTTCGGGAGTTACTGAGCTTCCGTTTTCGGTATTTCTTGCAACAATGCAGCCAATCCATCTCGCTATTGGATTTGTTGAAGGTCTTATAACGGCAGCGGTTCTTATATTTGTTTATGAAGCAAGACCTGAGCTGTTATGGGGCGTTGGAGAGTCAGAAACTGTTGTTGTAAAGAAAGAAGGAAAGCTCAGCTTAAAGACTACTATTATTGCCATCGCAGCTGCAGCAGCTATCTGTGGCGGAATCGTATCTCTTTTTGCATCTGCATTCCCTGACGGGCTTGAGTGGTCCATGGAGCAGGTCGCAGGAACTGCGGAGCTTGAGGCTGATGGCGGCGCGTATGATACCGCAGCAGGCATTCAGGAGACTACATCACTTCTTCCCGACTATGCATTTAAGAACAGCGAGTCGGCAGCAGGTACCAGCTTTTCCGGAATTGTGGGATCTCTCGTTGTTGTAGGCGTTATGGTTGGTGCAAGCTACGCATTTAAATTCTTTAAGAAGAAGGAAGGGGCGGCAAACGAGGCTTAGGAACTTTAGCGAAATAACTGCTTGGCTGATTATGTTACAGTTCATAAGCTACCGGAGATTGCTCTGGCATATTTATAATGAGTTCAATTGAAAATCAGTTACGTGAACTTGACAGGTTACAGAATTTGCAGCAGCGTTCCCATTGGATGAACAGACTTCATCCAATGGGGAAGCTGCTTGTTTGCGTTTTTTACATAGTAATTGTGGCTTCGTTTCATAAATACGCTCTTTCACAACTGATCCTTATGGCTGTATTTCCGGTATTTGGATTTATTGCAGGGGAATTGTCATTTAAAGAAGGTCTTTACAGAATGAGACTTATCCTGCCTCTTGTGATCTTTGTTGGTATCTTCAATCCTTTTTTTGACAAGACACCGATTTTTGCAATTGGTGCAGCCGGCGGCAATTCCACCGGGATACAGATAACCGGTGGTGTGGTGTCTATGATAACCCTGATGCTAAAGGGCTTCTACAGCGTGCTTGCTGCATACATCCTGATAGCTACCACTTCAATAGATGAGATATGTTATGCGCTGAGGCTCCTTCATATCCCGAAGGTTGTGGTTATCGTTATCATGCTTATTTACAGATATTTTGGGCTTATGGGAAATGAGGCAGACAGGATAACAACCGCCTATAAGCTAAGGGCGCCGTCGCAAAACGGTATTCACTATAAAGCCTGGGGAACTTTGGTTGGACAATGGCTGCTGCGAAGCATTGACAGGGCAGGAATTGTTTACGAAAGCATGTTGCTTCGGGGCTTTAGGGGGGATTTTGTGGTTCCGAGAAGGAAGGTCAGAACTGTAGAGATGCTATATCCTATATTCTGGATTCTCGTTTTTGTGTTTATCAGGCTGGGACTTGCCAGCAGATTGATGGCATTTTGATACAGGGATTCACTTGGCATAATAGTATTTATGAATATGGAACTATCGTGGATAGCTTAGACTGTACATTGCAAATATTAGATTGGAGCGGGCGAATGCACACCGGAATACATGGCGAACTATTAAAAATTGAACATTTGAGCTTTTCATACGAGAAGGGGCAGCAGGTTCTTGCGGATATCAATCTTGTGGCCCATGATGGAGAGAGCATTGGAATAATCGGAGCCAACGGAATAGGAAAGTCCACGCTGATGAAACTGCTTGTAGGCCTTTATCTGGATTATGACGGGATCCTGAAAGTAGCCGGACACCAGGTCAACAAGAAGAACCTCAATCACATCAGAGAGCACATCGGATATGTTTTCCAGGACTCTGATGCACAGCTCTTTTTATCAACTGTGGAAGACGATGTGGCATTTGGCCCAAGAAACTACGGACTTTCTGAAGAAGAGGTTGAAAAGCGCGTTGCAGAGGCGCTTGCGAAGGTACACATTGAGGAACTGCGAAAAAAGCAGACCTATAAGCTTTCCGGCGGAGAAAAGAAGTTGTCGGCAATCGCCACAATTCTTTCCATGGAGCCTGACATCATCATTATGGACGAACCATCGATAGCGCTGGATCCCAGAAACAGGAAGAACCTGATAGGCATTTTAAATGAGATAAATTCTCTAAAGCTCATAACTTCACATGATCTGGATTTTATAATGGATACCTGTGAGAGGACAGTTCTTTTGGATGAAGGACGAATAATAGCTGACGGTGATACAAAGGAAATTCTAAGCGACGGTAATCTTTTGGAGAGTCATGGGCTGGAACTCCCTTTAAAACTCCAGTGATACGTTGAGAATAATTCAATATAATGATAAAATTAATAATGATATGTGTGAATATGGTGCTTGCGGGAAATCAGGAAATTCTTTTCCCGTGAAATAATGAAATAGTTGGAGGATGAAGAAAATTATGGCAAGAAAAGTAGTATTAGCGGGCGCATGCAGAACAGCAATCGGAACAATGGGCGGAACTCTCAGCACAACACCGGCTCCGGCACTTGGCGCAATCGTTATCAAAGAAGCTTTAAAGAGAGCAGGGGTTAAGCCTGAGCAGGTTGATGAAGTATACATGGGCTGCGTAATTCAGGCAGGACTTGGACAGAACCCTGCAAGACAGTCAGCTATTAATGCGGGAATTCCTGTAGAGGTTCCGGCTACTACTATTAACGTACTTTGCGGATCAGGACTTCACTGCGTAAACCTTGCAGCTAAGCTTATCGGAATGGGCGATGCTGACATCATTGTTGCAGGTGGTATGGAGAACATGTCTATGGCTCCTTATCTTATGCAGCAGGGACGTTACGGATATAGAATGGGCTCAGGAGAGCTTCAGGATGCTATGATCAAGGATGCCCTCACAGACGCTTTTGGCGGATACCACATGGGAATTACAGCTGAGAATATCGCTGAGCAGTGGCATCTTACAAGGCAGCAGCTTGATGAATTTGCAGCCTGGTCACAGAACAAAGCTGAAAAGGCCATTGCTGAAGGTAAGTTCAAGGAAGAGATTGTTCCTGTGGAGATCAAGAAAAAGAAAGAAACAATTATCTTTGATACAGACGAAGGACCAAGAAAGGGCGTTACAGTTGAGAGTATTTCCCACTTAAAGCCTGCATTCAAGAAGGACGGCGGCGTTGTTACTGCAGCTAACTCATCAGGAATCAATGATGCTGCATCTGCAATCATTGTTATGAGTGAAGAGAAGGCAAAAGAGCTCGGTGTTAAGCCTCTCGGAACCTGGATTGCAGGAGAACTTGCAGGTGTTGAGCCAAGCATCATGGGAATTGGCCCTGTAGCTGCTACTCAGAAGGTTATGAAGAAAGCCGGATATCAGATCGGAGACTTTGACCTTATCGAGGCTAATGAAGCTTTTGCAGCACAGTCAGTTGCTGTTCAGCATGATCTTGGATTCAGCAATGATGTGCTCAATGTAAATGGTGGTGCTATTGCACTTGGACATCCTGTAGGATGCTCAGGAAACAGAATTCTTGTATCGCTCCTTTATGAGATGCAGAGAAGAGATGTCCACAAGGGACTTGCTACCCTTTGCGTAGGCGGCGGAATGGGATGCGCAGCTATTGTGGAAAGATGAAAGGCAAAATAGGAAATCTGTGATTTCCGTGATTGAACCTTGTTCTGGCAATTGGAGTGATGTGCAGAACTCTTTTTGGAGGATTACATGGCAGACCGGTCAATTCTGATAGTGGATGACAATGAGATCAACCGTGGAATTTTAGGCGAGATTTTTAAGGACAAGTACAATATTATAGAAGCGGATAATGGCATTCAGGCCATGAAGGAAATGGAGGCTCATGAATCTGAGCTGGCAGCCATTCTCCTTGATATTATCATGCCTGAGATGGATGGTTATGCTGTTTTGGAGGCAATGCAGCAGAAAGATAACCTGAATGATACTATTCCTGTCCTTATGATCACGGCGGATACCTCCACAGACGCTGAACGTACCAGCTATCAGAAGGGCGCTGCCGATGTTATACACAAGCCTTTTGACCCTGTTATTGTAGACAGACGTGTGGCGAGGACAGTTGAACTGTACGACCACAAGAACCATCTTGAAAATCAGATTGATGACCAGACAAGGGTTCTTAAAAAGCAGTTTGTCTATTTAAAGAAGCAGGAAGAAAAATTAAAGAATAACAACGAGAGGGTGATGGACATGATCGCCACGATCGTTGAATTCAGAAGTAATGAGTCCAGCTATCATCTTAAGAGAATAAAGGGATTCGTCCGAATACTGGCGCTTACAGCCATGAACAATTACCCGGAGCTTGGACTTAATCCGCATCTCATTGATGTTATTACCATGGCATCAGCCATGCATGATATTGGCAAGATATCCGTTCCGGATAACATTCTCTTAAAACCCGGAAGACTTTCCAGTGAGGAGTTTGAGGTTATGAAATCTCATACCACCAGAGGAAGCGAGATCATTGAGAGAATAAAAGATCTTCAGGATAAAGAAAACTATGAGATCTGCCTTGATATAGTCAGACATCACCATGAGAGATACGATGGCGGAGGTTATCCTGACGGGCTTAAGGGTGAAGAAAATTCGGTTGCTGCTCAGATCACTGCTATAGCCGATGTTTATGATGCGCTTGTAAGTGATAGAGTTTACAAGCAGGCATATCCTCTGGACAAAGCCTATGAGATGATAAAGAACGGAGAGTGTGGTGTATTTTCACCAAAGATTATGGCCTGCTTTGAGTTTGCCCGTCCGGATATGGAGAAACTTGTTATCCAGACCAAGGCTGCAGAAGAGGCTGAGAGAAATCAGGCATAAAATAAAAAACAGTTGACAAAGCTATTTGGCGTGCATATAATATAATTTGTCGTTTGAGCAAGAACATTTTGCTTAAATGTATATAATATGTGCGTGTAGCTCAGCTGGATAGAGCGTCTGGCTACGGACCAGAAGGTCGTGGGTTCGAATCCTGTCACGCACACTTACAATGAATAAGCGGAACACCTAGTAAATATGGGCGCTCCGCTTATTTTTGTTGTAGTTTAAAGTAACTAAAAGTAGTTAAAAGTAAATGTAAAAAATCGGTAATTTTGGGTCCATTTTTACATTAATGTAATAAAAATGTAAGTAAACGTATGTTTGCTACATCCCCAAAGCTTCATTTATGGTTTCCACAACGTTCTCTTTTGAGTCAACAATATGACTGTAAACATCCAGGACCATCTTCTCGGTATCACCAAGGAGCTGGGCAATCTTTTTAGTGCTGATCTGAGGCACCTTATAGCACAGCTCTGTGCAGTAGTTATGCCTGAAGATGTGGCAGGTAAGATCCTTTATCGGCTTTTCTCCCTTGAATTTCTTGGCCTGAGGGTTATATCCGGCAGCTATATTCATTGATGTAATGATTGACGCCCACATTCTTCTGAAGGATGTTTCTGTCATCATCTCAGAATCCCTACCATGGAACAGATAACCGTCGCAGGATTCCACATAGGGTTTTATTCTTGGTACCATGGCAGCAGGTATTGGTATGGTCCTGACGCCCCTTTCTGATTTCGGATAAGGCTTGAGCACCGGATTATTCCCGTCAAAGACAATAACCTTGTTTATACTCACTTCGTTCCTTTCCCAGTTAAAATCAAATCTTGTCAGAGCCAGGGCTTCTCCTCTCCTAAGGCCGCACGCATACAGCATGGAAACAAAAGCCTGCTTCATGGGTGAGAGCTCTGCCTTCAGGAAAGCTTCTTTCTCAGTCTCGTCAAGAGGCCTTTTAGAAGGTTTCACATACTTAGGAAGTGTGATGTCAGAACAGATATCTTCAAGAGCATTCCGGGGCAGCAGCTTGTCCCTTACAGCACTTCGTATGATCTGCCTGAAGGTGGTTTCTATGTTCTTACAAGTCTTAGGATGATCAGCGTTATTATTGATGACCATCTGCAGGTGTGAATGTCTTATGTCAGATATCCTGACATCATACAGACAGTCAAAGTATTTAATGGTTGTCCGGTACATTCTCTGAGTATTGATCTCAGAGGTAGCCTTGCTGATCTCAAACCACTTTTGGGCATACTGAGGAAAAGTCATGCCGGAATAGTTCAAGGCACCACCATTCTTAAGCTGAGCTTTAAACTCTGCCACCTGCTTTTCAAGATCTGCCGAGGATTTCTTGGAGACTAAAGCCTTCCTATGCTTTTCTCCTGCCTTGGTATAGGTACCATCCCAGACAAGAGTACTCCATCCCTGGATACGTTCATTGTATTTATACTTTGCTTTGGCCATAAAGAACCTCCTGAAACTAAATTCTCAACTTCAAATGACGATATAAAGTATATAAAATAAGTGTTAAAATGCTTTACAATTGGTTGCTTTTAGGTATATAATCCAAGGACGAGGTGAAAACCTCGCTGACAAGAAAAAGACGCTTCGCGCCTCCTTTCTAGTCTAAAGAGGGGATTCCTACCCTGGTTGAAAAATAAGGAAATTAAAAAAGCGGCGAGCCCTGACCGTAAGCAGGGAGCTAAAAAAGCGGTGACTCCCTACCGTAAGTGGGAAGTTAAAAAAGCAAGTGCGAGGTTGGTGATAGCCGCCTCGCATTTTTCTGAGAGGTACAATGAGCAAGTTTCGACTATATCACATTAATGAACACTATATTAGCTATCTTCATAGCGTAGATGATAAAGTCCAGTACAATAAGGGACAAAGGAGACCTTATCTTGGAATTGTATTATCGATAAATACAGTGGACTATTTTGTTCCATTAGAATCTCCTAAGCCTAATCATGCAAACATAAAAGGCGGTGGCCCTGTAATGAAACTGGACGGCGGCAAGCTGGGTATTATGGGATTCAACAACATGATTCCTGTCCTTCCTAGTTGTCTGATAAGCTTTGATATACAAAAGGAAAGTGATGAAAAGTACAAAAATCTCTTATTGAACCAGTTAGAGTTTTGCAACAAGAACCGCGATATAATATTAAGGAGAGCTGAATCAACATATAGAAAAGCCCTCAGCGGGAAAGTGCCTCTTTACAAGAAGGTATGTTGTAATTTCGAAAAGCTTGAACGCAAATCACTAAAATACGATCCAAATTATATTAAAAAGAAAAAAATTAAAGCAACAATCCCTAATCCAAACAATAAATAGCTCGTCTACCAAATAATAGGAAGAAGGAGTTACGGAAGCGCCTTAAAAGGGCGCTTCTTGTTTTATATGAAAGTCTATACTCTTTAATTTTATCAAGTAACACACTCAAGCCCCATCAGGCCAGATTATCCTTTTCTGTTAAATCTGTATATGAATCCAGCACTTCCCCATGATTTCTGGGAGAGCTATCAAGATCAGCCAGGTAATCCATTAGTTTGGCCTTGCCGGTTTTATTAAAGCTCCTATATGTATTTATAAGCCTGGTCTCTTCAGGATCAAGAGAAAGCTCTGAAGATGGAGAAGTGGCAGCAGGCTTTCTTTCCATCGGCACATCATAGCCCATAAGCCATGCCTCACTAACATTAAAATATTTGGCCAATAGATATATGTTGTCCTGTTTAGGCTCATAACGACCAGAAATATATGAGCTGAGAGCTCCCTTTGTTATGCCGGTAGAACTTATAATATCTACTTGTTTAACGTCCCTTGCTGCCATGAGCTCTTTAAGACGATCAGCAGTACTTACCTTTTCCATAAGTATTTCCTCCTACCTCTCATTATATATAAATGTTTAGATAACGCAACAAAAAGTTTAGAAAAGATAAAAAATATATTGACGAGCTAAACAAAAGTGTGATACCATACAAACAGTTTAGAAAACTAAACACGAAAGGAGAGCACAATATGCAGAGCATACAGTTTGATTACAGTAAGCTTAAGGGAAAAATCAAGGAAGTTTGCGGTACTCAGGATGCACTTGCATCCAAAATAGGACTAGGACGCGTGACATTAAGTCAGCGATTAAATAATCAATCAAACTTCTCACAGGATGAAATCGCTAGAATGACTCAGGCGCTAAATATTTCCAACGAGGATATCCCCATATATTTTTTTACAACAATAGTTTAGAAAACTAAACCAATCCGGGGATGGAGCGGATTTCTCTAAGGGGAACCCCTCAGAGAAATAGTAACAAATAGTAGATACATATTGACATATGTATCTACTAAACAATCTTGAACAACAAAGTCGTTGCGACGTCGCAACAGAAAGGAGCGACACATGAATTATCCATCAAAAGTAATGAGAGCTACAGAGCTTGTAAAAATGGGCTGGCCACAGCAGAGCTTGAGGCAGATCTATAACACTCCTGGGCAAAAGATAGCCTGGAAGATGAATAATGCTGCTAACAGCCCGATACTGTTCGACACTGACGAGCTGGAAAAGTACAGAAAGGCTAAATGCACTAACTAAATAGAGAAAGGAAGCCATGAGAAAGCTAAAGGGGATGTTAATAACAGCAGGAATGTTATTGATCCTGTCGGGAATATCACTACAGGTACCGGAGGAGGCGCAAACCTTATGGGAGGAAATACCGGATGAAGAAATACACACCTATATCCAAGAAAAAGAACAAACAGAGGATATGGCAGTCGATGGGCCAGTCCAGGAAGTCGAGTATGCAGAAGTTAGACAACCTGCAGAGGAACTTCCGCCGGCAGCAGGGAAAGTGATAGAGCTGACCTATGACGAAGCTACAGAGCTTAAGAAGCTGGCCACAGCAGAAGCTGAAGGAGAAGGATGCGAGGGCCAGTGGCTTGTCATGAGTGTGGTATGGAACCGGGTACAGGATCCGGAATATCCTTCAACAATCCATGAGGTCATCAATCAGTACGGAGTCACCAAGGAAGGCAAGAAGATATACCAATTTAGCTGTGTGGCTGATGGGAGGATTGAAACAGCAAAGCCATCCGGAGACAGTGGCACAGCTCTTGCAAGACTTGAGACCGGAGATGTCAGCCCTGGGATCATAGCTTTTGAGGTAACAGGCACAGACATCCTGGAGAAGTGGTTTAAGTTTGCCTTCAACTACAAACATCACAACTTTTTCACCAAGAAGTAGATAAAAGGGAATGAAAGGTGCAGTAAAAGGGAATGGAAAAAACACCACATGAGCAATTCTACGAAGTATATGAACCGCTCCGCAAGAGATATCAGCTATTCTCTCATATCAAAGCAACGCTCCTTAAACCGGACGAAGATGTCATAGAGATATATAAAGGCTTCGGCAATGAAAGGAAGCTGCTCTATAGGGCAAAGGGAGAGCTGGATGATTGCTATAGACAGATGGTTTTAAACCTGACGACTTTTAGAAATGAGCAAAAGAAAAGAGAGCCAGGGAAGCTCTCAAGTTCTTGTAGTACATAACATATTTGACATAGATATTGTACTACATTGAACCCATGAAATCAAGAAAAAGCTAGATTTTATCTAGTTTTTATAGCTTTATAACCATATTAAAGTTAGGGGAGCAGTTGGGGATCAATGGCATACAGTGAAAAGATATTCAGTTCACCAAATTATATTGAGCACGAGATAAATTTCAAAGGTAAATATGGAGCGAAAGGGGAAAAGCGAGAGAAGAAAGAAAAGCCGACTCCCCTTCAGATCGAAAGACAGAATCAATGGAACAGGATAAAGAGGTTAAGGAGAACACTTCAGCTTAACTTCTATCCAGGGGACTACTGGATAACAGTCAAGTATAAGGCTGGGACCCGAAAAGAGATTCAGGCAGTCAAGGCAGACGTCAAAAAGTTCCTGGATGGATTGAGGAAAAAGTATAAGGCAAGAGGACAGCCCCTCATGTTCGTCTATAGAATCGAGATCGGCAAAAGAGGAGGCCTGCATTGTCACATGGTCATAAATAGAATATCGGACGGAGATCTTCTTATACGGGACTCATGGAAAGCAGCCACGGATGATGCAGGAGCTATTGACTATCAGACCATAGACGACAGCGGAGGGTTCGGAGGCTTGGCAGAGTATATATGCAAGAAGCCTGATGTGGAGCACATAGGACAGATTGAATTTACTTTCAGAGACGAGGACCGAAAGAAGATCCTTTCAATATCAACCAGCAGGAACTTAAAGAGGCCGGTACCGGAGAAACACAGATATAGTCATTGGACCTTAAAGAAGATCCTCACAGGACAAAAGGACTTAAAGCCCAGAGAAGGCTTCTACATTGATCAGAACTCCATCCGAAAAGGTGTCAATAAGTTTACGGGCCTATCGTATCTCTACTACACAGAGGTACGGATAAAGAAAAGGAGCAGGGATGGATAACATTGACCTTTACATTCACACATCCATCAAAGGCGTAGGCCAGGCAGATGGGAAATATATATTTGTTCTTGAGTTTCAGACATCAAAAGGACCTGCCACCATGACAGAAGGAGCAAAGGACATAGAGCAGGCTACAAGTTACTATGCAGAGCTTAAAGCCATAAATGAAGCATTGCAGAGACTTAAAAAGCCATGCAGTCTCAAGATCCATGTTCAGAACAGAGTCCTTGCATCTGCCATTCAGAATAAGTGGTACGAAGCTTGGAAGATGACAGGCTATAAGAACAGCAAAGGCGAGGACGTCGCCCACAAAGAAGAATGGGAAAGCTTCAACGAGCTATTGAAGGATAACACCATTGAAACGGTACTATGTGACAGGCACTCATACTCATCCTGGATGGAGAACGAGTGCGGAGCATGAAAGGAGAGATAACATGTTTGACAAATTCGGAGAAATGGAAAGCGCAGCCCAGATCAATGAGCTTGCGACCAATTTAAAGAACGAGGGCGACAGGGACTCAATCAAGGCCCTTGCAAAGGAGAATGGAATTGACGAAGAAGTGGCCAACGCTTTTATTGATGGGATAATCCCATTCCTCTGCGATGATATGTCAGCAGCCATCGGCAAGCTTGAGATTGAATCAAAGGAAGTTAAGGCAGAGGAGCTTATAAGCGATTGGTGTGAATACATAAAGCAAAGATGCATGGAAGAAGAGGCTATGTCAAAAGCAGTCAGAGCCAAAGGAAAGACTTTCAACGGATGCATTGCTCACATCCTTAAATGGTCCTTTGGCCATCAGAGACCTATCGACAAGGAGATCCTGAAGGCAGCAGGCGTCAGCGCCGGAAGGGTAACATTCGGGATTCCCGGAATGGCAACAGTCAAAAGGCTTATAACCGAGTATTACATGGGAGGCTGATATGAGAAAGCTAGAACTTATCAAAGCCATCCCCGACAAGCTCCCTGAAGATAATACGGCCCGGATCATCAAAGCGAGCGAAAAGAAGGTCTTAATGCTCATCCTCCCTGATTGGCAGGTCATAGGAAGAATGGAGGATGGAGTCATTCACTTCACTTGGGACGAAGGATGGCTCACATATTATCCAAAGAGCGATTATTGGACCAGGGACATGCTCTCGACAATATATTTTAATTCATACGTCTCAAAGACAGGCTTCGATGAGGATAGCCTTGAAGCTATCGGAAGCTTCTGTAATAAGTCATACCGCAACCTCGATACGATAGAGGTGTATGAATCAGAGGTCAAGTTCAGAAAGAGCATAAGAGCCGAGAACAATAAGCAGAAGCGCATAGACGACTTCATGAAGAATGTCCCAGCTCTCCCGAAGGACTTTAAGAGATTCTGCATCAGAAAGCTCGAAAAATCCGATGAAAAGAAGGTCAACATCAAATTATGGCAGTCCTACACCTACACTCATAAGGTCAAGGGAATATTGTTCAATGAGGAGCGGTACATTGAAAGGATTTTCTCTGTGACGAACTTCAACGGAAGTATAACACGCATCACAGAACTGTGCAGGGCCTACATAAAGGAACCCGGCGGAACGTGGCTCAGATGGTACTACGGCGAGAAGTTCGGAAGATATGGAAGAGCCCAGCACTTTTGGGACAAAAAGAGAGATTCCTGCGTGAATAACCTTCCTACAAGACATTATGTGTATGACAACCTGGATTCACTAGGGCTCCCCGAAGGCGAGAAGGACACAGTAAGACTCCTTGACGGAAGATGCGATCCTTCATTCATTCTCTACAAGGTTCGGAAGAATCCTCAGATCGAGTATATTGCTAAAAAGGGATGTCTTCGTATGGCAGCAGATCTTGTGGGCCGTTATAGCATAGCGCCTATCAAAGTCTCCAATGCGACCTATGAAAGGCTTAAAAAGTTCAACGGAGGCATGGAGGCAAGAGAGCTCTTAGAAGTCGCTCCCAAGATACTAGACAAAAACCTCAAGGACTTCTGCAAGATCAAGGACCTTGCTAAGGCATCGACCATCATAGGTCTTGCTAAGGAGTACAACATCAATCACATATACACGCTCATGGAGAAGAGCGGAGGAATGACACTTCCGAACATCGGCCTATATCAGGACTATTTGAAGATGGCCTTAAGGCTTGGTATGAATCCTCATGATGAGATTGTCTATCGTAACAAGCGCTGGAAGGAATATCACAATCGCTATGTTGAGGAGATTCACAAGGCAGAGCAGAAGAGTCAAAACAAATCAGACAACATCAAGTATAAGGGCATCAGCAAGGACTACAAACTCAACACGGCTATCTTCGCCTGGGAGGATGACAGCTATCAGATCATCGTCCCGAAGAATGCATCAGACATCAACACAGAAGGCCGGCTCCAGCATCATTGCGTAGGCGCTCAACCTCAGTACAAGGAGAAGATGTGCGCAAGGAGCACATTCATTGTATTCCTGAGAAAGAAAGAGAATCTAAAGGAGCCATATTACACAATCGAATGTGACCTCTCAAAGGTGATTCAGTTCTATGCAGCATATGACCGTCAGCCGGATAAAGAGAAGGTTCAGAAGGTCCTGAATAGATGGATGAAGCAGGTAAAGAAGAACGTTAAGGAGCTGCAAAAGGCAGCAGGATAACGCATGAAAAAAGTATTGGAGTGGATAATGGAAATCCTGATAGCAGGATTCATGTTATGGATAGCATATGTTGCCTACAAGATAGGCATGGTCAGATAAGGAGGGCCGTATGGAAGAATATCATCAGATTACATTGGACGAGTGGAGCTCCTGGGTAGAAGACATCAGGAAGAAGCTCTCCGAGACAGCTCAGAATTTTGTTTACATCGGATATCGCTTAAAGCAGATCCGGGACTCCGGCAACTTCGGAGGAGCATCAGACGTCTTTGAGTTCGCTCAGAAAGAGTATGGAATCTCAAAGAGTGCTGTCTCAAGGTTTATCGCAATCAATGAGAAGTATTCAGAGGGAGGCAACTCATTAGAGCTCAAGGAGCAGTACAAAGGATTCTCAAGCTCAAAGCTTTCCGAGATGTTATCTCTCCCGGATTCAGAGTGTGAGCTTATCACGGAAGAGACAACGGTTAAGCAGATCAGAGAGCTTAAGAGCTTCGACAGGCAGCAGCCGGAGGACGTTGTGAGCATGAACGGAGACGATGAGGACGAGGACAAGCCCTCTCCCTTGGAGCTGTGCATCATCGACTACTTCAAGGACAAGAAAGACATGTTAAACAAAGTCATCGACCTTGAATATCACACTATGCCAAAGTCATCACACAAGGAAGCGGCTGAGGCCATGAATCCTTCAGGAAGTGCCACACACAAGAAAGGCCTTTGCTTTCTGTTCATGTATGGCTACGACAAAGGCATAAGCTACAAGCTCCTCACGGATCCAGCACCAAAGACAATGACATGGGACGAGTTTCTTGAAACAGTCTATTGGATATACGCCAATATTTACGAGGCAGGAAATGATGATGTTTGGTCAGAATATTATAAAGCTGTTGCGACGTCGCAACAGGAAACATCAGACATTCCGAAAACCGAACCCGAAGAAAGCGAGCCGGCAGCAGGCATTGAAGAAGAGAAAAAGTCTGAAGAGCCGATTATTCCCAAAGCGGAAGAGCAATCCGGAAAAGAGGAAATCTCTGAAAGCACCGAAAATACTGAAGAAGAAAAAGAAGAAATCTCTGAAAGTGGCATAAAGCCCAAAGCGGAAGACGAAGAGCTTCCATTCCCGGATGACATAGAAAGAGAGATCACACATGTCTCTCCCGACGATCCTCTTCCTCCTGGAGAAGAAGAGGAAGCTCCGCAGGCAGCAGCTGACAATCATGACACGGTACAGAATCAGGGAGCTTTCAGAAGTGCAAAGGACGCTCTTGTAAGGCTCAATCAGGCCTTTGAAGATGGATATTATCACAGAGCAATGGACATGGCAGATGCATTCACCATGCACTTAGACATCGCATTAAGGAGGACAGTATGAAAGACAATAACGAATTACCAACAAGCACAGGCACATGCAAATTTTGCGGACAGTCAAGGATAATCAAGACTGTTGGAGAAGTCACCCAGCAGGAGGCCGACGAGATCGCTACAGATGAATGCGATTGCGAAGAAGCCAAGAAGCACCATAACAGAGAGTGCAAGATAAAGAAGGCGAACGAGTGGGCGAAGCTTCGCTTCGAGAACACTCCGAATGTTCTTCAGATCTTCTCAATAGCTTTTAGGGATGTCACAAATCATGACGTCGAGTCAGTGACCATCAAGGAGGGCGATTGGACTCATAAGGTATTCCTGAACAGCGACGGTTATCTGACAGTCAAGTCCGGCAAGAAGGTTGATGAAGAGGTTGATTTTGCATGAGTAAAAGGTCGAGAGCGTGTGATATATCGGACAAAGTAAGAAAAGAGGTTCATGCAAGAGACGGAGGCTGCATCTTTTGTAGGCTTGGTTACATGCTGCCACCTGAGGATGAGTTCACAACTATAAGGAATACGCTTCAGATCATGCACTTTATCCCACGCTCTCAAGGTGGCCTTGGCATCCCGGAGAACTTAGCTCTTGGCTGTGTATGGCATCACAACATGCTCGATAATGGAAATCTTGGACTTCACGATGACATGATAACCATATTCGAGGCTTACTTGAGAGCCAGGCATGAAGGATGGGACAAGAACAAGCTGAGGTATAGCAAATGGTAAAGCGCAACAGAAAAACCGAAAGGAACAAGGAGATAGTCGCATATCGCAAAGCCGGGATTCCATATAGGCTCATCGCAGAGCACTTTAAGATATCAATTATCAGAGTCCGGCAGATATGCGAAGTATGGGAGGAGCGAGAATGTTAATGGATAAAGAGACAATCATAAACCTGTACAAAGAGTCTTTTGAAAAGGGAGATCCTGTTAAGCAGATCAAGAGCCTGGCCAAAGCGAACAACGTAAAAGCAACCTTCATCAAGAAGATATTATCGGATGCAGGCCTTGAAGTGCCAGACCATATCCCGACAGGTCCCATGAAGAAAGATGCTCATGAGATAGAAGCAGCGGATCCTGTTCCCGGGGAAATTGGTTACAAGGAGCGCAAGGCAGCAGTCATCAATGAAGACTTTGAAGAGGCGGTTCAGGACATGATCGCAAAAAGTGAAAGCGAGAACAAAGCAGCCGAAGAAAGACAGCTTCCTGTTCCTGATGCTGTCAGAGAATGTCTTATGGAAGGACTTGATAGGATAGACGCCGAGATTCAGGGGCATCAGAAGGCAATCACACAGCTTGAAAACAAATACCGGACCATTGCGTCATACATAGGGAATTAAGACCTTTTGGCAGGAATTTATCACAGAATGAAAGCCATTGTCATAGACTCAGCCCCGGGCCTCCGGGGCAGGAAGGAGGAGATAAGTTGGGGAAGAAGTTTAAAGATATAAGGCATGAGATAAATAATGAGTTCGACAATCTCCTTAATGATCATCACTATGGCCGTTTAGATGCTCATGTCAGCTTCTCAGCGGTCAGACCTCCATACGCATATACTTCCATATGCCCGGATCCACATTGGAGGGAGCCAGCGACTCCCGAAAGACTAATTGCAAAGCAGAGGGAGACGAGATGAAAGAAGGACTTTTTATATTGTTGGGATTTCTGTTCGTTCTGAAGATGGCTATTGATTGGATTCAATTCAGAGACGAGCTGGAGGAGATGCACGATGAATCAGAACAGGAGACGGAAAAATAAAGAGCGGATGACCATTACCGAGCAATTGAGCAAAATCGCAGATGAAGTGTGCGAGGATTATTGCAAATATCACGATGAAGCCTATAAGAAGTTCAAGGATCCTGATGAAGCGATGGGATGGCTCGGAGATGCCTATTGTTTATATTGTCCGATATTCAAAAATATCTAAAGGAGGCACAAGATGCAGCTTAACGGAAAAATGAAATACACAATCGAAGAGTTTAAGGTCCAGGCAAAGGCCAGCACATTAAAAGTGGGCGACAGACTTATAACAGAGGACATTGCCGGGAAGGCAGCCTTTGAGGTTGCGGAGATCAGAAAGAAATATATCTACATGGTCAGAAGATATTGCCTGCCTGATAAGTACGATCAGACGCATGATGACCTCATGGATTTCCTTAACAACGAATACCTCGATACACTTCCTCAGGACCTTAAGAACATTATGGGGAAGCGAGAAGGCAGCAGGATATTTGTCCCGTGGTTTAATGAGGTCTTTGGAGAACGTGAGGATTGCGACTGGGCGGACAAGAGCAAGGGAAAACAGTGGAGCTTATTCAGGAAAGGCTACGGTAGAATAAGGCTCAACGGAGATAAGCATGGATGCTCAAGATGGTACTGGTTGGCTTCGCCGTATGTCGGCTACAGCGCGGACTTCTGCATTGTCGGCACTTCGGGCGCTCCGGACTACGACGGCGCCAGCACCTCTTATGGTGTGCTCCCCTGCTTCAAGATCAATCGTGAAGCGGTAGCGGAATAATCTTTTTTTAATCTGCTCCTCACACTTGAGGAGCAGAAATATATCGACAGAGAAGGAAAGCAGGCAAAATATGAAAGCCTTAAGCATAATCATCCCCTATTACAACGCAAAAAAATACACAGATGAATTATTAGCTGTCCTGGCTCCTCAGATCACTAAAGACACAGAAGTCATTTTGATTGACGATGGAAGCAAGGTTCCTTACAAGACAAGATACAAGTGGTGTAGAGTAATACGTAAGAAAAATGGTGGATGCGCCAGCGCCAGAAACATGGGCCTTGATAATTCTACCGGTGACTATATTTCTTTTATCGATGCAGATGATATGGTACCGGATTACTTCATAGAGCGACTTTTAAAAAAGATAAGTGAATCATCAGCTGATGTGATAGATTTCAGTTGGAAATCGTTAAATGCTGAAGGCACGCAGCATGACCATATTTTAAGATCAGATGATGATTATTTGACTAATCCCTCTGTTTGTACAAGAGCTTTCAGAAGATCATTTATTGGAGATGTCCGTTTTAATGAGCAAAAGGACAGCACTGAGGATGAAGATTTTTCAAGGAAGATAGGTTATCTGGATAAAGAGACCAAGATGATACACGCGGCCATACCTGAATATATGTATTTTTACAGAACAGCTGTCACAGACTCCAAAATAAAGCGTTTTAAAAAGGGGCTCATGAAAACTAAAAGGATCACATACTATTACAGGCATGTTACGGCTGATATGTCCTGGCTCCTTGATGAAATAAAAAAGGAGGATGAACTCAACGAAGTATGGCTCCTTACAGATCAAAATGATATACCGGAGCTCAAAAGATATTGTCAGGTACATACTCCCATGTCCATCTGGACACATTACTTAAGAGGAGAACCATGCAATGACTGTAATATCATCCCGGTACCAATAAAAACGCAGGTAGTTATCTACTGTGAGTATGCCAACAAAATAGGCGGCATCTCCACATTTATTTACAATTTCTGCCAGCACATGAGAGCATATTACGACATCCTGGTCCTTTTTGATTCAATGGATTCCGGTCATATAAAACGACTATTGGACATTGTGCCGGCACGGAAAAATGACGGAAGAGAGATAGTATGCGATACGCTGATACTGAATAGGCTTACGGATCAAATACCTCATAACGTATCATTTCAGAAGAGTGTTCAGATCTGCCATGCCTGTTATCAGAAAAGCCTCCGTATACCAACTGACAGAGATATTCTTATAAATGTGTCACAGGCAGCAAAGAAAAGCTGGGGAGCGGAAGCGTCAAAAGGGATCGTTATAAATAACCTCTCATATAGCGAAAATACGGAAGCTCTTATGATTGTTTCTGCTACAAGGATGGCCAGTGCCAGAGACAAGGGCGATAATGAGTTACGGATAAGAAAACTGGCTAAGATGCTTAATGACGAAGAGATTCCATTTATATGGCTGAATTTCTCGGATAAAGAAATGGTCAATCCTCCGGACAACTTTATAAACATGTCACCAAGATTAAATGTACAAGAGTATATCAGAAAAGCAGACTATCTTGTGCAGCTCTCGGATCAGGAAGCATATTCCTACTCGGTCCTTGAAGCACTTACAAATAACACAGCTGTAATATGTACTCCGGTAGATTCATTTTTCGAGGAAGGCGTAGAAGATGGAAAAACCGGCTACATAATTCCTTTCGATATGGAATTTGATGTTAAAAAGCTCTTGAAAGTGCCCAGATTCCATTTCAGCTATGATAATGGACTTAGAATAGGGATGTGGAGAAAAATCTTAGGAGATACAAAGCCTATTGGAGATTACAAACCTGGAGATACATGCCTCGCTGAGATATTGCAAGGATTCACAGATAAATATACTGGTCAGCATTATGAGAAGGGAGATACCATAAGCTTTAATAAGGACAGAATCGAGGAACTGCTTAGATCCAATCATCAAGGAGAACTGATTAGAGTAGTAGGTTAGTGAGGAGGGGATTATGGGGAGACATAGAAACCTAAGTAGTAAAAATAAATATTACCTGCCAAGAGAGGATAGGTTGGCTGCTATTCACTGGTGCCTGAGATATCCAAGATGGAAAGGAGAAGCTTCATTTGAGGCAGATATCAGAAAAGCTATCACCTATGATAAAGACAAGATACAGACATCAACGGCCACAAGTCCAACAGAGGAAATAGCAATAAAACGAGCTGACAGCTCATTAAAAGCGAAGCTTCTTGAGGATACAATCAAAGAGGTGGATGAATCACTGTACAAGTATCTGCTCCTGGCCGTGGCCTACGGATTCACATATTATCAGCTAAAGGATAAGAATATGCCATGCTGCAGAAATTACTTTTACGAGTGCAGACAACATATCTATTATCTCATTAGTCAAAGAACATAAGAAAAATGATAAGCAAGGTTTTCGCCTTGCTTATTTTATACACAAAAAATGTGTATAAACTATTGACAATACACATAAAATGTGTATAATAAAATTATAAGGAGGTCAGAGATGAAGAATAGAGACCTGGTAAACAAGCTTAAGAAAAAGGGCTTCACATTCCTGAGACATGGCGGAGAACATGATATCTACGTAAGAGGAGATGATGAAGTGCAGGTACCTAGACACCGAGAGATAAACGAAAAGCTTGCAAGAGCAATCATAAGGAAATGGGACTTATAAAGTCCCTTTCCTTTGAAGGATAAAAAAGGAGGACCACAATAATGGCAATTAAGGAAGAGGCAAAAAGGGCAGCAGTTGTTTACCCTGTTTTATTCACCCAGACACACGACGAAAGAGACACAGTTCTCATTGAGATTCCCGATCTTAATGGATTAACAGAAGGATTCGGAATGGCCGATGCCATAATGATGGCCAGAGACTATATTGGATCAGCCTGTTATGAGAAAGAGGAATCGGAACTACCTAAGGCCAGCGATCTAAATGAAGTGTTAAGCAGAGAGAATACATTTGACGGAGACGGGGATACGATAGCTTCACTGGTAGATATAGACCTTGAAGCCTATAAACGGAAGATGAATAGTAAGTCTGTAAGGAAAAACGTAACACTACCGTGCTGGCTTAATGAGTTGGCTGAAAAGGAACATATCAACGTATCTCGCATATTACAGGATGCACTGATGGACAAGCTGGGAGTAGCCAGGTAATACGCTCGCAGTATTGGAAGCGACCGGCAGCAGGACAAAGGAGGTGTGATTATGGCATTCGTTAAGATCATCGGATATATGTTACTGTTGGTGATATTTGGAGTGTTCTCTATAATGATTGGACAGTATGCTTTTGGAGTGTTCATTCTTGCAATTGCAGCGATACTCTTACTGATTGGAATAATTGCTTGGTTCCAGTGGTTCTTAAAATTGGGAAGAAAAAAATAAGGGAATCACAGTACATGTTTCTGTGTTAATATGATACAAAGAAAAATAAGGAGATGAGGGACAGGTGAGAGAAACATCTGTCTCTTTTTTATGCCATGCTTAAAGCCTGTCCCTATTGCGGCCGTATACATGATCGAGGCTTTGATTGTGGGAAGAAACCTAAACCGCGCAAAAGAGAAACGAAAGCTGGCAGCATCCGTAGCACTTCAATGTGGCAGCGGAAGAGGGAGAGCATAAAAGCAAGAGACAATTATCTTTGTCAGCTATGCCTGATCGATTATGAAGGGACCAGAAACCACTACCAGACAGAGGGCTTGAGTGTTCATCACATTGTAAAGATTGAAGATGATGAAACAAAAGCATTTGATGATGATAATCTTATTACTTTATGTGAAATTCATCATGAGATGGCAGAGGGTGGCAGGGTGCCCATAGGCATACTCAAGGATATTATTAAAAAGAAAAACAAACGATGAGAAAGTCGCCTGTCGTGCTGAAAGTCCCCCGGTTATCAAAGCGCCTGTTATTTTTAACGATTTCCACACCGACAGCCGCCATATATACACAAAAAATTCCCAAAATGAGATTTTTTCGGGCGCGTATATATAAAATAAAATAGTTTTTATATAAAAAGAGGTACAAAATGGCCAGACCGTCAAAACCTGCAAAGTTAATAGCGATTGAGGGCAAGGCTCACCGTACCAAGAAAGAGCTTGCTCATCGGAGCGCAAAGGAAGCGGAGACAATATCAGGCTTTCCAATGAAAGAAGATCCTGCTGTCAAGAAGGACACTGTTGCCCATAAGATCTTCCAGAGCACCAGGAAGATGATGAAGGCTATCGGCAAGGATGATCTGTTATACAGCGCTGTAGTAAACAGGTATGCTGTGATCTCGTCGGAGGTTCACCGGCTGGAAAATTCCAGGATGATGTCGGAGGAGCTGCTTGAAGAGCTTCGGCAGAGCAGAGATGATTATTCGAACTTTAAAGAATATGCTGAGGCAGCAGAAACTATTCAGGCAACGATACTGGAGATTGATAAGCAGCTGAAGGCAAAGAGGCAGCAGCTCTTTTCCATAGAGAAAGAAAGCTGCATGACTATAGCTTCAGCACTGCGGAGCATACCTAAAACTCCTGAGACCAAGACCAGCGCACTGAGGGAGGCTTTGGGTGGCTAATATCAAAGATAACAAGGCATACCAATATGCTGAATGGGCCTTATCTGAGACGGAGGGCAAGGTTCCAAAATACGTAAAAAAGCAATGTGAGAAATGGCTTAACATTGCAGACGGCCTCAATGAGAGAGCAGTGGTAGGCATGGAGAGTGTGGCCAAGATTGAAAGGCTGCTAAAGATCATTATCCACCCAGATCTGCACTGTCCGATATACGAAGGGCTTGAGCCGTATGCTTGGTTCCTCATCATAGCCACGCTTTGTACAAAATGCAAAGGAAGCGAAGAAAGATTTTATGTGACTGCACTTCTGGAGATAGCCAGAAAGAACTTTAAGACGTTCAACAGTGCAGTCATTTTCATATTACTGATGCTCACAGAACCGGATTTCTCAAGATTCTTTTCTGTGGCACCGGATCTTGCTCTTTCATCAGAGCTTAAACTGGCAATAAGAAAGATCATCAAGAGCAGCCCAGCTCTTTGTGACGAGCTGGAACCGGCTTTCAAGGTCCTTCGTAGTAATATTATCTGCAACCTTAATGAAAACGAGTATACACCACTTGCATACTCTGAAGACAGGATGGATGGAAAGCTTGCAAATGCTTTTCTGGCAGATGAGGCAGGAGCTCTTGACGCATATCCCATCGAGGCCATGAGATCATCCCAGATTACGCTCCATAATAAGCTGGGGATTATAATAAGCACTCAGTATCCAAAGGATCTGAATGCAATGCAGGATGAAATTGACTACGCAAAGAAGGTCCTTGATGAGTTATTGCCTGATGAGCGGTACTTTTCACTCCTGTATGAGCCGGATGAAGAGATCAGCCAGGGTGACGCCTGGATGAAAGAGGACAGGATACTTTATCAGGCTAATCCTGTAGCAGTTACACATGAGTATATCTTTGAAGAACTCAAAAAACAGCGAACCAAAGCCATTCTCTACGAGAACAAGAGAGAAAACTTCCTGTGTAAGCACTGCAATATTTTATACAAAGGGCTTGGAGTAGAGGGATATATAGACATCCAGAAAGTAAAGCTCTGCAAAAGAAAAAAGAGCGACAGTTGGTGGAAAGGCAGGAGGGTATGGATTGGCCTTGATCTGTCATTATCAGAGGATAATACTTCTGTTGCAATGGTCACGGAAGAAAATGGGACCATATATGCCAGGGTAATGGGCTTTTTACCAGAAGGCCGGATAGACATAAAGACGGACAAAGAAAATGTGGACTATAAGAAGCTATCTGAAGATGGGTGCTGTACTCCATGCGGAGAAGAGGTAATTGATTACGCAGAGGTGGAAAGGTACATAACAGGCCTTGAAAAACAATTTGGTGTTACGGTGGTGCAGGTCGGATATGACAGATGGAATGCTATCTCGACAGTCCAGAAGCTGGAAGGTGTTGGATATGAATGTGTAGAAATTAAGCAGCACAGCTCTACTCTTCACGCACCAACAAAACTCCTCAAAGAAGCAGCTTTAAGTCAGAAGTTTCAATATGATGAAAACCGTCTCCTGGAGATCAATTTCCAGAATGCGAGATGTACAGAAGATACAAATCTAAATAAATACGTTAACAAAAAGAAATCTACAGGCAAGGTGGATATGGTTGTGGCTCTGATAAATGCAATCTATCTGCTTCAGCAGGAGCTGTTATATGGCAGCTTTGTAGTACAGGTGGGATGACATGGGATTACTATTCAACAGGAAAAAAGAAGATAACACAGAAATAATGGAGAGAGCAGAGAACACAGAGGTTGTTGAAACCAGTGTAGAAAACACTAAAAGCCCAGACCAGAACAGTGTTGAATTGGCAGAAACTCTCCTAAGAGCTTTTTTAAGCACAGAGTTTATGACGCTTGATAAGGCTATGAACGTGCCAGCTTTTGCAGGATGTGTCAACCTCATATGCGATACTATATCATCACTTCCGGTCTACCTTTACAAAAAAAGCGGCGACTCTATAGAAAAGGTTACAGATGATGAGAGAGTAGCCCTTATCAATGTTGATACAAAGGATACTCTGACCGGAGCTGACTTTAAAAAGGCAATCATATATGACTATCTCACAGATAAAGGCGGATATGCATTTATCGGAAAGTCCGGTACTAAATTTACCTCGCTGAATTATGTAAAGCCCGAGGAGGTAAGCTTCAGATATTCTGAAGATCCGATTTTCAAAGACTATGAGATTATTTGTGGTGGCAAAGTGTATAAGCCTCACAATTTTATCAAAATTGTAAGGCGCACCAAGAACGGCTTTTATGGAAAAACGATTATTCAGGAAAACAGAGAGATCCTTATGACTGCATATAAGAGCCTTAAATTCGAAGGGAAGCAGGTGAATAAGGGTGGAAATAAGAGAGGTTTCCTTGAGTCAGAAAGAGTGCTGTCGCAGGAAGCAATCGATGATCTCAAGAAAAGTTTCAATCTGCTATACCAGGATGAAAATGAAAATGTAATCATCCTGAATAATGGTATCAAGTTCAAGGAAACAAGCGAGACATCACTGGAACTTCAGCTCAATGAGAACAAGAAAACAAACGCTGTTGACATCTGTAAACTCTTTAATGTCCCTCCGAACATGGTTTCCGGGACTGCAACAGACCAGGATAAGCTTAGATTTATACAGTTCTGTATTATCCCTATACTGGAGGCTTTCTGTAAGTCTCTCAATAGGGATTTTTTATTGGAGAAAGAAAAGAAAGAGTATTTCTGGGCTTTTGATACAAAAGAGCTGACTCAGGGTGATATCAAGACAAGGTATGACGCATACGCGACTGCATACAAGACAGGATTCCTTCAGATAGACGATATCAGAAAGAGTGAAAACCTGCCTGCTCTTGATATTCCATTTATTAAACTTGGTCTTCAGGATGTTCTCTACAATCCTGAAACCGGAGCGATATTCACCCCTAACATGGGGAAAGGATATAACATCAAGGAGGCAATGGAAGAGAGCAACGGAGGCGATTTACCGGTCGGAACCGATGGGAATAACCCATCAGATCCTGCGATAAATCAGGCTCTGGAAGTGACGGACAAAGCCAACGGAAAGGAGAATGACGATGAAGGTACAGATAAGAGCTGATGGCTCGGTTGAAATTGACGGCTATGTCAATGCAGTTGGGAGAGATTCAAGGCGTATCAGGGACGAATACGGAAACGAATTTGTTGAGCAGATACAGCCCGGAGCCTTTGCTGTAGCACTGAACAAGCGCGGTGAGGACAAGCCGGTAAAGTGTCTCCTTAATCATAATGAGGCACGCCTGCTGGGAGACACCAACACCAATTTAAAGCTTGAAGAGGACAACATAGGGCTTCATGCCAACGTTATCATCACAGACGCTGAAGTTATTGAGCTCGCACGAGCTAAAAGACTTTCAGGATGGAGCTTTGGTTTCTACTATCTGGATTCCAAGACAGATTATGACTACTCTAATCATGTTGAAAGATCGGTTGTAACGGAACTGGAGCTTGAGGAAGTTTCAATCATTGATGATACTATGACTCCCGTATATGCAGGAACAAGTATTCATTCAAGAGCCGAGGAGAAGAAAGAAATTCTTCTCAGAGCCTTTGATAATGATGTCATCAGTTACACATCAGATACTCCTGATAAAAAGCCTGAAGAAAGAGCTGAAGATGAAACTAAAGCTCCTGAACAGGTCAAAGAGGAACCCGAAACAGAAGTGGACTACACCAGGTACCACGACACTATTAACAGATTAAGGAGATAAAAAGGATGAAAAGATCAGAAGTTTTCAAGAAATTACAGCTTAGAGCACTTGCAAACGAGAAGAGCCTTGAGGAGCAGAGAGCTGAGCTTCTTGAGTCTATGGAGAGCATGACAAATTCCATCGAGATGGAAAAGAGAGCTTTCACCGATGAGGAGAACCAGCAGTTTGAGGAGACTGAGAAAAAGATTCAGTCAATCGACAATACTCTGGAGATGCTTCAGAGAGCCAAGAGTCTTAAGATGACCAAACAGGAAGATTCCGGCAATGAGGATGACGTAGAGGCTATGGAAGTCAGAGCCTTCGCTAACATTATCAGGGAAAGAGCTGACAGCAACATCACCAAGGGTGACAACGGTGCTGTTATCCCCAGAACCATCATGAAGAGGATCATTGATAAGGTTAAGGACATTTCTCCTCTTTTCAAGGATGCAACAAGATACGACATCAAGGGTACAGTTGCAGTTCCTTATGTCGATGAGAGCAATGACAATCTTACAGTTGCTTACGCAGATGAGTTCAACGAGCTTGAGGCCAAGAGTACAAAACTGTTAACAGTGGATCTTCAGGACTTCCTTGCAGGGGTACTGGCCAAGATCTCAATCTCACTGCTTAATAGCACAGACATTGATCTTGTTGATTTCGTTGTTGCCAAGATTGCTACAAGCGTTGCTCTTTTCATGGACAGAGAAATCCTTGTAGGAACCAACGGAAAAATTACCGGCCTTTCAAATGCCACACAGATCCTTAAGTCAAAATCTGCAACAGCAGTAACCGCTGATGAGCTGATTATGCTTAAGGATAAGCTTAAGAGTGTTTATCAGGCAGGGGCATACTTTGTCATGGCACCTGAAACACTTACAGCTGTTAAGCTTCTTAAGGACGGCAATCAGAGGTATCTGTTTAACGATGACATCACTCAGGGATTCTCAGGCACCATTCTTGGAAAGCCTGTTTACACAACAGATCAGTGTCCTGCTCTTGAAGCTGGAGAACCTGCGATCTTTTATGTAAATGCTGCGGAAGGTCTTTCTACAAAGTGTATCGAGGACTCCGTACAGATCCTCAGAGAGAAGTATGCTACACAGCACGCTCTCGGCATCGTTGCATGGATTGATGCAGATGCCAAGATCGTAAATCAGCAGGCTGTAGCAGTTCTTAAGATGAACTCAAGCGTATCCGCTTAAGGAGGTGCTTATGAAAGTTAAATGCTTGAGAAGCTTTGCAGGCATTAACTTTTGTGGTTCAGCAGGGGAAGTAAAAAACTTCCCCGATGCTGTCGCAAAGGACCTGATAAAAGCCAGGTATGCAGAGGAGTTTAAGCCGGAACCTGTTGCGACGTCGCAACGGAAAGACGAACATACCGGCGAGGGTGAAGAGAAGGTAAAAGAGCCCAAAGCAGAGAAAGAGGTAAAAGATGCTGGTAAGCGAAATAACAGTAGAAAAAGTACTGGTTCATCTAAGGGAAAAGCCAGAAGCGTTAAGCAGTGATGAGAAAAATCACGTTCAGCTGCTTTTGGATGCTGCAATCGCTTATGTAAAGGGGAGGACCGGTATTAATGGCGTTGATGAGCCGGACAGTAACGGCCGAAAGCTGGATGATTACGAGGATATAACAGATGCTGTAATGGTGCTTGTTTCAGATATGTATGATAACAGGCAGTACTCTGTAAACAAGTCAGATGTCAACAGGGTAGCCGAAAGCATCCTGTCCTTACACCAGTTTAATTTTTTACCTGGAGAAAAAGTATGAATGCAGGAGCTTACAATAAACTGATAACAATACAGCGCAGGTCTCATGAGCAGGATGCAGAAGGCTTTCCTCTACAGGAGTGGGAAGACTACTATTCCAATTATGCTTATATCAATAATCTGTCTGGTACAGAGAGGTGGAATGCTGCACAGGTCCAGTCGGATACAACTGTGCGCTTCACTATGAGGTGGCATAAGACTCTGGATGCTGTTAAGGCCAAAGAGTTCAGAATAGTGTATGATGGAGCACCTTACATCATAACTTTTGTAGATAATGTCATGCATAAAAACGAGACTGTGAAGATTGATGCTCTGGAGGTGGAGTCGTAATGTTTGAATTTGACATGACTGAAAGTATTCTGGATAAGTTTCTTGATACATCTTTTGAGAAACTTGCTCCTGAATTGCTGAAAGACGTTGCGCCTCTATTAGAGGATGCTACCAAAAAGACTTTAAGGTCTGTGATCCAGCACGAAGGAGATTCCGAGCTTGTAAATTCAATCAAGAAAACAAACCCTAAACATTGCAAGAATGGTGCATATATCGTGAACATTGTTCCAAAGGGATATAGCCAGCACACATTCAATCGGGGTAAAAGGAAGTACCCGGTTTCAAATGCGCTTAAGGCAATATGGCTGGAGTATGGAGTCTCTGGAAGACAAGCTCCAAGGCCCTGGATAGACAGAGCCACAAGTATGTATCAGAGCCAGATTGAAGAAAGAATGCAGCAGAAATACAACGAACTGATAGGAGCAGAATAATGAATGCAAATACTCTTATACAGGCACTTGGTCCTATGCTGAATGTTCCTGTAAGCCCGGATCTATATGAGGGAAAAAAAGAAATATACATCACATATTCATACAATGATGAGAGTCCTTCGCTGTATGGAGACGACAGGCCTCTGGAGGACACTGCAATCATCCAGGTGAATCTTTACACACCTAAAGACTATAACTACATGACACTAAAACACGAGATCAGGAATTATCTGGAAACGCTCGGAGAGCTAACATCTACAAGGAGCTGGCTTGAGACGTACACCAGCAAGACCAATCTCGAAGTAACCAAAAGACACACGGCTTTTGTCGTGAACATCACTAATTTCAGGGAGGTATAAATCGATGGCAAAAATTGGATTCAGGTTTCCATACGTTGCAAAGCTTGACAGGAGTACAGGCGTATATTCTGAGGGCTTCAAGTGCTCTCATGGTGTAAGCCTCAACATCACTCCAAACTATGTTGAAGGATCTCTTTATGGAGATGATCAGCAGGTTGAGTACGAGAAGAACTTCAAGGATGCGACAGTGACTTTGGGAGTAACAACACTTCCATCCAAGGCAGAGTCTACTATGTTCGGCCATACTGTAGAAGAAGCGACTGGTAAGATAACATACAAGGGCAATGACGAGGGTAACTATGTCGGTGTTGGCTGGGTTACTCCTGAGAAAGACGATGGAAGAAAAGTTTTCACTGCAAACATCCTTACAACAGCAAAGTTTTCTGCAGGAGCTGAAGAGTACGCAACCAAGGGAGAAAACCTTGAGTTTAAGACTCCTACCATCGAAGGTAAGGCCATCACAAATGCTGACGATGAGTGGAAGATTGTCATTCCATTCGATACAGAGGCAGCAGCCGAGAACTTTGTAAAAGAGTATCTTAATATTTCAGACATCAGCGCATGATGTTGATGCTCAGATCATAAGCTCCGGGAAGCGCATTGCTTCCCGGAGCTTTTTGGAAAGGACCATATGAGAAAGATAGCACTTAAAGAAGTTGAAATAAATGGTGAGAAGCTGCCATACTATTGCGACCTGTTTGTATTGTCAAAAATACAGGAGAAGATGAGCGTAGCACAATTTGAAAGGGACATTCTTGGAGCAAAACCAAGGACAGATGAAGAGGGAAATATTATAAGGGATGAAGATGGAAGAATACAGCTGATATTTGACCATTATGTCATTGAAACAATGATCTTCGGATTAACCCTGATGATAAATGAGGGGATCACAGTAATGAAGGACCAGGAGGAATGCAGCCTGGGTGAAGTTAATGAAGCGTATATCGGTAGATGCTGCACGATGCAGCCAGCAGAACTATCAGATCTCTTGTCTGAAGAGTTTAACAGGTGTTTTGCTGTAAAAAAAAATCAAACAACAGAGAACCAGAAGACGAAAACCCAGTAATTAATTTTGACTGGGTATTTTTAATTGCGAGGACAAGGCTTGGAATCAGTCAGAAGGAAGCTGAATATATGTTGTTTGGAAAATGGCTCGATATCTTCCAAAGCTATAAGGAGCTGTATAATTTTGAGACCAAGCGATTAATATACAAAGATGTTGAAGATGAGATGAAGAGAATACAGATGGAAAATGAGCCGGAAGTTTCCCTTGCTGATCTTTGACGCAGAGGTGGCAGATGGGTAGACAGGGCGTTATATCAACCAAAATTGTTATTCAAGATCCTGATAAATATAATAACCAACTGAGGCAGATAAAGTCTAATCTCTCTGAGTTCAGGAGCGAACTAAAGACCTGCAAATCGGAATATAAGGATACTGCCAACACAGCACAGGCACTTGCCGCTAAAGAGCAGATTCTTTCAAAGCAGTACGAAGAGGCGAAAAAGGCAGTTAGTCTCTACACACAGATCATTGAAGAGGCGAACCCCAAGCTTGAAGAGTATAAGAGAAAGCATGAAGGCTTAAGCCAGCAGTATGATGATGCTAAATCAAAGCTTGATGCAATGAAGGAGTCAGGCTCTGCTACCACTGAAGAGATCAGTGAACAGCAGAAGGTTGTCGATAATCTTGAAAAAGAGCTGAAGAAGGCTAATGATACCTATTCCAAGGCGACTGAGGAAGTGAATAAATATAAGTCATACCTCAATAATGCAAAGGTGGAAGAGGAGGAATATGGCACTGAGCTCCAGAAGACATCACAATATCTGAGAGAAGCACAGAACAGCACAGATCAATGTGCAAAATCAATAGATGAGTTTGGCGATGAGACCGAAGAGGCCAAGAAGGAAATAAATGAGTTCTGGACTCTTGTTGGCGCCGGTGTGGCAACAGAAGTTGTAGTTGAAGCCTTAAAAAAGATGGCAGATGGGCTTAAGAAAGTTGCTACAGCTGCAGTAGAAACAGGTGAGCAGTTTAACGCTTCCATGGCGCAGGTGGCCGCTACCATGGGAATGACATCTGAAGAGATAGCTAACGGAAGCGAAAGATATCAGCTACTTGAATCAGTTGCCAGGAAATGTGGAGAAACTACGATGTTTTCCGCGTCTCAAAGCGCAGAGGCGTTAAATTACCTTGCCCTCGCTGGCTATGATGCTGAAAAAGCAGCAGAGACTCTTCCCAAGGTGCTCACACTGGCAGCAGCCGGAGGAATGGATCTTGCTTATGCTTCAGATCTTGTTACAGACTCCATGGCCGCACTTGGTATGGAGACCTATGAGCTGGACAGATACATTGACCAGATGACAAAGACTGCCCAGTCTTCAAATACAAGCGTATCACAGCTGGGAGAAGCTTCTCTTGTATGCGCTGGTGCTGTATCTCTGGCCGGGCAGGATATCGTTACTATGAATACAGAGCTCGGTATTCTTGCTAATAACGGTATCAAAGGAGCTGAAGGCGGCACTCATTTAAGAAACGTTATTCTATCACTTACAGCGCCAACAGACAAGGCAGCTGCAAAGCTTAAAGAATTAGGAGTTTCAGTCGAGGATATCACAACAGGCGACATGAGACCTCTCAATGATATCATCAAGGACCTGGGAAACTCGATAGCTGATCTGGGCTCTGTTGAGAAAGCAGCTACAATCAGAAAGATATTTAATAAGACCGATATTGCAGCTGTTAATGCGCTCATCAAGGACAGCGGAAAGTCATATGATACTCTGTCAGAAAAAATCAGAAACTCTTCCGGCGCTGCTGATGAGATGGCCAAGGTCCTTAATGACAACCTCAAAGGTGATATCACCATTCTCAACTCAGCGTTAGAAGCTCTTGGCATAGCCAGTGAAAAGGTTTTTGATGCGCAGCTTAGGAAAGGTGTTCAGGAAGCAACAGACGCGGTAGGAAGGCTAACAGATTCAGTAAATAACGGAAAGCTGAATGTATCCTTTACTAAGATGTCTGAAGCGCTGGGCGATTTTATTGATAATGCCGCCAAAGCATCTGAAGATGTACTGCCAGTTATGATAGATCTATTTACATGGATCCTGGATAATAGCGGACAGATCATAGCAGGCATTTCAGGAATTGCAGCCTCACAGCTTATATTTGGAGAGATAATTCCATTTATTACAGCTGCTCAGGCTTCATGGGTGGCTTATCAGGCGGCTACAGAAGGGGCTACAGTCGCACAGTGGCTATTAAATGCAGCTATGACTGCCAACCCAGTAGGACTGCTCATCACAGGCATAGGTGGTCTTGTAGCAGGTCTTGCTGCATACAATCTACTGGTACCTGAGAGCGTTGATTATACCTATGAAGCAGTAGAAAGCACTGAGAAAGCCATTAAGTCCTTCAATGATGCAAAGACATCAAGCGAAAACTTAAGGTCAGAGTTCGGAACACAGCAGGGTTATGTAAGCAATCTATCTTCACGCCTCCAGGAGCTAAACGGTAAGAGTAAGCTCACGGCTGATGAACAGAAAGAGATGGCCAGCATTGTAAACCAGCTCAACACGCTTTACCCTGATTGGAGCATTTCGATTGATGATAATACTGGAAAGCTGGATGAGAACAGCGCTGCCCTTGTAACGAATATTGATGATCAGCTGAAATATATACAGCTCCAGAAGGCCAGAGAAGAGATAACTGAGCTTATGGAAGCTCAGGCAGATGCTGAATATGAGCTCTATGAAGCAGAGCAGAGGCTGGCAGAGATAAAAGATGAGCTCGGGCTTGATGAGATCATGCAGCAGATTGATGATCTCACAAAATCTTATGAAGACGGAGCGATAACAGCCGAGCAGTACGACATCAGACTGGATGGCCTCTACCGGACATTAAATGAAGTGGCTGAAGCCAATGATGAGCTCTACATGGAGCAGGAGCAGTGGCAGGAGAAGGTAAACGAGCTTAAAGACGATACCATTCCTGGACTCAACAACGAGATAAACAATCTCACCGGATACATGAACGATGTTCTTGAACCGGCAGCAGCTAATGTGGAAGCTCTTAATGAGATGGCAGAGGGGCAGCTGGCCCTCACTGAAGCTACGAACTACTCTGAAGAGGCCTGGGATGATTTCACCAAGCTTCTCGAAGAGGCTAACGATAAGATAGGCGGCTCTATAGGGCTGCTATCTGAACTGGGCGGAGAATCCTCAAAGACCTTCGAGGAGATGAAGAAATTATGGGCTGATGATAACGAAGCACTATCACAGTATAACTCTGATCTCCAATTTTTAAAGTCTCTTGTCGAGGCAGATGTGGATCCTGCCCTCAAAAACCTTGTAGAAACGGCGGTAGGTCTTGGTATAGACGGAGCTCCTGAGGTTCACGAATTAACACAGGCTCTTCAGGAAATGAACGATACCGGAGAAGGCTTTGAAGAAATTACAGCTTTGTGGCAGGAAAGACTTGACCTCATGGCTGAGGCTGAAGACCTCTATGCCGGAGTCAGAGTTCAGGATCAATCTTACACTGATGAAACAAAAGAACTGTTCGCCACATATTTTGAAGAACAGCAGCAGGCACGTGACGAATACCAGATTTATGTAGAAGACGCTGCCAATGCCCATAAAGAGAACATGACCCAGATAACCGGCGACACTGTCACTGATATGGCAACCACCATCACACAGAAGACAGAAGAAAATCTTAAGCCGGCAGTACAGGGAATGGTGCAGACCACACTTGAAACAACCAGAACTAATCTCGGTATCAACGAAGAGGGAGGACGATCTGATAAGTTTTACGTGATAGGAAAAGATGGCATATGTGGAGGACTGGCTCAGGGTATTAAGGATGGTACAAGTGCTGTGTGTGATGCTATCAAAGCTCTCTGCGAGGAGGCAGTGGCCAGCGTGGACATTGATGGTATGGTTGCAGCCATTGATAAGAGACTTGGTGAAGCTTTAGGAGGCTGAGTGTATGCGAAAATTTGCTCTATATAATTGTAATGGTGAGTGCTATGACCTTAATGACCTTAAATTCTTTATGTATTCACCTTCTGATCTCGGATTTAAAAGAGATACCAATTTTATACAGATCGGCAGTTATTTCAAGCCGTACAATGACAATATTAAGCAGCCGGTTCCTAAGGGCGTTATCAGATTTAAGAACCCGGATGCTTATGAAAAGTATTATCAGTTTTCTAGGTTTATATCCAAAACTCCCCTCACCCTAAAATACACTCCAGGCAGTACAACATATTGCCTGGAGTGTATTATTTCGGAACTGGATAAGAAAGAGATAGAGGGCAGTGGTCTTCATTGCGAGATAAAATTTGTAGGACTTGGCTATTGGTATAGACTCCACAGTATGGAGGCAGGCATTGACGTAGAGGGCGGAAAGATCTACGACTACACATATCCATATACCTATGCAGATTCAGGAGCTGGAACAGTATCATTAAACGTTGATTCCAATATGGAGTCTCCTACAGTTATCTACATCTATGGTCCTGTAATCAATCCCACATGGAAGCATTATCTTAACAACATGATTGTTGAGACCGGACGGTGCGAGGTTGAGATAGAAGCTGGCCATTGCCTTGTCATTGACTGTTCAGGCTCCCCGTTCTCCATAACGGAGCAGGATGCATATAACCATGTTATTTACGACAGATATGATGAGAGCGACAAGACGACGGACCGCTTCGTGTTCCTGAGAGCTGGAAGAAACAGAATATCTGTGGCGCAGGATGGAGTAACTATACCCAAGCTGAAAGTTGAGGCCAGAGTATTATATGAGACCGTTTAATGTTGAGATATATGATAGCAACTTTAACTACAAGGATCATACCGGAATAAACAATGAAAAATTCAAGTACAAATATGACTACTTGGACCCGGAAAAAAACAAGGTAGAGATACCGACACCAACAAGAGTTGCGGTAAATGATTATCTAAGGATCCTTAACGGAGAAAAAGAAATCTGGGGCATTGTATCCAAAGTAGAAAAGGGCACGGAGAAAGAAAAGAAGCTGATTGATGTCACATACACTGACATAATGGGATGCTTTGATGTGGACATTCTTGCAGACATTGATCTGCTGGGAATCGGAAGTCTTGAGCAGTATATCATGGCCAGGATAGCTGAAGTATTTGTATCTGGGGATGAGTACCAGAGGATACCAGGCTTGACCCTGACAGCAGAGGGAAGCACAACAGGATGGACTCTGGATATATCTGCAGATAATGATACAGATCATTATACCAAAGTCAACCTTCTTGATGACATTATACTTGGAGCATTCAGGAAGTATGAAGTCAGACTGTCCTTTGTGTGGGATATCGGAGCGAAGGCTATCAGGGCGACAATTTCTAAAAATACTGCTTCAGTGAAGACTATAGAGACAGAATTTCCTAATATCATCTCCAAAAGCGTCAAATATAAGACCATCAAGAAAGAGATCAACAAGGACCTGATATACAACAAGAAAGACTGCTCGATGAGAACGACGTACTACCTTCATCCTGATGGCTCTTATGATACTGTCGCAGACAACAGGATAAGCCCGGTCACTCCCAAGCTTGAATCTGTTTCTACAAAGACGGCTTCTGAGTACGAGGCAAATTATCAGAAGACTCTTACGAGTGGGATATCTAAAATTACATCAGCTCAGAAAAAACTTGAGAAAGGCGAGAGCTTGGATGAGGAAACTATAGCTGATGAGGAGGCAGCAGCTGTTGAACTTAACACTGTCGATGGCATCTCAATAACTGTTGATCAGGATGGCCTGGTGGCAGGATGGGATAAAGATGCTATGACGGAGCTTGTAGATGAATACGTCATAACAGAGGAGTACGCTAACAGGTGCGTACTGATGGCCCTGACAGAGTTCAATCAGAAAGCACAAGACAAGGCTGCAAAGACATTTGGATCAAACAAGTATGAAAATCTCATTGAGATTGAATGCCTTGCGCATGATGCTCTTGTTACACCTGAGGATCTGTCAGTTGGCCAGCTCACGGATGTCATTGATGAGGGCAGTACTTACAGAACAATCCTCACAGGAAGAGAAGTTACAAATAAGTCGGTAAAGCTGATATACGGAAACGTCAGGATTGAACTTACCAAACAGATAAAAGGAAGGAGCTAGAAGATGGCAGACAATATTGTATTAAAGACCTGGAGCGGAGAGTTGAACACTCCACTCCATGATGCTGTAGTAAGGGACGCGCTTACGTGTATGAACGGAATCTACATAGGTTGCAATGTAACTTATGTAAGCGGTAACTCCCTTCATATGTCAGCTGGCTACGGAATGATCAAGGGAAGGTTGTTTGAAGTATACGACACGGATCTTGAAGTAAGGATGCCTTCATCAGGAACGTATCGCGGAAGGATTTATGTGAGAATGGATCTCTCAAACACGGATGAGCCCATTGAGCTTATTGCCTATTCCGGCGCTTCACTCCCGGATCTTGAACAGGACGATAATGTAAACTTCGACAATGGCATATTTGAGATGGAACTGGCCACATTCACAGTGACGACAAGAGAAATCCAGAGCATCATAGAGACCTTTGAGACCATCACCGGAGAATTTGACAAGCTTACCAAAGCAGACTATATGGAAAGCCCTGGACTGCAATCCAAGTCAGTTAATTATAGTGCTGATGGCAGAACAGAGACCCAGACTTTTGCAGATGGCTCTGTAAAGACAACAACCTACAGTGAAGATGGCATGACGATGGTTGAGGAGCTTGTACAGAATATTGGTTCCGGACAGACCATCACAACAAAAACGACGGTTTACAACAGCAGCGGCTACACAGAAACTCTTAATGTCGAAGCTTCACGTGTTGGCCAGGCAATTGTAAACGTGAGTGAGGTGGGCGGATGAGCTACGATAAGCATACATGGCAGGACCGTGAGCTGATCACAGATACATCTTTAAATCATCTTGAGGATGGAGTCAAGGAAAACGACGAAAATCTTGATGATTACAAAGTAGAGAATCAGGCCACGATAGAAGAGTTAGTAAGAAGGATTACAGAAGTAAACAGCCAGCTGTCGATAATGGACGACAATGTAAATGGCTTATATAACCATGTCGCGAGTGCCGTAGGAGCTGAAGAGTCGCGTGCTCAGACGGCAGAGGGAAATCTGAGCGACAGCGTTTCGGCTGAAAGAACAAGGGCAGAGGGAGTAGAAAGTACTCTAAGCGGCAACATATCTTCAGAGAGCTCTAGGGCTCAGATTGCTGAAGCTGCACTTCAGGCTCTGATCGACACTCTTAATGGAACCGGTAACGGCTCTGTTTATAAAGCAGTTAACGATGAGAAGACTAGGGCTCAGATTGCTGAAGCTGCCTTGTCTGGTGCTATAGATACACTTAATGGATCTGGTGCAGGCTCGGTCTCTAAAGCTATTGACGATGCCATAGCTGCAGTCATAGCGGATGCCCCTGCTTCTTTTGACACATTAAAGGAGATATCAGACTGGATTAGTTCGCACGCTGACAGCGCAGCTGCGCTTAACAGCCTTGTGCAGACGCTTTCAGGGAATCTGTCGGACCATACTGCAGACACATCAAATCCTCATAATGTCACAAAGACTCAGGTTGGACTTGGCAATGTACCTAACGTATCAACAAATGACCAGACGCCGACATACACAGAAGCGGCCAGCAATACTGAACTGACCAGCGGAGAAACATTGTCAACTGCATTCGGAAAGATTGCAAAGGCAATTAAGAGCTTCATAGCACATCTGGCCGACACATCTAATCCGCACAGAGTCACAAAGTCGCAGCTTGGTATAAATGACAACATATCACAATGGACCAATGACGTAGGATACATAACTGAGGCGGATATTCCAAGCGCTCCTGTAACAGGGGTCAAAGGAGACGGTGAATCCAATTACAGGACCGGAAATGTAAATATCACTAAGAGCAACATAGGGCTTGGAAATGTACCAAATGTGACAACCAATAACCAGACTGTTACCTACACAGCTGCTTCAGAAAACGCTGAACTTGTGAGTGGAGAAGTACTGTCAACAGCGTTTGGAAAGATAGCCAAAGCCATAAGCAGCCTTATCTCACATTTAGCCAACACATCCAATCCCCACAGCGTCACAAAGACTCAGGTTGGACTTGGTAATGTGGAGAATAAATCATCAGCCACCATAAGAAGTGAGTTGACCAAGGCCAATGTTACTGATGCACTCGGATACACACCACCGACTACCAATACAACATATGGTGTGGCAACCACCAGCGCAAACGGATTATTAAAGAAGCTGGATGGAGATGCTACGCACTTCATGAATGGTGCAGGTAACTGGGCGGTGCCACCTACGGGAGGTGGAAGCACTCCACTGGTTGGAACGGAGACCATAACTCCGTCAAGCAATGGGCTAACGATTACGGATGTTGACCCGGAAAAAACTACAGTCACAACATACAATGCCAACGGATTGAGCTATACGGAAGTAGTTACATATACCTCCGGTGATGTATATACAATATCTCATTCGTTTACGACAGCTGGTGTTGAGACCATAACTGTAACAAAGACTGCATAGGAGGAAATGGAATGTCAGAAGTAGGATTCAGAGCTTTTTGTCAGCTGGTATGCAAATGCGCATCAGCAGATCAAAACAAGAAAATCAAGGTAACATCTAGTGCCGGAACGGTAATATCAACAACTACCATAGGCTCAAGCCTGGTTGTCAAGGTCATAGTACCGCCAAGAGACAAGTATACTGTCCAGCTTCTTAATGGAAGCACTGTGGTTTACACCACATATGTTGTATGTGGTTTCGGTGAATACCATGAGTTAGACATGGGGCTTACAACTGCAACTTGGGATGGTGTCAAGAGGATCATCGATAGCGGCCTTGCAGCTTCTTATATTCATAACGGAGACAGATTCACTGTTACACTCTCCGGCGGAGAGGTTGTATACTTTGAGGCCAATGTCAACACCTACGGCCTTGGAGAGGTTGACTTTATCCCTGCCAACTGTCTGGCCAACACAAGACAGCACCACACTTCAAATACTAACGCCGGAGGTTGGAATGCATCTGATTTAAGGACCTGGCTCAATCAGACTTTTATCACATCACTTCCTTCAGATCTCCAGGCTGTTATATCAGCAAAGCCTGTTAAGGCAACATCAGGCTCTCAGGTCAACCAGATTGTCACATCGAATGACAAGATCTGGATCCCTACTGAGAAAGAGGTATTTGGTGGCATAACATATTCTGGAAGCACTGAGAACTCAGTAAATAACCAGTACCCAGTATTTACTAACGCAGCCAGTAGAGTAAGGACTCAGGGAGTAAATGGAGCCGCCGTGAATGTTTGGTTGGCTTCGCCGCATGTCAGCGACAGCACGGCCTTCTGCATTGTCGCCACTTCGGGCGCTCCGTACTCCAACGGCGCCAGCAACTCTTATGGTGTGCTCCCCTGCTTCAGAATTGCTCCGGCTGCGTAAGCAGAAGGAGGGAATCAGCATAATCGTGGGCGCACACTTGCGCCCACATAAGGAGACACATGAGCGTACTTGCAAGATTCAGAAGCGAGTCTCCCTTTGCAGTCAGGGATGATGCCAGGAAGATAGAAGTCAGGATCATAAAGCTGTGCATGAATGAGAAATACTTTCCAAAGAGATACAGGTTTATCCTCGTTACATCCATGATAGAGGATGCGCACAAGCTGGTCGATTATATAGAGGCGGCCAACAAGACAGATCTCTCGCCGGAGTTCTTAAAAAGAAGGCTCACCTATCAGAAGGAAGCTCTCATCCGGATAGAATTTCTCTTCAGAAAGATCATCCTGGCCGAAGAGCTTGACTTCACGATCCCGGAAGGGATTCTCCTGGAAATTGGAGAGATGCTTCAGAAAGAAGAGAAACTGATCAAGAACTGGATAGAATCAGATAAAACAAGAATGAAATAAGGTTATAGGCTATTACCGCCGTGAATGTTTGGTTGGCTTCGCCGAATGTCAGCAACAGCACGAACTTCTGCAATGTCAACACTTCGGGCGCTCCGAACAACAACAACGCCAGCAACTCTAATGGTGTGCTCCCCTGATTCATTACAAAGATAACGACAAAGTAGCTCTTATGAGTGAAAGCACTGATAAAAAGTAATGAAGGAGCCTATGACCTTCCTGAAAAGGTAAATTTTACATCATGATGTCTCATGGACGGACGCTTCTTGCATGGCAGGCTTGGCACCCTGTTTCATGTCCATGAGCTATGCAGCTAATAGCCGGGAAAGGAACGCTGTACAGGGTGAACTCAAAAGAAAGACATGAGTTAAGGTATCAGAGGAGAAAAGCTAAAAGGCTAAAGAGAAAGCATGAGCTGAATGTCTTGTATGGAGACTATGACAAGGCTATCTCCATGACTGAGCATATAAAAGCATATTTTAATTGCAGAGGTAATGTAAGATGGAAGTCTTCAGTCCAGAGATATGGCTTTAATCTTTGCAGGAATAGCCACCGCGCTCACAGGAATCTGAAAGAGGGCAAAGACACTTTCAAAGGATTCTATCAGTTCGAGATATATGAAAGAGGCAAGAAACGTAAGATAAGGAGCATCCATATATCGGAGAGATGCATCGAAAAGAGCCTGGCTGTAAACTCATTTGTTCCTATGCTGCGGAACTCTCTCATATATGATAACAGCGCCAGCCTCAAAGGAAGAGGGACAGACTATGCGAGAAAGCGAATACTTAAGCATCTTCACAACTGGTATCACTTTCATGGAAATAGTGGATATGTTATCGTGGGAGATTTTACTTCATTTTTCGACAGCATTGATCATGATGTCCTTCTTGGGATCATCGATAAACACTTTGAAGATAAGAGATTTGTTGAGTACACAAGGAAGTCCATAAGTCACTATGGAGAAAGAGGACTTGGCCTTGGCAGCGAACTCAATCAGATCTATGCGATATCGATACCTAACAAGTTGGATCATTATATCAAGACAGTTTTAGGAGTCAGGCACTATCACAGATATAACGATGACTTTTATCTGTTTTGTGAGACTAAAGAAGAGGCAGAGAGGATCCTTGAGAGTATCAGAATTATTACCAAAAGTTTAGGAATAATCCTTTCAGAAAGAAAAACGTATATCACGAAGCTTTCAAAAGGATTTACCATTCTGAAGAAAAGATATATTCTCAAGGATTCTGGCCGGATAATCACCAGGCACTCAAGAAAGAACATCACTTACGAGCGCCGGAAGCTTAAGAAGTTTAAACGCCTCATGGATGAGGGTGAGCTGACTTACAAGATGATAGAGCAGCAATACAGGTCATGGAGAGGATATCTTAAACATACTCCGGCCACTTCTCAGCACTATTCCAAGAAATACAAGAATGAATACGAAACAATAACAAGGATGGATAAGCTCTTTGATGAGCTATTCATAGAATCAATGAAGGAGGAGAGAGATGTTTGTTCATGTAAACCTTAATCAGGTAGTGATCGATGTCACGGAAGACTGTATTCTTATTGGCAAAAATCAGACTACCGGTAAAACTGTCATTGTAAGAGACAGAGAAGAGGCTCTGGGAGTATTAAGCTCAGAGAGCACAATAAGGCCATTCGTATTAAAGTCCTTCACAGAGGACTATTACAATGTCCTTGATGTTATTCCGTGCGACATTATTCCTGATGATTACGCTCCTGGAAAGTACATTTATGACAATGGGGTATTCAGAGAGAATGAGGATGTTGTTCCGGCCACAAATGATGAACTGACAATCAGGATCGAAATCAGTGAGGAAGATATCGCTGACACAAGGGAAGGCCTCATGGAAACTTCCGAAGAGACAGAAGCAAATGTGACAGATATTGTTGAACTCAGAGCGGCTGTTATGGAGCTGTCTGAAGAGATTGAAGGTTAAGGAGGAACACTATGAACAGAGTATATGCTACAGCTTGTGAGAAAGATGGAAAGAACTTCTTTTCTGTGCCAAAGAAACGCCAGGATGCTGTAAGAGCAATCATTGAGGCAGATGGTTTTGTTATCAACGAGGATGGAACTGTTGTGTCCGGAGAAGATGAATGAGCTTAACTGAGCTTATTGAAAGACAGAACATGATCATAAAGGAGCAGGCTGATGTGATAGACAACCTGTTCCTTTTACTTTTACAGTATGTCCCAGGCGAAGAACTGGATAAAAGCAAAGAAGTGCAGAAAATAAATCACGTAGCTGTTATGAAAGAATGCATTGACAATGCAATTTGTTCGAGGGAGGGATAATGAGCACAGTAGAGTTGATCTTAACAGGAATGCAGCTGTTCATATCAGCAGCAACCATTATCACATTGCTATACACCTTAAGGAAATTCTTAAGAAAGCCTCAGGAGACTATCGAGAAGAGAGTCACAGATCTTGAGAAGGACGTTAAAGACATCAAAGATGCTCTTCATAAAGGGAATGATAAATTCCGGGAGCATGATGAAGCAAACGATGTACTCATCCATTGCGTACTGGCTCTCATCGAGTTTGAAATTCAGTATTGTCTTACAGAGAATAAGGCGCCTTCGGACGATCTTAAGAAGGCAAAGGAGATCCTGCATAATTACCTGGCCAAGAAGTAAGAGGTGACTACATGAGTATCAAGAGAAAATATGAAACTTTTAAGACATATACCAAGAAAGCTGTAAAATCGCTTCTCGTAATAGGAGTCATCAATGCAGAGGTTCCTTATGTACTGGCCTTTCTTGGGAAAGACCCTTGCACTGAGCTTGGGATTGCGTGGATTACGGAAGTGGTTGCAGTGATCCTGGGATATATGGCTAAGGCATATTTTGAAACTAAGCAACAAAAAAAGCAGGAGCTTGAGGATTTTAAAGCAGGAAAAGGAGGATTGGAGGAATGACAGTAACATTGTTTATTTCAATCTTTACAGCTGGGGCAGCTGTTTCTGCCCTTCTCACTGAAGCAGTAAAAAGAGCATATATGAATGCAGGCAAGGACTATTCCGCCAATGTTATTGCACTCATAAATGCAGTGGTGGTAGGAGGCCTTGGCACAGCCTGCGCATACATGCTCCTGGGAATCCCGTGGACTGTAAACAATATCATCTGTTTGATGCTCATGATAGTTGTAGTCTGGATCGGATCGATGATCGGGTACGACAAGACCGTGCAGCTCCTCAGGCAGCTGGAGGATGTGAAGGAGGACTGATATGGGAGAAGTGTTTGGAATAGACGTAAGCCACCACCAGGGACAGATTGACTGGCAGCAGGTGTCAAAGGACAATAAAAAGTTTGCCATCCTGAAATGCCAGTATGAGGCCCAGAGCCACAGGATAGATGAGTACTTTGAGTATAACTATGCTGAAGCCGGGAAGCATGGACTGGCTAGAGGTGTATATATCTATATAGCCAGGGCTTCCATGACAGATCCTGAAGCAGATGCAAGATCTCTTTTGAAGCATCTTAATGGTAGAAAGCTTGAATATGGCATATGGCTTGACTTGGAGGACAAGACTGTAGATGCGAAGGGGAAGTCATATATTAGAAATCTTGCTTATCAGTATTCCGATATTTTTATTAATGCTGGTTATTACGTTGGTATCTATTGCAATCGTGACTGGTATATTCGCCTTATTCACGATGACCTTAAGAGAGATTTCGATTTTTGGATAGCCAGATACCCAAGCAAGGATTCAGGAGCCTACAATAAGACATCAAGTCTCAAGCCATCTCCAAGGATAGCTGTAGCCTGGCAGTACTCATCAAAGGGAAATGTAGCAGGCATAAGAACGAGATGCGACTTGGATGTGGATTATGACGGTGTAGTATCACTGATTGCAACTACTCCCACAAAAAAGACCAATGAGGAGATAGCAAGAGAAGTGCTTGCAAATAAATGGGGAACTAAAGAGACCAATCCCACGAGGAGGACATTACTCTCCAGGGCAGGATATGATTACAATGAAATACAGAAACTTGTAAACAAGCTGGCTTTACAGAAATAACATTTTGACTATAATAGTATTTAAAAGTAGTCAAAAGTAAACGAAAGTAGTTTCCATTAATATAGAGGAAACGAAAAGTATTTTTATAATAATGTAAAAAATCTGTAAAATTCAACCCGGATAAATCGCATGGTTGAGCAATTGAACTTTTGGCTACGGACCAGAAGGTCGTGGGTTCGAATCCTGTCACGCACATCAAAGGAATCATTCTTCGGAGTGGTTCCTTTTTTTTGATTCATATAAGAACGGTTCTGCTTTTTGATATTGTAATGCACAGGAAAATTTGAGCAACCCCAAGGCAACCCTGTAAGTAGTTGCTTTAGGGCTGCTTTTATGTTACCCTTTTCTTGAGAGGAATATGCCATGGATAATATGAGTTTGTTGCAGCAAATACAAGCAGAGATAGATACTTTGCCCAAGGGTAATATCACATTCAAGACCATAAGAGGCAGGAGACGGATGTATCTCCAATGGACCGAGAATGGCAGGAAAAAGAGTGTATATGTAAAAGCTGCTGATGAAGAACTTATAGCTTCAAAGGTTGCCAGGCGCAAGGAATTGGAACGGCAGATCAGAGCCAATTTATATGCTGACACTATTATTCGCAGCAACTCTTCTACCAATGGAGCAGATGTGGACTATGAAATGCGTGTGGTGAAGGGAGGAGCTCTTTTTGCCATGTGCAGAAGCGTGGATAATTATGAAAAAAGAGAGTGCTTTAGCCAGCTAGAGCGCTTTCTTAAGAGCAACTCTTCGGGAAAAGTATGCCTTATCTATGGACTTCGAAGGACCGGAAAGACAACCCTGGTTTTGCAGGCAATTTCCCAGCTTTCACTGCAGGATACGGTTTATATAAAGGCTCTTTCGACAGACAGTATGGCAATGCTCAACAGAGACTTAAAGCGCCTTTCCGATGAAGGAATAAAAAATGTATTTATTGATGAAGTTACGCTCATTAAGGACTTCATCGATTCAGCATCTCTTTTGTCAGATGTTTATGCCATGATGGGGATGAAGATTGTTTTATCGGGAACTGATTCTCTGGGACTTTTGCTATCAACAGATGATGAGCTCTACGACAGGTCTTTTACCATTCATACAACATTCATACCATTTAGAGAATACGCAGGACTCCTTGGAAAAAGAGACATTGACGAATACATAAGATATGGAGGAACTTTCAGAGTAGGCGAGACGGATTTTGATGACCTAGACCTTATGGATGAAGGAATTTCATTCAGGGATGATGAATCTGCCAGGAAATATATAGATACGGCAATTGCAAGGAATATTCAGCACAGTCTTGCTTGTTATAGAACGGGCGGCCATTTCAGGCATCTTACAGATTTATATGAAGCGGGAGAGCTGACCGGTGCTATTAACCGAATAATCGAGGATATGAACCACAGGTTCCTGCTGTCGGTACTGGAACGGGATTTCGAATCCCACGACCTTGGATCTGCAAGGCAGATTGACAGGAAAAGAGCTGCCAGAGAGGGGAAAGAAAGTGTGCTTGATACAATAGACACTTCGGCAGTTGTGGACAGGCTTCGTAAGATATTGGATATAAGGAATCGTGATGAGAGAAGGATAGAGATATCAGAAGCCCATGTCGCGGAAATCAAAGAGTACCTTCTGATGCTTGATCTTATAATGGATTGCAGAAGTGAGTCTATAGATGCGGAAGGAACCTATGAAAGAATTATTTTTAGCCAGCCCGGAATGAGGTATTGCCAGGCTCAGGCGTTGGTGTTTTCTCTTGTGAAAGATGAAATATTCAACACTTACCCTGCAGCTTCCCGCGGCGAAATCAGTAACCTGATCCTGGAGGAGGTCAGAGGAAGAATGCTTGAGGAAATTGTTCTTCTGGAGACAATCAAGACTCTTCCAAGAGGGAAAAGAGCATTTAAGCTGGAGTTTAGCGCCGGGGAAATAGATATGGTGATCCTTGATGAGGAGAACTATTGCTGCAGACTGTTTGAAATCAAGCATACAGAAAATCCGGATCCTCATCAATACAGACATCTTGTGAATGAGGATATGTGCAGGCGCATAGAATTCAGGTACGGTGCCATTAAAGAGAAGGCTGTACTATATCGCGGACATGATATAGTAATTGACGGTATCAAATATTTGAATGTTGAAAGATATTTGGAACAGCTTGGCAATAATTGATATTGATAAAAGAGTCATGATATGGTTTACTGTAGCAGTAATTATGTATAATTTGCACCTGAGGGTGAGAAAAGTTATGGGGTTTGATTGTTGTTATGAAGTGTGAAGAAACGTACATTGAAATTTATGGCAAAGATCCTGACAATGTGGCTTTTTGCCCTTATCGAATTGCTCCGTTGGGAGCGCATATAGACCATCAGCTGGGGGCTATCAATGGCCTTGCTATCGATAAAGGAATCCATATTGCCTATGGACTTAAGGAATCAGGAATATGTGAGCTCAGGTCACTGGACTTTGAGAAGAGAGCACAGTTTCATGTGAGGGATATTCCGGAGAATAAGGTGGGCGACTGGGCAGATCACTGCAGAGCAGCGGCCAAGATGCTTGGAGAAGAGTACAAGCTTAAGTTTGGTGTAAGTGCTGTTATTGAGGGAAGTCTTCCTATTGGCGGACTTAGTTCATCTGCAGCTGTTATTATCGCCTTTTTATCAGCTCTTGCAGCTGTTAACCAGATTGAGCTTGAGCCTTGGCAGACAATAATGATGGCCAAGGCTGCTGAGAACAAGTATGTAGGTGTTAACTGCGGTAAACTTGATCAGTCCTGTGAGGTACTTTGCAAGAAGGATCAGCTTCTTTACCTTGACTGCAAGGATGACAGTTACAAACTTATCCCTTGGAAGGGAAAAGAGTTTAAAATTGCCATATTCTTCAGCGGACTTGAGCGCAGCCTTGCAAACTCAGCTTACAACTTAAGACAGGATGAGTGTAAGGCAGCAGCATACGATATTATGGCTTTTTCAGGCCTTGATTATGGCAAGTTTTCGGACACTGTTTTGAGAGAAGTACCAAGAGAGGCTTTTGAGAACAATAAGGACAAGCTTCCTGTACCTTTCAGAAAAAGAGCTCTTCACTATTTTACTGAATATCAGAGAGTCCAGGATGGTGTTAAATGCTGGGAAGCCGGTGATATCGAAGGCTACGGCAAGCTGGTATTTGAATCCGGCAAATCCAGTATTGAGAATTATGAGTGCGGATGTCCCGAACTTATTAAGCTTTATGAGATAATGACACAGACAGACGGAATCTATGGCGGAAGATTTTCCGGCGCGGGCTTTAAGGGGTGCTGCATGGCTCTTGTTGATCCGAATAAGGCTGATGACGTTATGAAGAGCGTTGAAGAGAAGTACCTTGAAGAGTTCCCTGAGCTTGAGGGCAAATATGTGGGAGCACTTTGCAATTCAGCTGACGGCGTTGATTTAACAGGAGGAAACAAAGGATGAAGGCAATAATACTGGCAGCCGGTTATGCAACCAGGCTCTACCCTCTTACAGAGAACTTCCCCAAGCCGCTTCTTGAGGTTGGCGGAAAAGCGATCCTTGACTGGCTTGTTGAGGATCTTAGTTCTGTTATAGATGAATTTATAGTTGTGTCCAATCACAAGTTTGCAAAGCAGTTTGAGAGCTGGGCTGAGGGACATAAAGAGAAGATCCGTGTTATCGATGATGGCACTGAGACAAATGAAACAAGACTTGGCGCAGTCAGAGATATCCAGCTGGCGGCTAAGGGACTTGAAGAGGATGTCCTTGTTATGGCAGGAGATAATGTACTTAGTTTCTCTCTTGTTCCGTTCATTAAGTTTGCTCAGGAAAAGAAAACAAGCTGCGTAATGTGTCACGACGAGAACAGGCTTGAGGCACTTCAGAGAACAGCAGTTATCACTGTTGACGATGATTCACTTATCACTTCCTATGAGGAGAAACCCAAGGAGCCTAAGGGAACATTGGCTGTTCCTCCGTTTTATTTCTACCGCGCTGAAGATATCAGCCGTATCCAGGAAGCGCTTGACCTTGGCTGCAACGCAGATGCTCCGGGAAGCTACGCTGCATGGCTCAGCAGACAGACTAAGGTTCATGCCTGGAAGATGACCGGCGGCAGACACGATATCGGCGACATGAAGTCCTACGAGGCCGTAAGAGACAGCTACAAGGGGCCGGAGGCATAAGAATGAGGCTGTAAGTGATGGCTACAAGATGCATCCGGCTTAAAAGCTGATGTTTTATGTCTTTGACAAGCTTTGTGATTCAGGAGATGTGACAAGTCGCAGAAATATAGAAAAGCTTTATGTAATATTGAGATTGTGAAAATCATGTTTTGATCTGGAATTATCCGGACAGAACATGATTTTTTCTTTTTTGATATATGACTTGTTCTAAAGTTTTCTCATGAAAAAATCGAAGGTGTGAATGCCGATGATCATGGGGTTACAAATATAGGGAGAAAGGTGAAATCTACCCATGAAAAAAACAGTGGTCAGGAAGGCAGGTTGAATGGATTTTACAAATATGGAGAGTAAAGCGAAACTTACCCATGAAAAATCAGAGGAAGAAAGCGCTGTTTGACTTGGATCTTTCAAATATATGGGCAAAGGGTAGAGTTCCCCATGAAAAAGCAAAAGAAGATAACGTTAGTGAGCTGATATTTTTCAAATATACAGAGAAAAGTGAGCTCGTCCCATGAAAAGGATATTATAAGATATGTTTCTGGACATTCGAGTAACCATGAGAGTGTATAATTAATGTGATCTTATCTTTGATCATTTAGAGAATTCATGAAAAAAACCACAGAGAAACCTAGAAGAAGCATGGAGGATATACATATGAAGATTACGAAGTTTAACAGACATAGCAGAAGGAGAGATGCTTTCATGCTCCATGGCCCATTGGCCCACATGGGATATGACTGGTGGTGGCATTCATTTACGGCTCAGGATGCCCAGACCGGAGAAGACAAGCCTTTCTTTATCGAGTTCTTTGTATGTAACCCTGCTCTTGCGGAAAAAGAGCCTGTTTTCGGACAGCTTCCGGAAAACAAAAAGAGTGGGAAGCAGCCCTCGTACCTCATGGTAAAGGCCGGAACCTGGGGAGAAGATGCTTGCCAACTTCACAGATTCTTTTCCCTTAAAGATGTGAAGATTCATGGAAGTGCACCCTATAGCATAAAAGCAGGTGATTGCCTCGCGTCGGAAAATGCGCTTCAGGGAAGCATCAGCATATCAGAGGAAGATGCAAAAGCGCATCCTGAGTGGATGTGTGATGCAGGAGAAATATCTTTTGATCTTACTATAGATAAGCAGATTACGTTCAATGTGGGATACGGAGCCAGCAAGCCTCTAAGAGACATCGAAGCCTTTGCTATGTACTGGCATGCGGAAGGAATGAAGAGTGCCTATGGCGGAACCATTACCTTTAATGGCAGAAAGTACATTGTAACTCCCGCAAAGAGCTATGGATATGCGGATAAAAACTGGGGAAGAGATTTTACCAGCCCCTGGGTGTGGCTGTCGTCAAACTGTCTCTTCAGCAAGAAAACCGATGAGCAGCTTAAAAACAGTGCCTTTGACATCGGTGGCGGAAGACCTAAGGTTTACTTCGTTCCGCTGGATAGAAGGCTTCTTGGAGTCTTTTATTATGAGGGAAAAGAGTATGATTTCAATTTTTCCAAGCTGCATCTCCACGTCAAGACTGAGTTTAGCTTTGAGGAAACGGACACAGAGGTCATCTGGCATGTGCGCCAGGAAAACATCCGCGCAGCCATGGAAACAGAAATACACTGCCTGAAGAAGGATATGCTTTTCGTGAACTATGAAGCGCCTGACGGTCAAAAGCTCCACAATCGCCTATGGAACGGAGGTAATGGCTGGGGAACAGTTAAGCTCTATGACAAAAAAGGTGATGAACTTATATTGGTTGACGAGATTGAAGCTACTCATGTCGGATGTGAATATGGGGAATATTCGGACATATGATACATATTTCGCATGTTTGACATATTTGAGCAGAAAAGTTTAACTTGATAATGGGAATAACAAAAAGGACCGGCCTTATGATAGAGACCTGTCCTTTTTATCTGACTTGTTTATGCTTTTTTTATAATTGTCACGCTATTCTGTTAAATTATAATGAACTATGAAAACGCTATCATTCTAATTTGGTACGATTTGATTCTTCCACAACTGGTCTGATTTTAGTGCATAATACACAAAACAATCCACTGAAATTTTGTTTAGTTTTAAGCGAAATTAATGAAAGAAACTTACAATTTTCTATTGTTTTCGTCAATCTGGATATGCTAAGATAAAGGCACATTTCACAGAAAAATGTAAGCGGTTACAAAATAAACATTTTATAAACTTATTTTTTTCTGGAAGATTGGGAGGACAAGAATGATAAGAAGGACAAGAATGCAAAAAGGCTTGGGAGCCAAGGCCGGTGCAGTTATTCTTTCTGCAGCTATGGCCTTTTCATCTCTCTCTGCTGCTTTGCCGGGCGGGAATGCGATTGCGGAGACCGGGGAAGACGGAAATGAAAAGACTGTCTCCGCAGCAGAGGCAAGCGAAGCCGAAAAGACCGGAGGGGAAGCCGGTGATGATTTAGGCGGAAGTGCTTCAAACCAGGCATCTTCACTAAGCAGTGAAGCTGAAGAAAACAAGAATTCAGGAGCAGAGATGACTTCAGGAACGTCGACGAGTTCAGACAAGTCGACGACTTCGGAAACAACGACAACTTCAGGAACAAACAAGCAGTCAGATGCCGGCAGTAACGCCGCAGGAACAACTGAGTCAGAAGATGGCAAGAATTCTGCAACAACAGATTCAGAAACCGGAAAGACTACTGATGGAACAGACGGAGAAGATACAAAGTCCACAGAGTCTGAGGCTGACGCTGAGAAAGTCGAAGATAAGTCAGATGCGGCTGATGCTGAGAAGACAGCAGAGGAAACTGAAAAGGCTGCGAAAGCTCTTTTGACAAGCTCCGAGACAGATTCTGAGTCAGCACCTTCCCGTGACTTCGACGATTCCAAGACAGACGTCTGGGATTTCGGTGCAGAAGATCTGGGAGATAGCTACAACAACAGACTTGATGTTTACACCATCAACAGTTTTTATCCTGAGGGTACGACAGCAGGAGCAACAGGTGTAAATATCCCTTCATTTTCAGTGGATGACGGAGACTTCGTATTTAATGACGGAGGTTATCCTACAGCACACAGGCTCAGAAGTAAAAATGAGTCATTGACCAGATATGACGGCAAGTCTCTCACAGATGCTGATGGAAACGTTTATAACGGATATATTTATTCCAATAAGAGCTCAAATGCTGATGTTTACGTTGCACTTGAGTGTAAGGCCGATGATATTATAACGGCTATCGTTTCAAGTAACGGAACAGATTCTGATATTCACTTTGCAAATGTGGACGATGCTGAGAACGATGTATTCCAGACTTATGCAGGTGGAAGCCCGGCCACAAAGATGGAGTTCTATCCTTCATCAAATGGTAAGTACAAGTTTTACTCATCAAATGAGAAGCTTGTTATCGGAAGAATATATCGTCAGCATGCAGACTATGGCACTGTTTCCGGAAGCGTTGAAGGATACACAGGTACTGAGTCTTTCGATGTGGTATTCACAAACAGCAAGAACGGAAACAAGGTAAGAGGCACAGTAGAAAACGGTTCATTCACAGCTGAGCTTGCAGAGGGCTTTGACTATGAACTTAGCCTTGAGGGTGCAGATGAATACGTTATCACTTCAGACCACGTTGTAAACATTGATGGTGATCAGGACCTTAATGTTACTGTAGTGGGAATTGATCTTGCCATGGTTAGCGGTAAGATTTCAGGTGTTGAAGAAAACGATCTTGCATCATTTTCTGAGAATGCAGAGTTTACATTTACCCCTGCAGACGAAGCTTCTGTTTACGTTCCAAAGCTTACTCTTTCAGAGGACGGAAGCTTTGATGTAACACTTCAGGCAGGAGTTGAGTATACAGTTGAAGTTGCAGGTGTTGATGATTATACACTTGTTACTGACACAGTTTCTTTTGACAAGGATACTAAGGACGTAGTCCTTGAATTTGTTAAAAAGGATATTACTCCGGTTGTAGTAGAGACCAAGGGCATTGCTCTTTCAGAGCTTTCCGACGCAACCTTTAGATTCATCCTTCTTGATAAGGAAAAAGATTTTGAGGACACAAAGTACTTTTACGAGTTTTCCGGAGAAGATGTAGCTGCCGGAAAGGCAGCACTTCGTGGCGGCCAGTACAGAGTTGAGGTTACAGGTGTTCCATCAGGCTATGCCTTTGATGAAGCTCATTCAAGAGATGCGATCATTGATGAAGCGCACATCACAGATGGAAAGCACAACCTTATAGTGCCTTTTGAGAGCACAGATGCGGCTGAAAAGACAGCTTACAAAGAGACAATAACTGTTGGTCAGGGAAAAGACTTTGAGACAATCGGTGCTGCTCTTGAAGCAATCCGCAATATGGACAGAGACGATACTCAGAGAGTAACCGTTGAGATCCAGCCGGGTGACTATCAGGAGATGCTTGTGATCGACACTCCTAACGTAACCTTTAAGAATGCGGTTTCCGGAGCAAGCGTTGTTCCTGTAAACAGCGGAGTTTCTCTTTCAGCTGACTCTGTTCGTATCACAGGTTACTACGGACATGGCTATACATATTACAGCATGGGCGATGACTGCAAGTATGATGCTGAGCTTCTTGAAGTAAACAAGTACAACGGATATGCATCTTTTGTAAATCCGGGCTCAGGAACAACAGCAGGCAGCTACTGGAATGCGACAGTAGTGGTAAACGCTCCGGGCTTTAATGCATACGATATTATTTTCGAAAACTCTTTTAACCAGTATCAGTCAGAGCTGGCAGCAGGTGATGTGACCGTTAAGCAGAGTTCCGGAAAAGAAGGAACAGTATCCCGCGCATCTATGGCAGCTGGAGATACTACTGTTCAGAACAAGGCATATGTTGAAAGAGCTGCAGCTATTGCCATGAGAGCAGCTGCAACAGGAACATATTTTAACAACTGCGCATTTATCGGACGTCAGGATACACTTTATGGCGATCAGGGTTCAACAGAAGCTTTTTATGACTGCGATATCTACGGCGGAACAGATTATATCTTTGGCGGAATGACAGCTGTTTTTGCAAAGTGTGATCTTATCTTTAACACAAGCGAGGACAAAAACGACGTAGGCTACATCACAGCAGCTCAGCAGAAGAGTGCTTCTTCAAGAGGCTTCCTTATGTATAACTGCCGTGTTACATCCACAGAACCCGGTGTAAACACAGCATCAGCTTATGCTTCCAAGCCGGGATATCTCGGAAGACCTTGGCAGGCAGATACTTCAGAGGTTGTTTTCTACAACACGGTTATCGATGCAACTTGCGAGCAGTACAAGGATACATCAGCTTCTTTGATCAATCCTGTGGGCTGGCTTTCAACCCTTAGCGGAACAACAAAGAGAAATGTTGAGTACGGCACAGTTGAGATGTCAGGCGTTGACAACTCTTCTTCAAGAGTAGACTGGGCACCGGTAAGTACAGAAGCCAAGACAACAGATGGCAAGGATATCGCGGTTTCAACATTCCTTGGCAGCTGGAATCCTTTTTCTGACAACGGCGATGACATGACAATAAAGCTTCCTGACGGAAGTGAAATCGAAGAGCCTCAGGGTGAGGAACCACAGCCTGTTGCAAGCAGCAAATATGTGCTTGAGGCAAGTGAACTTGATACTGTAGCTCAGAACAGCTTTAAGGACGGAGATACAATCAAAGCAGGTACAGATGACCGTTTTGAACTCATCTTCAGCAGTGCTTCAAGTATTGATGAAAATAACAAGTCCTTCGATGATGGATATGTAGGAACAAAGAGGATCAATTTCAGAAAACCTGCTTCAGCTGATTACGGTACAGTTAAGTTCACCACAGCAAACCCTGCTACTGTGAAGGTTTATTGGGTAGCCGGCGATGCAGGAAGAGCAATGACTATCCTTAATAAGTCCTTTGAAACTGTGACAACTTCAGAGGCAGGAACAGCCAAGAACGCTCTTATGATTTCAAGCCTTTCGCTTGCAGATGCAGGTACATATTATCTTGGTGGAGACATCGGAAGCAACTATATCTTCAGAGTTGAAGTGGAAGAGGAGCAGGCAGCAGAGCCTGTAGTATCTGTGATTGAAGCTTCTGACTTTGAGACATTCGCAGCAGGTGCCAAGGCTGACGGAGAGGCAGTAAAGGGCGGAACAGATGATTACTTCACAGTTCTTTACAGTGCAAAGTCCAAGATTGATACAAGCACCAAGACATGGGAGGATGGCTATACATCCGGAGTAAGATTTAACCTTGGTGGAAAAGCTACAACTGAAATGAATGCGATCAAGTTCACAACAGCTTCTGAGGCAACGGTAGAAGTATGGTGGGCAGAAGGCGGCGATGACAACCGTCAGATGGCTATTCTCGACGCAGACGGAAATGTTGCCGCAGTAACTGACGGAACATATACAAAGAATAGCCCATACTACTCAAAACTTGAGCTTGCTGAGGCAGGAACATACTACCTTGGTGGTGCCACAAACAACAATTATATCTTTAAGGTTCAGGTAACTGACGGTGCTAAGGCAGAAGTTACAAGAAAAGACTGGGCAGAGGTTAATGCGCCGGTTATTTCAGAAGTAAGCATAAACGAAGAAAACAAGATTGTTGTAAAGGCTGCATCTGAAATCGGAACAAACGGTGGAGATGAGCTTGTTGTAACAATGTATGACGCAGAGGGAAATGAGAAGCTTTCAGCTAAGTCTTTGAAAGAAGATACTCAGTTCGAATTCTCTTTTGCCCCGGACAGGTCAGGAGAATACTACTTTACAGCAGTTCTTTCCCGTGAAGAAGAGGAACAGGTAAAGGTAAGCAGGGAATCAGATAAGGTATCCTTTGTATACGGACTTACAGAGCCTCAGTTCAAGAATGCAACTAATAAAGGAAACGGCAAACTGGTAGTAAAGTTCTACTCAGTATCAGAGGCAGATGGCTACACTCTCTATGCTACAGATAAGACAGATGAGAAGGCAGCAGTTGTTAAAACTATAGTTACTCCTGAGGAAGTTGTATTTAACACTTCAACAGAATATTCATACACATTTGTGGGACTTACTGTAGGGCATACTTATGAGCTTACACTTATTGCCAGCCGTGGCGATGAGACTTCAAAAGAGTCAAAAATGGAAGTGGAGATCAGTGAAACTGAAGAGGCAGAGTGGACCTTTGCGGCATTTGGACAGGGTGTATCTTCCAAGTCAAGTGATTGCGGATATACAGTAAATGATGATGGCAGCGTGACAGTCTGGGATCTTAACAATAAGGGAAAGATTGTTCCTGCAAGTACAGATGGCCTTTCTTTCTACTACACAGCCATCCCCGCTGCAAAGAACTTTACCTTTACAGCAAAGGCCAAGATTGACTCCTGGACATTTACAAACGCTCAGGAAGGCTTTGGTATCATGGCCTGTGACAGAGTCGGAGTTAACGGTAATTCAAGTGTATTCTGGAACAACTCCTATATGGCTTCCGGAACAAAGGTTGAGTACTACTACGATTCTGACAAGGGCGAGGCAACAAAAGACGAGACCGGTACAAAGGTTACAATGAAGCTTGGTCTCGGAGCTCAGGAAAAGGTTGGAGTAACAAAAGATAATCTTTCCCGCCTTGAGGCTAATGATACAGCAACAGTAACAGGTGAGTTTTCATCAAACATGTATCCTTTGGAGACAACATGTGCAGCAAACGGCTCAGGCACATACAATCTCTTTGGAAAAGAAAAGAGTGGCACTGTCCAGGGAACAATTGATAATCCGGTTACAGAGGTAACTCTCAGGATCCAGAAGAATAACACAGGATACTTTGTAAGCTATCTGGATGATAACGGAAATACTCTTTATACCAAGAAGTTTTATGAGACAGATGCTCTTGAGAAGCTGGATTCTGACTATGTTTATGTTGGATTCTTCACTTCAAGAACATTTAAGGTTACATTCTCAGATACAGTTATCACACTTATTGATCCTGAGGATGATGCTCCTGCAGAGGAGAGAGATAAGGTACTTGTAGCGCCAAATTACAAGTTCATCTCTGCAACAAATTCAAATACTGCAAAATATGAACTTGTATTCACAGCAAATGCTGATGGCGTTCTGACAATAACAGATGCAAGCGGCAAGAAGCTTGTTGATGCAAAAGAAGTAACGGAGAATGAAGTAGTAAAGGCTGCAACAAGCCTTGTCAAGGGCAATAACAGCTTTGAGGCTGTATTTACACCAAATGAAGGTTTCCATCCGGAAGGAAAAGAATACAATGTTCTTTCTTCATACGAGACTGCAAAGCTTACACACACAGTTAAGTATGCAACTGTAAATGATAATGAAAAGATATACGTGTCAGCAGCAGGAAAGGCTGATGGAGAAGGAACAGAGAATTCTCCTGTAGATATTTATACTGCTGTTAAGTACACACAGCCCGGACAGACGATCGTTCTTGAGGCAGGTACATATAATCTTTCTTCCACAGTAAAGGTTGAGAGAGGAATCAGCGGAACCGCATCAAAGCCTATAAGAATGGTGGCTGAAAACGGAAGAGCTGTCTTTGATTTTGGCGGAAAGTGCGCAGGCTTTATATTTGCAGGTGACTACTGGTACGTGAGCGGAATTGACTGCACAAAGTCAGCTAATTCCCAGAAGGGTATTCAGGTATCCGGAAGTCATATCACACTTGAGGATATTCGTGCTTACGAAAACGGAAACACAGGTATTCAGGTGAGCAGATACCTTTCAACAGATGGATACGAAGATTGGCCAAGCTATGACCTTATCCGCAACTGCACTTCCTTCAGCAATGCTGATGCAGGCTACGAGGATGCTGACGGATTTGCAGCAAAGCTAACTGTTGGCGACGGTGTTGTATTTGACGGATGTATTGCTTACAACAATGCTGATGACGGTTGGGATCTCTTTGCAAAGGTAGAGACAGGAACAATCGGACAGGTTACTATCCAGAACAGTGTAGCTTTTGGAAACGGCTATGGTGTGGACGGAACAAACGAAGGAAACGGTAACGGCTTTAAGATGGGCGGATCAAGTATGCCCGGTAACCATAAGCTGATAAACTCTGTGGCATGGAATAACAAGGCAAAGGGTATTGATTCAAACTCCGGTCCTAACATCCAGGTTTATAACAGCATGTCCTTCAACAACGGATCAAACAACGTTGCACTTTACACAAATGATTCTGCAAATACTGATTATCTTGTAAATGGTGTTCTCTCATACAGAACTGAGAACCAGAGTACAAACGAGAACATAAAGGCTAAGGGAACACAGGATACAGCAAAGATCTACGGAAAGAACAACTTCTTCTGGAATGATGGAAAGTCAGCTAACAGTGAAGGCGTTACGGCTGCAGATGACTGGTTTGTATCACTTGATGCACCTAAGGCAAGCGCTTCAGATCCATATGCAGTTGCAGCTTCTATTCGCGCAGCTGACGGTTCAATAGACCTTGGAGACTTCTTAAAGCTCACAGAGAAAGGCGCAGAAGCTATTTCAGCTGCAGGTGTTGACTATAAGGGTGTTGTAGCGCTTCTTCACGGAGAATATTCATCGCTCAAGGACGAGAGAGAAATTTCAGGCTCTGAAGATGATTCAAAGAAAGACGAAACATCAGAAGAAAGCGGAAGTAGTGAAGGCGGCACAGGAACCTCCGGAAGCGGAAGCTCATCAGGAAGCGGAAGTTCATCCGGAAGCGGAAGCTCATCGGGAAGTGGAAGCTCATCGGGAAGCGGAAGTTCATCAGGAAGCAGCAGCTCATCTGACAGCGGCAGTTCTTCTTCAAATAGCGGACAGAGCGGATCATCAGGTACTGCATCAGGCACTTCATCTGCTGCAACGACCGCAACAACCGGTAATACTTCAAACGGCGCAGCAACTTCCGGAACAACAACCGGAAATACATCAGGCGCAGGTGGTGCACAGGTTGCAGGTGCAGTCAGAAATAATGATGAGAAAGCTGCAGAGAATTCTGAAAGTACTGCAAATGAGGATGGTACAAAAGAAACTGAGAAGACAACTGAGCAGACAGCTGAAGAAGTGACCAATAATTCTTCATCTGATCAGAGTACAGAGACAGTACAGAATCCTGAAAAAGAGCAGAGCACAGAAACAGTTCAGAATGAGCAGCAGGAAACAAAAGCAATTGAAGACGAGGCAGCACCAACAAGTGATAAACCTCAAAGTCCGCTTCCTGTTCTTCCAATTGCAGGGGCAGTTATAATTATTATTGCAGCAGTTGTGGCAGCTATAAAAACCGGTATCTTTGCAAAATTGCTCGCAATTATTGGAATAACCAGATAAAGGCTTCAATATTTCCTTTCATAATTACGTTCAGAGCGGGGTGCCAGAAATGGCACCTTGCTTTGCGTTTATGGAGAAATTGTTTCGTAGAGAACTTGTAGTCCTTGTGCTATAATCTTTTATTATGATGAAATTCGAGTTGATAGCTCCATGCCATTTTGGCCTGGAAGCGGTGTTAAAAAAAGAAATAATCGATCTGGGGTATGACATCACAGAGTCTGTGGACGGACGCATTACCTTTGCCGGGGATGCGGACGCTGTCTGTCGTGCCAATATTTGCCTGAGAACTGCTGAGAGGATTCTTATCAAGGTGGGAAGTTTTCACGCTGAAACTTTTGAGGATCTGTATCAGGGAGTAAAGAGCCTTCCCTGGGAAGAGTTCATTCCGGAGAGAGGAAAGTTCTGGGTAAAAAAGGCATCCAGCGTAAAGAGCAAGCTCTTTTCCCCATCAGATATCCAGTCAATTGTTAAAAAAGCCATAGTGGAGAGAATGAAGCAAAGCTATCGTACCGACTGGTTCAAGGAGGATGCGGAGAGCTATCCCATAAGAGTCTTTCTGATGAAGGATGAAGTTACTGTGGCTCTGGACACTACCGGAGATTCACTTCACAAGAGAGGCTACAGAAAGCTTGAATCCAAGGCTCCCATTGCGGAGAATCTGGCAGCAGCCCTCATTATGCTGACACCGTGGCATGGCGACAGGATTCTTGTGGATCCTTTCTGCGGAAGCGGAACAATCCCGATTGAAGCTGCCATGATGGCTGCCAATATTGCCCCTGGCATGAACAGGAATTTCACTGCCGAGAGCTGGACACATATCATCACTCCTTCTAACTGGCAGGATGTCAGGGATGAGGCAAAAGATGAGATCATAACAGATGTTGATACCGATATACAGGGCTATGACCTTGATCCGGAGATGGTGGAGATAGCCAGGATCAACGCCAAGAAGGCCGGCGTGGACCACATGATCCATTTCCAGGCCAGAGATATAGCGGATCTTAGCCACAGGAAGAAATACGGATTTATAATAACAAACCCTCCTTACGGAGAGAGAATCGGTGAACAAAATGAGCTTCCAGAGCTCTACAAGACAATAGGACAGCGCTATAAGGAGCTTGATGCCTGGTCAATGTATCTGATAACAGGCTTTGAGCAGGCGGAGAAATATTTAGGACTAAAGGCAACCAAGAACAGGAAAATATATAACGGTATGATAAAGACTTACTTTTATCAGTTCATGGGACCCAAGCCACCGAAGAGAAATGGAACTACACAATGACAGCTGCTGATATGAAAAAATTTCTTATAAAGTCTTTAATTTTCTCGGCTATCAGCATAACGCTAATACTTCACAGAGCAGCCACCAAGCACATCATGATAACTGATGCTGCCGGGACAACAATTGACCGTGGAGCAAGTGAAGAGTATTTCAAGCTTCTTGTGGATAAAGAGGTATCGGATAGCCAGTCCGGAAAGCTTATTATCCCGCTTTCAAGGAGCGTCGGCTCAGATGATATCGTTCTTGAAGACAGGTACATGGATCATGAGCTTTTGATATACATTGACAGCAGAGAAGAGGGTTTTTACCTTGATAATGCAGTGAAGACCGACCTTGATATTATCGAGAGTGCCGTCTGCATTTCGGAAAACGATACGGGCGCTGTGTGCCTGGACTTTAAGCTCGATTCATTATATGCCAATCACAGCTCTTTGACTGAATCAGGGAATATTGAAGTTGAGTTTTTTAAGCCTCGCGAAGGGTATGACAAGATTGTCGTAATAGATCCCGAAGTGGGAAAAGAGAAAGCGGCCGGGAGTGGTATTTCTTTTACGGAAGATGATGCAGCTCTTGATGTGGCGATGGCGCTAAAAGGCGTTTCGGAAAAAGATGAAGCCAACAACATAAAGTTTTATTACACAAGAGTAGCGGGATTAAAAAGCGAAGTTACTTCCGAGGATGTGCTAAGACTTATAGATGAGACTAAAGCAGACATGCTTATCGGAATAGGCACAAGATCAGCTGACAATGCGCATACAGATGGAATCCTGACCACATATAATGACTCTTTTTATCTGAGAAAACTCAGTAATGCTAAGCTTTGCAACATTATTGAAAAAAACTGTGCCACAAAAGCCGGAGGCTATGCACTTGGAATGGAGGCGGCACCAGAGGACGATGAGGTTTTGAAAAAGTCATGTATTCCTTCCTGCAGAGTGCTTATTGGTGATGAAAAGGGTAGTGTCGATAAAGACCTTTTAAGTGACAGTTCATATAAAAATAAGCTTTCAGCCGGAATTTATCAGGGCATTGTGGAAGCTTTTGAGGAGATAAAATGAAAATAGTTTTTGCTACGGGAAATAAAGGTAAGATGAAGGAAATCCGAAAGATTCTTGGAGGTCTTGGAATGGAGATATTGTCCATGGCCGAAGCCGGGGTGGACGGTGATGTGGAGGAGAACGGAAGCTCTTTTGCAGAAAATTCCATGATAAAGGCCAGGGCTGTTGCAGAGGAATTAAAGGCCAAGGGAGAAAGTGAAGCGATAGTACTTGCTGACGACTCAGGCCTTGAGATAGACTATCTAAACGGCGAACCGGGAATCTATTCTGCCAGATATATGGGGCATGACACTCCGTATTCCGAAAAAAATGCAGCACTTATCGAAAGACTCTCAGGAGTTAAGGATGAGGACAGAACTGCCAGGTTCGTGTGTGCTATTTCAGCTGTGCTTCCTGATGGAAAAGAGCTCAGTACCCTCGGAAAAATGGAGGGAAGAATAGGCTATGAGATCGCCGGAAAAAATGGATTCGGCTATGATCCTATATTCTTTTTACCTGAGTATGGTAAGACCAGCGCGGAGATATCCGAGGATGAGAAGAATGCCATCAGCCACAGAGGAAAGGCGTTAAGGAGCATGGCAAAGCTTCTTGAGGAAGCATTATGAAAAAGTATCTGGTAGTCAGTGATACTCACGGGAGAGATGAGAATTTTTATGATGTTCTCGATATAGAGGAACCGGTGGATGGAATAATCCACTGCGGAGACTTTGAAGGATCTGAGGGGAAGTTTGCCCTGGCGGCTAACTGTCCTGTTTTCTTTGTGTCGGGAAATAATGATTTTTTCTCATCGCTCAACAGAGAAATAGATTTTGAGCTGGATGGCCATACTTTCTTTGTGACTCATGGCCATCATTTTCTTGTGAGCATGGATCTTGAGAACATCAAGTCCGAAGGTATTGCCAGGGGAGCGGATATCATTATCTTTGGGCATACTCACAAACCTGTGGCAAAGCAGGTGGACGGAGTGTATCTCTTTAATCCGGGAAGCCTGTCCTATCCGCGACAGGAGGGGAAGAGACCCAGCTACTTGCTCCTGTACACCCATGAAGATGGCTCCATCAGTTATGAGATCAAATATCTCTGACAAAATCAGTTGCTTAGTAAAATAAGAAGTTTTGTTTTTTAGGGAGTGTTATGAGAAAGAGATTTTGTGCGATACTTGGAATCTGTGCGATGCTTGTGGGGTGCGGAAGCCCGGCAGGGGAGACTTCTTTGGAAGTACCGGAGAATATACCGGACACTGCAGAACAGGAGCAGGTGGCTCAGCAGGAGTATGAGATGATCACTATTGATGAAAATACAAAGTATCAGACAATTGAGAGTTTTGGCACCAGCGGATGCTGGTGGAGCCAGTATGTGGGCGGGTTTGACAAAGATCCTGATGAGGATGGGGTGTCCACCCGTGATGCCATTGCAACTCTTTTGTTTGACAGAGAAAAAGGCATTGGACTTTCCTGCTACCGCTTTAATCTCGGGGCAGGCTCTGTTGAGGCAAAAAACGGCGATTTTTCCGATATTCACAGACGGGCTCAGAACTTTCTTGATGAAAACGGAAATTATGATTTTTCCAAGGATGAGAATGCAGTATGGTTTTTGAAAAAAGCCACAGAGATGGGCGTAGGTGAAGTTGTGCTTTTTTGCAACTCTCCCCTTGTGACTCTTACTGAAAACGGGATGGCTCATATGACTGAGGGTGGCAGCAGGACAAACCTTGATCCTTCAAATTATCCTGCTTTTGCCAAATACTGCCTTGATGTGGCAGAGCATTTTGTTGAGGAAGGAGTTCCTGTAAAGTTCATTTCTCCCATAAACGAACCTCAGTGGGACTGGTATGGAGGCCAGGAGGGCTGTCATTATGCTCCTGAAGAGATTCCGGGAGTATATCTGGCATTTCTGGATGAGCTTGAAAAAAGACCTGCACTTAAGGATGTTAAGCTCTCAGGCCCTGAAAGCGGAGAGTGGAAGGGGCAGGCAAAAAACTATACTTCAGCTCTTTTGAACGATGAAAGACTTGCTGCACACTTTGATACCATAGATAATCACTCCTACTGGTCTTCCACCATGGACAAGATGACTTTCAGAACCTGGATGGACGTTAATTATCCTGATGTTAAGCTCCGTACCAGCGAGTGGTGCGAGATGGTGAACGGCTCGGATGTGACTATGGATTCCGCATATCATATTGCTCAGGAGATAGCAAATGATCTGCGCATTCTTAATGTGGTTTCCTGGCAGAACTGGGTTGGAGTAGCTCCCGGAGGCTATAGAGACGGACTTATCTATATAGATGAAAAGACACAGAAATTCACGGCTCTCAAGAGACTCTACAGCTTTGGCAATTACAGCAGATACGTGCGTCCCGGTTATACAAGAGTTGACCTTAAAACTTCTTCAAAGTCCCAGGAAGATATGCTGCCTGTTGCCTTTGTGGGCACAAATGATCAGGGAAAAGAAGAACTTGTAATGGTTTTTATAAATGAAAGCATGAATGATGAAACCTTTGTGCTGGATGGCATTCAGGGGTATAATAATATTGCAGCTTTCGTGACAAGTGATGATCTTGATCTGGAGTGTGTCCTGAATGAGGGATACGAGGCTTCCAAGCCTGTTACAATTGCTAAAAGAACAGTAACGACGCTGGTTTTAACGCGAGAATAAAAACACAAAAAATATTACAAAAATAGTGTTGACATTCTGTTTCGAATCGTTATATAATATTTCTTGCGTTACGGCTTAAGCCAATGCGTAACAGGTCACGGGGTGTGGCTCAGCTTGGCTAGAGCACCTGCTTTGGGAGCAGGGGGTCGCAGGTTCGAATCCTGTCACCCCGACTAGGTTTAAGATGTAACGTCCGTATATGCGGGTGTAGTTCAATGGTAGAACACCAGCCTTCCAAGCTGGATACGTGGGTTCGATTCCCATCACCCGCTTGAACAGAGCTTATCTGTTCCAAATGTGTCCGTAGCTCAGCTGGATAGAGCAACGGCCTTCTAAGCCGTGGGTCGGGGGTTCGAATCCCTTCGGGCACATTTTTTATAT
>SVFZ01000025.1 GCA_015056585.1 Butyrivibrio sp. | reverse complement strand
GTTGGTTGTAACGATAAGTACCAGATTTATCAGCGAGTTGAAAAGACCTACTGCTGTTGAATAGCTGTAATCGCCATCCATAAGACCTTTTCTGTATACATATGAAGCAATGATATCTGCTGTGTCATAAATCTGTGAGTTGTACATAAGGATCGTCTTCTCGTAGCTGGATGCCATGAGCATACCTACTCGAAGGATGAGCATGATAATGATAGTCTGGCTGATACCCGGAAGTGTTACGTGGATAAGCTGCTTCCAATGACCTGCGCCGTCAATCTTCGCTGCCTCGTAAAGCTGTTTATCAACTCCGGAAAGAGCTGCTATATAAAGTATGGTTCCGAAGCCAAGGCCCTGCCACAGATCTGATGAAATATAGATTGGTCTCCAGTAAGAAGCAACACCCAAAAGATTCTGTGTTCTTCCTGTAATTGCTGTCATGAGTGTTCCGAGAACACCTGTTGTCTTGCAGAAGTCAACTACGATACCACAGACAACTACCATAGAAATGAAGTATGGCATATAGCTCAGGGTCTGGACTGTTTTTCTGAAATGCTTATTTGAAATATCATTAATAAGAAGTGCCAAAATAATGGTCAGCGGAAATCCGATCAGAAGACTCCATCCATTAAGAAGAATGGTATTTTTCATAAGTCTCCAAAAATAGAACGAGCCAAAGAACTCTGTGAAATTCTTAAGGCCTACAAACCTTTTAAACAAACTTCCGAAGATTCCAAGCTTTGGCTTGTAATCTGAAAAAGCCATCAGGATACCTGACATCGGCAAGTAGGCAAACACCACATAAAACATGATAAGCGGAAGCACCAAAAGATACCTCTTCCAGTTCCGCCTCATATCCTTCGCAACCGCTTCTTTAGTAAATTTCTTTTCTCTCGACATTGTAACCCTCCCGTGAATGAACTCCCGTACGAAGGGCTTTCCCGGTATGATGTGTATCGTCGCTAATAGTTCTAAACGCTGCGACAAGCCAGCTTATTGAGCTGTCTTGTCTTTGCAGAACTAAAAGCGCTCCTTATACACATTCATAACCGGGAGTAGCTCCTTCTGTTCTGTGAGTTACACTTTACGGCATTTGTACCTGTGAAAAAAGAACCAGCTTTTGATTTTCGGCTTCGAAAATTGCTTTCTTAGGAGGGACGATTTTTGATATCAAGGTGCAGTTTTGGATTTTACAGAAGGGAAAAGAATATAAAAAATGCCACCTATTGCGGCGCATCACACACTTCACTTCTTACTGTCGCGGTAGGAACCGGGTGTGATTCCCTCGTACTTCTTGAAGGCGCGGGTGAGGGCCTTGGCATCGAGGTAGCCGGAACCTACTGCAGCGTCGTTGACGGAAGCACCGGCTTCCAGCAGCTCTTTTGCCTTGTCTACGCGAAGCTTCTGGATGTACTCTAAAAGTCCAATTCCGATCACGCTCTTAAAGGTTCTGGACAGATGCGAAACTGTAAAGCCGTATTCATCGGCAATTCCGGAAACAGAAAGTCCCTGATCCGTATAATGCTCCTTGATGTAGACCTGTACATCATCCATCCAGGCCGGCATACTCTCTTTTTCCTGGCTCTCAATATGATCAATGATAGCAGAGAAGATGGATTTGCTGATCTCACGGAGCTCCTCCATGCTGTTTACATTCATAAGTCTCTCTTCGTAATTGAGGGACTCCAAAAACTCTGCATCCGCCTTGCCCATTCTGTAAGAAATGGACATTGTAAGAGTCGCTGCAAGGCCGTACATACGGTAAATGTTCTGTTTCAAATAACGTCTGTTATGAGGGAACGTCCGGCTGATGTAAGTATCCATCATCTGGTACGCTTCCTTGAAGTTTCCGGCCTCGATATAATTCATCATCATTCGCACGGTATCTGAATATTCATCAAAGTCCACCATATCAGAAGGCGCCTGCTCAGGTTCCATCACCCATACGTTATTGACACTGCCGCCCTCTCTCCAGAATATCTTATATTCCAGCTCACTTTTCATATTAAGATATGTATTTCTCACATCCTTAAAGCTGTTATAGATCTCGCCAAGCAGGATGTATATTGGTTCTCCGATGGTCTGATCATAGAAGGAGCGCATCTCATCAAGCTTTTGCTCAAACGCCTTCTTATCGTCCTCGTCAGGAACTTCACTTCCTGGGAGCGGCGTAAAGATAAGATAATCGTTGTTATATTTGTAAACTTTGCTTCCGCTTGAATCTGTAAGCTCATCTATTACATTTTTCAAGGTAAAAGACATAATGTCCTTATCCGCTGAATCCGCAGGAATCGCACCTTTTTCATTCAAAAGAGCTCCCTGCTTCTCCTTCTGCGGTCTGATAAGCACAATAGACCAGCAGTCGCCCTCTTTTACCCCGGTAAACTCGCTGAAAGTCTTGATAATATCGTCATCCTTGGTGATATCGCCGTCAAATATCCTTCTGATGCGGTTCTCATGCATGTAAGGCTCAAGCTTTGTCACATTTCTCTGCATCAGAGAATTCTCGGACATAATCTTGGAAACCTTATCGTTAACGCCCCTGAAGGTCTCCATGAAGCCCACATCCTCTTTTTCCTGAATAACATCAAGTAGTTCCTGCACCGGCTTCCACAAGCGGTTTGTGGATTTGAAGGATAAATAGATCATGATCGTGATCGCGCCAATCAGCTCAATTGCAAGGATTATCCAAAAGATCGTGATGGATCTGAAAATACTGTTCTTGGGTGCACCGACATACACATACCAGGGCAGTGTCGTCAGTCTTGCTCCCACATAGTAGTAATTATCTTTTACCAGCTTGCCGCCTTCCAGCTCAAATATATCTTCTGAGATATTTCTTCTTTCAGGGTCAGAAACATAGACATCTTTTACTTTGTCTGTAAGAACAGTGATCGCATCAACCGGTTCGCCGATGGTTATCTCACTCATAAGGCACTCAAATACAATGACTGCCTTCTTTTTGTAATGGTCATCGTAGACATTCATCATTATCCATATTTTGCCATCCGCAAAAATTGACCCACCTGAAAGTCCCGTAAAATCAATGATATCGGTGAATTCTTCATTGGTTAACCCCAAATTTTTGATATAGGAGTCAATTATCTGCGAATTCCACAGCCTGCTTGTTGTTGAGAACACCGAATTCGTGTCAACATAGTAAATAAAGGCCTCTTTGATCGTGCTCCTGTGAATATTATCAAGAACCACCTTCCTGAGTTCAGATAGTTCATGGATCTTGGCGCCCATCTCTGCCTCAGACAGCTCAAGCGACTTGATCAGTACTCTGTCCGACGCAATATTCCCAAGACTTGTTATGAGCTGCGCAAACTCTTTATCCAGGTTCGCAGCAGTAATCTCTGCCCTCTGCTCAGCTATTGATTCTATATTATTTCCAATAACCTTATAATTGTAAAAATATCCTGCCATCGTTCCCAACAGGATTATCCCACAGATTATTAGGTAAGAACTCATTATTGATTTAAAAATATTGCCCCCAAAAAGCCCGGTGCCTGCTTTCATCTTATGGTCTCCAAAAAACTAAAAATCATAAAACTTATTTTTACATTATTGCCAAGTCATTGTATCATAAGCCTAAAATATAGTAAAAAGAAAAAGATGGTATATCAATTACTGAGACTAAAAATCAATTTTTGGGTGTATGGTTTTATCAAAAAAAATACCGACTAAAAAAACTCGCCCTTGTCTGCCCGGTCGCCAAAAAAATATACTAAGCTCAGCAAGCCGGACAACGGCGAAAACTTATAAGAGGATTTTTAGGAGGGTAACAAATGAAAAAACGGGGAATAGCACTTTTGCTTTCACTCATCATGACTTCATCCGTAATTGCAGGATGCGGATCATCATCTGAGGATGCAGGAAAGAGCACTGCATCAGCTGCTACAGATAAGGCTGTAGAAGTTACTGCAGAAAGCTCTGAACTCACATTACCACTTAGTGACAAGACAGAAACCATTTCTGTATGGATGCCAAACGATCCCACAGCAATGGCAAAAAACGGTGGCGATTACAATAACAACCCATATTTTAAAGAACTTGAAGCACGTACAAACGTACATATTGATTGGCAGGTTCCTGCTGCACAGACAGAATCCGAGCAGTTCAATCTTCTTTTCACATCAGGAAATCTTCCGGATCTTATGTTCTACTCTACAGGACAGAACATCGCATATAAAGATGGTCTTGATGCCGCAGTTGACGACGGATATTTCCTTGATCTTACTGATCTTCTTCCTAAATATGCACCACATTATCTGGAAGCACTAAAGAAATCCAGTGAAAATGTTCAGAAAGCAGCTGTTACAGATGAAGGAAGATATGTACAGATCTATTCTATCCTTCAGACTTCACAGCCATCATTCTTTGGTTATGTTGTTCGTCAGGACTGGCTCGATGAATGCGGTCTTTCAACACCTGAGACCTACGATGACTGGGAGAACATGCTGAAAACTTTCAAGGAAAAATATGGCGCAACAGCTCCCCTTAGCACAGTTCCCACATGGCTTTGGAACCTCGGCTACGGCATGGGTGTTTACAACATAACAGATTTTTATCAGGAAGACGGCAAAGTTAAGCAGGCACTGCTTGATGAGCCTGAGAAAGTCCGTCAGTTCCTTACGCTTATGAACAAGTGGTACACAGAGGGACTCCTTGATCCTGACTTTGCATCAGAGACAAACTTCTGGGGCAACTCAGTTCTTGTTTCCAACAACAACACAGGTGTTACCTGCACAATGTACACAATTCCTTCAGCTCTTTTCCTGCCATCTATGAATGACGACAATGCTGCATTCTCTGCTCTTAAGTACCCTGTACAGAACAAGGGCGATCAGCTCAAGGCCGGATATGTTGTTCCTGATACAACAAATTCATGGGTAATCTCTGCAGATTGCAAGAACCCTGAGCTCATCCTTAAGTGGATCGACTACATGTACACAGAAGAGGGCGCACTTTTTGCCAACTACGGAAAAGAGGGTGAGACCTTCAACATGGTAGATGGAAAGCCTGTTTTCACAGACGTGATCTCAAACAATGCTGATGGCCTTTCATATGATGAAGCAATGCGTCTTTACACATATGTTCCATCATGGCCCGGTGTTTCATACGACTGGGAGAGAGAGCTTCAGTTCGTATCAGAGGATGACTTCAAGATGTGCTACGTTTGGGATGATTTCGATCACGAAGCAACCTACTATCCATCATATGCATCGCTTAACCTCGATGAGACAGCTGAGTATTCTGACATCTTCTCAGACCTCAGCACCTATATCCAGGAGAACCTTCTCTCATTCATCACAGGTTCCAAGAGCCTTAGCGAGTACGATCAGTTCATCGAGACTGTAAAGAGCATGAACCTTGAAAGAGTCGTTGAACTCAAGCAGTCAGCTCTTGACAGATTCAACAAGTAATAAATCCACTAAATCTAAAAAACTAATATGAGCCCTTGCGCCATACTAACAGCGCTCAAGGGCTCTTTTTACAAGGAGATTACAATGAGCAATACAATAACCACTAAGCTTGGCAGGATATCCGGAGTCGATATGGGCAGCTACACAGTATTTAAGGGCGTTCCCTACGCAAAGCCTCCTGTTGGTGAGCTTAGATTCAAAGCTCCACAGCCACTTGAGCCCTGGGAAGGAGTATTCGAGGCAAAAAAGTTCAATGATGCCCCTCTTCAGCAGCTTAGCACCGATGATCCTCTCTGGGGTCCGGAATTCTACAGTGAAAAAGAGTGGCTCCGCGCTCAAAGCGAAGACTGCCTGTATATCAATATCTGGGTGCCAAACGAAATCTTTGAAAATGCAGCGAATTCAGAAAGTGATCCGGCTTCTTCAAGCAGTAATACAGGGAAAAAACTTCCCGTTGCCTTCTGGATCCATGGCGGTGCATTCTTATCAGGCTACTCCACGGAAAAGGAATTCGACGGAGAAGCTTACTGCAAACGCGGAGTAATACTGGTTTCTGTGGAATACAGATGCAATATTTTCGGCTTTCTTGCTCATCCTCTTTTAACAGCAGAAAGCCCTGATCACACCTCCGGAAACTACGGAATCCTGGATCAGATCGCAGCCCTTAAATGGGTCTATGAAAACATCGGAAGCTTCGGCGGCGATCCCGAAAGCATCACTGTTTTCGGCCAAAGTGCAGGAGCCATGAGCGTTCAGACTCTTATCTCCTCTCCGCTTACGGACAAAATGATAGCAAAAGCAATAATGCAGTCAGGAGGCGGCTACAACGGCGGACTTTCAAGGGATATGCTTCTTTCCGAACAGGAAAAATACGGAGAAATGTTCATGGAAGTAGCGGGGATCTCAACTTTGGAAGAGCTCAGAAGCCTTAGTGCCGACAAGATACTCTCTCTCCTTGGACCATTCATGGGAAAAGTATTTCCGATAGCAAAGGGACTGTTCCTGACACCGGTTATAGATGATCATCTCTTAACTGACGGTTATGACAGCCTTATTGAAAAGGGCAGCATCAAAGACATCCCATATCTTCTCGGGTCCACCAAGAACGACATCACTGTAACCGAGGAAATGCTTAAAGAAGGGGGCTTTTCTCCTGTTTATAACGGATGCACAAATTTCAGCAAAAAGCTTGAAGATCTTAGCAGAAAACCTGCATATGTCTACTATTTTGCCCACGATCTTCCGGGTGATGACGCCGGAGCTTTCCATTCATCGGAGCTCTGGTACATGTTCGGAACTCTCGAACGCTGCTGGCGCCCATTTACGGAAGCAGACAAAAAACTCTCTGAAAAAATGCTGGACTACTGGACAAACTTCATGAAGACCGGAGACCCTAACGGCGAGGGGCTGGAAAAATGGGGACCTTACAGGGCAGATGATGAATTTATCATGGAGTTCTGATCTTTTTGTTACCGGAGCGGGCTCCTTATGAGTGAACAGTAATGTATTTCCAAATAAATTGCAGATTCCTTATACTGCGCATAAATTGTATAATGAAGCAAGAATTATAAAGACAGGTGATTTATGCAAAACACAAGAACCAAAACAAGAAATATGACTGAAGGATCCATTATCAAACAGATCCTTCTGTTTTCTGTTCCGCTGATGTTCGGAAACATCTTTCAGATGCTGTACAACACGGTGGATTCCATAGTAGTCGGTAATTATGTGGGAAAAGAGGCTCTGGCGGCCGTAGGATCCACATCCATGATCGTCAACATGCTGGTGTTTTTCTTTAACGGATTTTCTATCGGAGCCGGCGTTGTGATTTCCCAATTCTTCGGAGCTAAAAATGCAGAGAAACTTCATGATGCCATTGAGACCACCATTACAACGACTTTCATATTCTGCGCCCTTTTTACCGCTATCGGATACTTCGGCGTTGACCCGATGCTTAGGTTTATGAAGACTCCGGATGATGTATTCGGCGAGGCTAAGGTTTATCTGCAGATTTATTTCCTCGGATTTACAGGCCTTCTTATCTACAACATGGGAAGCGCAATATTAAGAGCTGTGGGTGACACCACGAGGCCTTTATTGTTTTTGATATTCACCAGCATCATGAACATCATTCTGGATATTCTTTTTGTAAAGGTCTTCAGCTTTGGGATTAGCGGAGCAGCCTACGCGACCATCATTTCGCAGTTCATGTCCGCAGTGATGGTCATGGTTCTTCTGACAACTTCCCATGAAATCTACAGGTTTGTATGGAAAGATGTAAGACTTGATAAGGATATCCTTAAGAGCATATTCATAGTGGGACTTCCGGCCGGAATTCAGTCGGTTATCACTGCATTCTCAAATGTCTTTGTGCAGTCCTATGTAAACCATTTCGGTTCCAGCTGTATGGCCGGATGGAGCAGTTACAACAAGCTTGATACCTTCATCATGCTACCCATGTCCAGCATGGCTATGGCAGCCACTACCTTTGTGAGCCAGAATATCGGAGCCGGCAAAAATGAGCGGGCTTCAAAGGGGACAAGGATCACTCTCCTTCTGGCAGTCGGCGTCACAGCTGCCATCGCTGCTCTTCTATTCGTCTTTGCTGAACCGGCGATCGGATGGTTCTCCAAGGATCAGTCAGTTATTGACTTCGGAGCTCTTTTTATACATGCCAACGTGTTCTTCCTTATTGCCAACTGCGTAAACCATACGCTGGCTGGCGCTCTTCGAGGCCGTGGTGACTCAAAAGGTCCTATGTTCATCATGATCGGATGTTTTGTTGTAATCAGACAGATTTACCTTTTCGTTGTGACAAGGTATGTGGCAAATACTCCTCTCCTGGTAGGTCTTGGCTACCCGGTAGGCTGGGTTACCTGCTGCATCACAGAGCTTGTATACTATCGAATAAAATGGTCCGGGAAAGAAGTGGTTAATTAAACAGGACTTATCTTTTTGCGGTCTCTGATTCAGGTAATATTTAATTTACAATTTAATTGTTGACAATTCAATTGTTGTGTGTTTTAATATCTTTAACAGATACAAAAACACTAACAACAACAAATAAATATTATTGATGTCCGACGGTATCACAGAACAAATACCGCAAAGGACGTTGAATTGGAGGACAAACATATGGAATACAAATTCACAGAAGCAAATTTTGAAACAGAAGTTCTTAAAAGCGATATCCCTGTACTTGTAGATTTCTACGCAGACTGGTGCGGACCTTGCAAGATGATGATGCCTGTTGTTGAGAAGCTTGCTGAGAAGTATGATGGCAAGGCTAAGGTTGGTAAGATCAATTCCGACGAAGAGAGCGCACTTGCAGCTAAGTACAATATCATGTCAATCCCAAGCTTCCTTGTTTTCAAGAACGGTGAAGTTGTTAACAGCGGCATGGGTGCTATGTCACCGGATGCTCTCGCAGCACTTCTTGATTCAGCTTTTTAATTTCAATCCTTATATACATGCTAAATAACATTTCTTCTCCATAAACATATGACCTCGGACAATCAAGTCCGAGGTCGTTTTTATTGCAGAGCCGCTTACCATCTGTAAGATGCAACGTAATCAGTATCTGCAGGCATTGCAATACCGGGATCATTTACTTCGCACTTAGGGTCTCTCCCCTCTTCCTGTAGTTCTTTTTCAAAGTGATACATTGCAATTCCGATATCAATCTTCTGAAGATCGTATTTTGGTGTGATATAGCCTTTATCATGTTTCTCATAGAAGTGAGCCACATGGTCTCCAACAACTACACGCCATGGCTGCTTGTTCACAGCAGAAGGCGCAAGCCTAATGGCTTCAAGAGCATCCGCAAGTCCTTCCTCCATAGCCGTCCCCTTAGTAAATGGAGTCTGGAAATCATTCCTGAAAAAGAGATCCTTAAAGTCAAAGCGTACGTCAGCCTTAACGCCCTTTCTCATAAGAGTTTCCTTAATGGACATCTTTTTTGCAGCCTTACCCAAAGGGCTAACGCATGGCATAACCTCGTTCTCAAGAAGTCCTGTCGCATCCTCGAACTTCTCTCTTGGCATTGTTCCGCCGATCCATACGGTTCCCAGCCCCATCTCATGTGCATGCATCAGCAGTTTCTCAAAAGAATATCCGTAAGCTTCCTCTGCATGCTCTCCGGCTTTTACTGCAGCGCTGACATAGAGCTTTTCTCCTGCAAGTACAGGGCTTGAAAGATTGTATTCATCAGCATCAAGAAATACAAATTTGATCGGAATGTTGTAGGGATTCACAATTTCCTTTGCATAATTCTTAAGCTCATCAACTGTAGTCTGATCAAGCTTTTGTCCATCGAAAGTCCTTACACTTCTCCTTGTTTTTACCAGTTCCAAAAAATCGCTCATCTAAAACCTCCTGTTAAGCTTTCCCTTGATTTATTAGTCTCCAAGGCTCTCCATAGTCTGCGCAAAAAGCTTAAGATAATCAGCCTCATTTGCAGCAGCTGTCTCCTTGTTCTTTTCTATAGTTTCCTTAGATAAAATCTCAGCAGATAAAAAGCGAAGCTTATCCGCTGCTTTCCTGCTCTTTAGCACAATCTGGGTGTACATAGGGCCGACACACAAAAGCTTAAGTGCCTCATCATCTGACAGAAAGCCACTGGTCATGATTCCCATGGTGTCAAATATTGTATCATTCGCAATAGGCCCGATGATAATATCAAAGTCCGAATATGAATCCGGCATTGATCTTCTGTTGGAAAAAATGTATCGAAACCACTTTTCATCTCTGTCAAAGCGCAGAATATTTAAGCCGCTTTCGTCAAGCTCATAGGAATTGACAATTATGTCGGTTCTGTTTCTCTCCCTGACCCAGAGGCTTGCAAAATCATAATTATCCGACAAATAAAATCCCTGCCCAAAATCCGCGTTAACGCGGCCTCTTTTAATATCAGGAACCGGTATCTCAACATATCCTGCATGAAAAACCTTGATCATATTTGTCACCCGCGCTATGGCCACTAACATATCATAACTTTGATATAAACCATGACCATAGCTATACATAGCACCGTACATTGTTACAAAAGAATTATACCATATTTGCATATAAATGCAATTAAATTGTTATCAACCCTTTCAGAATTCAAATACTTTTTCGTTACCTATTGCTAACAAAGAGCATTCGCGTTATAATCACGTTAGCGGAAGCTAACAAAGTTCCCCTTTTACTTTCATTTAATAGAAAGGTTCATTGTAAAATGCCCGACAGTATTATTGTTGAAAATTGCTCGCCTACACTGGCAGGACTCAAGACCGGAAACATTTTTAATATAGACAGATCACTTATCGCTGACCTGAATGAAGAACTTCGGGAATTGAACCAGTGCTTTACCGATAAAGGGCTTCGGGTCATTCCACTTAAAGCAACGGAAAAAAATGTGCTGCTTTACATATACCGTCCGGACAAATTAAAGGCTGACCTCTCCTGCTTAGAGGCAAAAGAAATTCTTCTAAAGAAAGGCTACCCCTGCGAGTCGATAGAAAGTGACATAGTTCATCTGATAGATCAAATCCGTACAGAAGACTCTTTTCCCCATGAGATAGGACTTTTTCTCGGATATCCTCCGGTGGATGTCAGAGGCTTCATGGAGGACACCAGAAAGGGCGTAAAGTGCGTCGGTTACTGGAAAGTGTACGGAGATAAAGAGGAAGCTGAGAAAACCTTTTTGTCCTATAAGAAATGCACTGAAGTATACAAAAAATGCCTGTCCGGAGGCAGGCATTTGTCCCAAATGGTTGTAAACACATCAAATCACAAATCTTTTGCTTCATGACGGAAGGCCCATATGAGTAATGAATATGTTATTTCCCTGCTGAAAGACAGGGGTTTTAGGATAACCAAACAAAGAAAACTGATAATAGACATCATCCTAAGCTGCGATGGTGCATCCTGTAAGGAAATCTATCACAAGGTCAACTCAAAGGACAACACTGTAGGTGCAGCCACAGTTTACCGCATGATAAGGCTTCTGGAGGATGTCGGAATCCTCAAACACGTTGATATGATCACACTGATATGATAATCCACCAACTATTCATTTCCTTATCTCACACACGGCATTATGACCGCTCTCCCTATTCCACGATTGTTATTATATCCGAGAGAATATAGTGGAACAGAGGGTATGAAGTATTCTCATTTTCAGTGTAGCCGTTTTTAAGGTCATAGGTATCAGACGGATCATCCGGATTTACACCGATATAATTGCCTTTAAAGCATATGTCCACATGTCCGCGCTTAAACATATTTATGGCATTATCCATAGCGCTCTGGGTTCCGGGTGCAGCAACCTGCAAATTTAAATCCAGCATCTCCACCCAGCCCTTCTCAAATCCTGCGGAAATATCCGTGCCGTGAATGTGACCCGTAACTACTTTCTCTATCTCTTTTCCCTTAATAACTGCATCAACAGCGCCAAGAACATAGGGCTCCCAGCAGATTCTTGATGTAACAAGAGATGCCCCGGGTGCAACTTCCGACATACTCTGGTTGTACCCCACAAAATATACCGGTCTCTTAACCAAAGCTTCTTCGCATGCAATGGCAGGTCCTATTGTGTCTGTATGCTGTGAGATGATCACGCATCCCTCGTTTATCAGATTATGTGCGGCGCTCTTTTCATGGGCATAACTGCTCCAGGTATTTGTATAGCTGACTTTCATCACTGCATTTGGCACCACCGAACGGACGCCTAAAATAAAGGCAGTATAACCTGATATAACTTCAGAAGTCGGGAAAGCAGCCACAAAGCCTACAATCGCCTGATCTTCTGTTATAAGTTCTTCCTTTATCATCTGCTTTATCTTCATTCCGGCTGCAATTCCGCTGACATACCTTCCCTGATAGGCTTCGCCCTTAAAGGTATGATAATTTTCCGGAACTGTCTGGCCATACATATCCATATAGGAAGTCTGACAAAACTGCGTAGAGGGATATTCCGGCGCAAGCTCCTTTACCAGTTCGCTGTAGCCGTTGAAAAAGATAATGTCGCAGCCGCTGCCTGCCAGCTCACGTAACGGTTCTTCCATCTCCTCGTCGATTACATTGCTGCAGGTCACTATTTCGGCCCTCTCTCCGTACATCTTTTCCAGAGCATCTTTTGCCAGGGAAAAATTGTAGGTATACGGGGTGCTCTCATCATTGTCATAGATAAACCCGATTTTCACCGTCTGCTTCTTATCAGCGGGATTCAGCATCCAAAAGATACAGGCAAAAGCAAGCAGCACCGCCAGGCAGGTACCTGCTGTTATAACGTATAACCTCTTCATGACTTGCCTCCCTTCTCATCCAAAGAAGGACTGTTTTCGTCATTTTTCATATTATCTTTCTGAATCTGCTTGTCTTCTTTTTCTCTCCTCTCAAGTTCCTTCTTCGTCGTATCATCCATTTTCTGAATTTCCTCGCTCTTTTGCTTATAAATCTTGTCCAGATCAATTACTCCCTTATCGACGAGGCGAAGGAAAGCATCAAGCGCATCAGGATCGAACTGTGTACCCCTTCCGCGCTTCATTTCATTCATTACATAATCGGTGTCCATATGATTTCTGTAAACACGATTTGATGTCATGGCATCAAATGCATCAGCCACGGCTATGATCCTTCCAAAGAGAGGAATTTCCTCTCCCTTAAGGCCGTCAGGATAGCCCTTGCCATCGTAGCGTTCATGATGATATCTGGTTCCGTCAACAACATGTTCAACCAAAGTGAAATCCTTTAAAATTTCCGCGCCTCCAACAACGTGTGATTTCATCTTGGCATATTCACCATCATCAAGCCTTCCTACTTTATTAAGCACGCTGTCCGGAACACCAATCTTGCCAATATCATGCATCTGCGCAGCCTTTTTCAGATTTGCCAAAGCCCTGGTTCTCTGCCACCAAGGAAAACAGCGCATCTCCTCAGCAATAAGTACCGAATATTCCGCAACACGCATTGAGTGCTGATGTGTTCGCACGTCTTTTGCATCGACTGATTTCGCAATAGCCATAACGGTCTCGTTTGCCATGTTGATTTTTATCTGCTGCTGATGCAGCTGTCTCTGCACAACAAACAAAGTAAACCATACAAGAAGAAGTGAAAGAATTACCAGCATATATATAAGGAACCCTTGCTGTTCATAAAACTCTCCCTCTTTTATAAGTTCAAATTTGCGTTCCTCAAGGACGCGCTTCCCTGCACTGTCTAAAATAGCCAGATGGAATGTAAACTTCCCTGATGGAAGGTTTACGTAGATTATATTATTCAGGCTGCTCTGCGGCACAATTGTCCACTGGGTATCATACCCTTCAAGGAAATATCCCACATTAGGTTCCTGAATCGTATAATTCAGTATTTCCGGTCCCAGTTCGATACGGCTTACGCCCTGACCTATTGAAATAGCTCCCGTTCTGGAAACAGGCTGCATAACTCCGTCAAGCACAACTGATTCAAGCTGCATTCTGTAGGATCTGGCATCACTGTTGTATTTCTCAACATCGATTATATAAGCACCGGTATCGCAAGGAAGGAACAGCTCACCGTTTCCGTTGTAATAGTTCCAGGAATTTGCTGTAAGAGATGTTCCAAGTCCTCTTCTTGCATCAAGAAGCTCCCATGCAATCTCACCGCCTTCAACCAGTTCATCTCTTTCAACAACATAAATTCCTGCACTGGACATTACAAAAAGAGTGTCCTCATCTTTTACCCAGATATCATAGTTGTTAAAATACGGGAACTTGTCCATCCGGTTCAAGATAACACAAGCTGTTGCTTGTGACAATAAATACTCCGTCTGACTTCGGATCTTTTACAGTACGCAGGATAACTTCACTGCTAAGGCCATCCTCTCTGGTGAGAACCTTTTCTACTTTGCCGTCTTTGAGAATTGCCAGTCCATTGCCGTCTGTTCCTGCAAGAACAGTGCCGTCGCTTCTCTCTGTAAGTGTCAGGATCATTGCATTTATAAGACCATCTTCGTTACTTATGGTATTAACTACCTTATGATCCCTGATATAGCTGATACCTGTATCCCCTGCAGCAAGAATAGTTCCGTCGCTTAATCCCGTAACGATTCGGGCTCTGTTTCCAAAGCTTCCGTTTTCTAAGTTGTAATTCCAGCTTTTACCCTCAAGCGAATACTCGATCAGACCACTCCCATAAGTGCACACCCACAAGTGGTTGTTATCATCCACATACATACAGCGGATTCTTTTCCCTTCAAGCGCTCTTGAAAAGACATTTTCTATCCGTCTGTGGCATGCTCTGTCCACAATATCCAGCCCATTATCGGTTCCGATATAGTAGTTGCCCTGCCAAAATACTATGGCATTTACTACCTTTCTTTCCATGCCAACAGCGCCGTAAACATCTCTAAACGGAGATTTAGCCAGCCTCAAAAGTCCAAGTCTTGATGAGGTGAACCAAAGATTCCCCTGATAGTCATAGAGCATATTGTCTATGGAATTATTGAATTCATTTGTATTCAGATAGTGGTATCCACTGCTATCAACATATGCCACACCATTGTCACCGGCAATAAATAATGTATCGTCATTTATGTACTTCAGGCAATTGATGCTTTCGATATCCGAACAGATTCTCTCATCAATCTGCTTGAACTTTTCATTTAATATATCAAAACTGTATATTTTGTTTAGAGTAGTTCCCACAAGCAATGTTCCGTCAGGAGCAAAGGTGCAGCTATTATATGCTTCACTGGTCTCTTCAAGAAATTCCTCGCATAAAACACTGCCTTTTTTCAAAAGAAACAGTCGTCCGTCCGAAGTAACTGCCGCAACATGCCCTGCATCATCGGCAGAAAGGCTGTCGACATAATTCAGTTCATGCAGTGTATCTGTGATTTTAAGGCCGTTGTTCATCACCAGCACCTGCAAAGCTCCACTGGTGCCGATATAATAACAGCCATCCGTAGCACAAACTATGCTCCTTACTGAGTTGGACATAAGCCCGCTTGACTGATCAAGCACATTTACAACTTCTTCACGAATTACAATGGCGAGTCCATTGTCGTTTGTTCCAATCCAAAGACGCCCCTCTTCATCCACATAGAGACAGTTTACGTTTTTGACGGACTCATAGTCATCTACCCAGTGAAATTCTCTGCCATTATAGCGGTACAATCCCGCATAGGTACCTATCCAAAGAACACCGTCATTGGTTTGAACGATGTCATTGGCCTCACCGCAGGGAAGTCCGTTATTACTGCTGTAAACGCTCTGGACGTAGTCATTGTAATCTTCTGTCTCACTTTTCCTTGCCCCTTCTGCTTTTACCGGGACGGAAAAAAGTGATAGTCCTGTTGCAACGCAGAGTATCAAAGCAGAACCTGTGCTTATGCCCCTTCGCAATGCAATTTCACTTTTTGCGTTCTTCTGAAGTCTCCTTAAGATAATAACCAGATATACCGCAGCAATGGTAATAACTTTATCCACAAACTCAAGAGCAAGCTGCCCTAAAACGCAGCATAAGAAAAAGGGCCATTCCCTATCCATAAGATAATGAATAACGCCATCGCCCCATTTATTGCCAGTAAGTCCCTTTGCAAATACCATGTTTATCGGCACAGACACAACAAGCCCCGTTAAAAACGCCAGCGTTGCAGCTTCCATAAATCCGTAAAACTGATCAAACCACTTGCGTCTTGAGCCCACACCAATGATAATGCCAAGAGCAATACTTGTAAGAGAATAAACGGCTGAAAGATTATTTACCAGACAGTACGCCAGATTTCCCGTCATTCCGACCATAGCTCCACAGACCGGTCCCAGCACATAGGCGCACAAAGCCGTACCGAATGAGTCTGCCCATAACGGCAATTCCAACCATTGGGCAAGATTTTTTCCGCCAAGATTCAGACAAATGCATATAAATACAAATAAGATAATCTGCCAGTTTTTTCTATCTTTCATTATATGGAATCTCCATAAAAAAACAGACAAAAAATGCTAATTCATATACATTTTATCCTAGATACCGTTTATAATCAAAAAAATAACCGCCCTATAGCGGTTATTTTTTTATAAACTTCATAAATGAATTATTTATTAATTTTTCTTCATTTTACTGCTCTTTTGCAGCAAGCTGAGTCTCATGCATCTTGAAGAAATCAACCCTTGGCTCAAGGAACTTGAACTCATG
>SVFZ01000024.1 GCA_015056585.1 Butyrivibrio sp. | reverse complement strand
TTTGCATCCGGAATTTATGCGGCACAGTTTCATCAGCAGGTCAAGAATTTTGCCCAGGTAAATCTTCCTCAGAACAAGAAAATCTTTTACATAATGACAAGTGCCATGAACAAGGACTTCTCAAAGTCCATGGTAGACTCGATCAAGGGAAAAAATGCAGAGGTTGTTGGCAAGTTTTCATGCAACGGGTATAACACTTTTGGACCATTTAAGCTTGTAGGAGGTACTTCCAAGGGACATCCTGATGAAAATGATCTGAAAAACGCAGTAGAGTTCTTCAGGGGACTTGTGAGAGTTAGGTGATTCGAGAGAATGAGCAATATATGGGAAATACTACATAAACCTGATACAGTTGTATTCTTTGATATAGATGGAACACTGACCAGTTACAATTATGGCAAACACCATGCACATCCCATGATTTTCATGGAATACCTTTAAAGGAAACTGTGGACGATGATTACAAAAAAAGTATATGAGAAATTAAATGATATACCGGAAGGACACGCAAGAGGACGACTTACTAAAGGATGCCTTGTGATTGAGGGTGGCGCATTTCGTGGACTCTACAATCAGGGAGTTATGGATTTTTTCATGGAAAACAACCTGAACTTTGAGTGTGTCATTGGAGTCAGTGCAGGAGCCATGGCAGGTCTCAACTATGCTGCTGGCCAGGTTGGACGGTCTGCCAGATGCAACCTTGAATTCAGACATGATCCTGATTATATCGGTGCACTGGCTCTTGTTCATGCACATAGTCCGCTTAATATTGACTTTGCCATCCAGCCAAATGATAAGCTGGATAAGCTTGATGAAAGCACATTCTATGATCCTGCCAGACGCTTTGTGGCTGTTGCGACTGATTGTAGGAGTGGCAAAACGGTTTATTTTGAAAAAGGAAAATGCAGGGATATTCTATCTGCGATAAAGGCATCTGCTTCAATGCCATATGTATCTCCAATGGTGGAAGTAGATGGGAAACTGTGCCTTGATGGTGGATGTAGCTGCCATATCCCATACAGATGGGCAATAGAGCAGGGATACGAGAATATAGTGGTCATCAAGACAAGAGAAAGAGGCTACAGAAAAAAGGTTAAAAAATCGGGAATGCCTCAGCGCTTTTATAAAAACTATCCTGAGTTCGCATCAAAGCTTGAAAGTATGAATTCTGATTATAACAAAGAATGCGACGAAATCGACCAGCTTGAAAAAGAAGGAAGGATATTTGTAATAGCTCCTTCAGAACATGTTACAGTAAAGCGTGTTGAAGGTAACATGGATAAACTCGGTGATCTGTACTGGCTTGGCTACGAAGATGCTAAAAGGCAGCTATTTTCTCTGAACAAGTATCTTAATTGATAATTGGTACTACCTGCTTTGGTATTCTATTGTGCAACTGAATCTAAACCATAGTAGAATATACTATGGCAACAGAAATGTCTTAAAAATGTAATATAAGGGAAAGAGAAAAATGAAGAACACAGAGGAAGAAGAGTTTCTTGAGTGTGAAAAAAGATGGGTGTATGACCTTCTTATAGCCTCTGCAGGATGGTTTGGGGCATATACATTTATCCAGAGGGGCGGAGTATTCTGTAATGCCCAGACAGCTAATGTTGTTCTTTTCGCCATTGCACTTGGGAAAGCAGATCTTAGAACTGCAGCATATTTATTGCTGCCAATTGGAGCATATTTTCTAGGAGCATTCGTTTCGGAGTATCTTGGGAAAAGCGTAAAGAAGTATCATTTTCTCAGATGGGATACTATCCTCATTGCAATAGAGATCATTGTGGTGATACTTCTTGGACTGCTGCCAGGGGACGCCCCTGATCAGATATGTCAGGTGGCTTTGAACTTTATCTGTTCTATGCAGTTTAACACTTTTAGACAGGTACAGGGTGTACCGGCAGCGACAACATTTGTCACGAATCATATCAGGCAGGTGGGGCACTTTCTAGCAAAGTATGTAAGGCACCATGAGAGTAAATATGCTGAGAGAGTGAAAACACATGGAAGACTCATCTTGTTTTTTATGGGTGGTGCTGTTATCTCTACTGTTGCGTGCAGATACTTTCAGTACAGATCAATCTGGGGGAGCGCAGTTATTCTGCTCTTAATATTTATCGGACTTTTTCATGCAGACCTATCTTATGAAAAAGGTTTGCTCGATAAAGTTCCACATGGTCATTGATTAAAGGAATATTCTGATGAAGATGTTGATATCTCAAGAGTCATGATCATGTGTCTTATACATGACATTGTTGAGATTGATGCCGGCGACACATACGCTTATGACAGTGATGGACTTGCTACGCAGAAGGACAGAGAAGATGCAGCTAAAGAAAGAATCTTTTCTATCCTGCCGGATGATCAGAAAAAAGGAGATTCTACCAATCAGGTAGAATCTCTTTCTATTATCCTGCAAGGAAGTCGCACTTCGCCTTGCAGAATGTCTTCTTTATGTTCAATTTTTGAAATCAGGCCTTCGGCTGATTTGTAGCCGATATCAAAAAGTGGAGGCTCAACAGT
>SVFZ01000023.1 GCA_015056585.1 Butyrivibrio sp. | reverse complement strand
TTATGATGGGAAATGCCTTTGTAAAACCGATTCTGGGTGTCAGCGGATCTTTGGCATCTCTTGCTGATGGACACTTTGAGAAGGTCCCTGAGGCCAAGAAGAGAAATGATGAATTTGGTGAAATGATCGATAACACAAATACGGTTATCGATAAGCTCGACTCCATAGTTTCAAGCATAAAACGCTCCGCCGGTGAAGTAGGAACTTCGTCAGAAGAGCTGTCCGATATGGCAAATCAGATTTCTCAGACAGCTGAGGACGTTTCCAACGCAGTTCAGGAAATTGCCACAGGAGCCACTCAGCAGGCTGACGAAATCCAGAATGCTTCTGAAAATGTTGGTAAAATCGGAGATGCAGTTGGTGATGTACAGGATTCCACAGGCAGTCTTTCATCTCTTGCAGATAAGATGAAGGAAGCTTCAGAAGTATCCAGCCAGTCTCTTGCTTCCCTGCAGGATTCTTCTTCAGAGATGACCGAAAAGATTGACGAAATCTCAAGAACAATCGGCGCTACTCAGGATGCTGTTTCCAATATAAATGATAAGGTTGAAGGTATCGCTTCTATCGCAACTCAGACTAACCTCCTTTCTCTTAATGCTTCAATTGAGGCTGCAAGAGCCGGTGAAGCCGGAAAAGGATTTGCGGTTGTTGCCGAAGAAATCGGTAAACTTGCTGATGATTCTAAGCAGATGGCAGACGATATCAGAAGAGAAATGGATGTACTTCTCGAACAGAGTAAAGCAGCTGTTCAGGCAGCTGAAGATGTTAAGCAAGGTAACATGGATCAGCAGATGGCTCTTGGCGAAACCCTCAATGCCGTTAACGGAATGATTGGTGATATCAACAGTACTGTAGGCGGTGTTCAGCTTATTTCTCAGGGAGCAGACACCTGTGAATCCTCCAAGAATGCCGTTGTTGATACAATGAGCGCTTTGTCAGCCATTTCCGAGGAAAATGCAGCTTCTTCAGAAGAAACAGGAGCTTCCATGCAGGAACTTTCCGCTACTGTTACTACCCTTGCCGGAAGTGCAAACAATCTTAAGGAAATCGCAGAGAAACTCAATCGCGAGATGGAATTCTTTAAGTAATAAAGCCTTTTTATACAGCAAAAAAGAATAAAAAAAGAAGAGAGGGATCATTCCTTCTCTTCTTTATCTTTTTCCATTTGCTGAATCAATTTGTCAATTTCAGCTTGTGACAACATAATATTGCCATCATTAAAGTATACCATTCGTTTAATCCTCTCTGATCCTTTTAACACCACAACGTTTCTTTTTACCGACCAAAATACCTGATTTTCTCAAGCAGCAGGGTTGAGTTTATCATATAAAAAGTATCAGTGAAATAGTAAAAATAAAAAAATAACACAAGGATGTAATTTTATAACAGTCCTACCCAGAAAGGAGAACTCCAAAGTGACCAACAACACACAAGGAAAGCAAGTAAAAATATTTCAAAGAATAATTTTCCAGAACACCGCAATCAATCTGATTATGCTCGTACTGTTTATCATAACTATCGTTCTTGCCGGTAGCAGTATGAAATCAATCATAAACATGGCTCTCACAGCAAGCACAAATGAAGTGGATCTGCTTATACAGGAAGCGCAGCTTAAGCAGGATACACTTGCTATTGACGGTGGTATTGCTGCTCTTTTGGGCGCTACAGGACTATCTGATACCGATCCTGCCAATTATGAAGTATACTTTGAAACAATCGCCGCCAGAGAGGCAGCAATCCCCGAGCATCTTGCATATATAAGTCAAAGCATTCTGGTAACGCAGTTAGCTGATGGTCAGGCACAATATGAAGCCATCGTTAACACCACAAACAGTTATTTAGCCACAGTAGACAGTATGGTTACCTGCTTCAGATCCCGCGACAATGCAGGAGCGATGGCTCTCTACATTGATCCTTATCTTGCTCAGCAGACAGCAATGAATGAAGCCATAGATACCGCTGAGGCTTCTATCGTAGGTCTTCGGGATGGTCTGGGAGCTTTCCTTGAAAGCACATACCAGCAGAATTTACAAAAAGTAATAGTGTGTGTTGTAATTTTCATTATTGCCATTATCGTAGGTATAATCCTTAGCATTACCAGAATTAGTTCCAAGATTACTCAGATTGTTAATGAACTGATGGATATTATATCCAACATCAACAGCGGAAAAGGTGATCTTACATCCCGTATTCAAACAAAATCATCAACCGAACTCAGATATATCAGCGATGGCATTAACCAGTTCATCGAAACTCTACAGGGCATAATAAAAGAAGTAAAGGATGGCTCTGTTGTTCTTACTTCATCATCAGACGCCATGACCGATAAGATATCAAGAGCCAACGATTCCATAACAAATACATCCGCTGCTCTTGAAGAACTTTCAGCCAGCATGGATACTGTTGCAAGCACAGCTGATCAGATTTCCGGAAGGCTCGAAGAAGTTAAAAGTGCTACAGCAGAAATCAGAGAAGAGGCTGAAAAAGGTGCTCAGACTGCCGGCGAGATCAAGGCTGAAGCAGATGAGATCAAGTCAGGAGCTCAGAGGAAGAAAGAAAATACCGGATCTAAGGTCGGAGAACTCAGTCAGATCCTTGAAAAGTCCGTTAAAGACTCTGAAAAGGTCAGCCAGATCAATGAACTTACATCTGTTATTCTGGATATCGCCTCGCAGACTAACCTCCTTGCTCTTAATGCCAGCATAGAAGCTGCAAGAGCCGGCGAAGCCGGCAAGGGCTTTGCGGTTGTTGCTTCCGAGATCAGTTCACTTGCAGAAAACAGCAGACAGACAGCCGGAAATATCCAGGTTATCAGTAATGAAGTTACAGAAGCCGTTAATACCCTTTCAAGCAACGCTATGGAAGTTATCCAGTTTATCAACGACGTAGTGCTGGCAGATTACGACGCATTCGTTGAAACCGGCGACAAGTACGAAAACACTGCTGTTCTTATGGATACCATCCTTGAAAAATTCAATTCCAAGGCTGATAATCTTAACACTATCATGGATAAAATGGCAGATTCCGTAGAAGCCATCACAGACTCTGTAAAGGAAAGTACGCAGGCCATCAACCTTTCTGCACAGAACTCCACAGAGATTGTCAGCGAAATCCAGGGTATCAGCGAATCCATGGAAGAAAACAATCGCGTTACGGAGCAGCTTAACAACAGCACAATGAGATTCGAAACGCTATGATTCATCAGCCTGACGGGTAGTATCTATAAAAGTATAGATGCTCACTGCTTGTTCGCAGCAAAGCACTAAGACATAAAAAAACATAAGTCCTCATTTCATGTTATTCATAGAAATAGGACTTATGTTTTTTGTTTTAATTGGAGTTGCGGACACAGTTGCGGAAATCGTTGAGATTCGCAAAGACGCCGTCAGAGAGCATCTGGGCGCCGAGATTTCCTATTGCTGTTGCTTCCGAAGGACCGGCATTTACTCTTTTACCTGTTTCAAGAGCTGTGAGTTCGTTAAGGTAAACTGCGTTTGACCCGCCGCCTACAATGTAGATACAGTCAAAGTGTTTGCCGGTTATCTCTTCAATCTCTTTTGCAGCTTCCCTGTAGCATACAGCCAGGCTCCTGTAAATGACCCTTGCAAGTTCCCAGGGAGTAACAGGAATCTGCTGTCCTTCCTCCTTGCAGGCATTCTGCACTTCCCGTATCATTGAGCCCGGATTTAAAAATCTTTGGTCATTGGCCGGAACTATACTCTCGATAGACTCATTTTTTGCTCTGTCACAAAGATTTGTAAAAGAGTAATCATCATCCGCACTTTTCCCCGGATAATCATAGCCATCTTCCAGTTCTTTCTTAACTGACTGGATCATCCAAAGCCCCATGATATTTTTAAGGAATCTGTACCTCTTATTGTAGCCGCCCTCATTGGTAAAGTTGGCTTTTCTTGCTGCCTCCGAGCAATTGGCTTCCAAAAGCTCACATCCCATAAGTGACCATGTCCCTGATGAAATATAGAGTACATTTTCATCTGTGCAGGGAACGCTCATAACTGCAGAGCCTGTGTCGTGAGTTGCAGGAAGGACTACATTGCACGTAAAGCCAACCACACCTGCTATATCATTTTTAAGAGGACCAACAACTTCACCGGGCATGGAAAGCTCTCCAAAGAGTTCATCGGGAAAGCCCAGTTTGTTTATAAGCTCATGATCCCACTCTCCTGTCCTTGCATCAAGAAGCTGCGTAGTGGAGGCATTGGTATATTCCTGTTTTCTGACACCGGTCAAAAGAAAATTGAAATAATCCGGGATCATTAAAAGGGTTCTTGCTGCGCTGAGTTTCTCCGGCTCTTTTACCTTAATAGCCATAAGCTGATAAATAGTGTTAAAAATAGCCTTCTGGATACCGCCTCTCTCATAGAGCTCTTTCTCAGAAATGATCTTATAAACCTCTTCATCCATTCCGTTTGTTCTGTCATCTCTGTAGGCGACACAGTCTCCGATAAGCTTGTCATCCTTGTCAAGAAGCGCAAAGTCCACGCCCCAGGTATCAATTCCCATGGTAACAGGTATCTTATCAAGCTCCTTACATTTTTTCATTCCGGTCAGTATCTCGGAAAAAAGCCTTTCCGTATCCCAGACTTTATGCCCGTTTCTGTCGTCCATCCCGTTATAAAATCTGTAAACTTCCTCCAGAACTATTTTCCCATTTTCAATGTGCGAGAGGATGTGTCTTCCTGAGGATGCCCCTATGTCCACCGCCAAGTAGTATTTCATACCGCCATACCTTCCCTTTCTGCGTAAGTTATCTGTTACCGATAACATCGCTCTTCTTCTCGTAAAGGAACTCCTCGCTGATCTTTACATTAAAAGGCTCGTTAAGGGCTCTGAAATTTTCAGGCTCTATTGTCTGTCTCTTCTTATCTGTCATGGACATAACCTTTACAAGAATTTCTGCAGCTTTTTCAACGGTGTGCATAAGTCCGAAGGTAATATCAAAATCTGTTCCGCAGGCGAACATTCCATGATGAGCCCAGATAGCAACATCCTGTCTCTTCATAATCTCTGAAGTTGCAACAGCAATCTCTCTTCCTCCCGGAACCATCCACGGAACTATGCCAATTCCCTCAGGAAATACGATCGGACATTCAGTTGCCATTTCCCAGATTTCTCTTGTGAAAATCTGTCCATCAAGAGGAAGCACAAAAGTAAGGGCAATGGTATTTGCCGGATGACAGTGATATACCACGCGAATATTCTCGTCTCTGTTTTTGCAAACTTCCAGATTCATAAGATGAGAAGGAAGCTCGGAAGTTGGTCTTCCGCCCTCTACAAGGCCCCATACTATCTTGTAGTTTTCGCCCTTGTCATCAACCTTGATAATGCATACGTTAGCCGCAGGATCTATCTCCACATTTCTGAAGTACTTACCTGATCCTGTAACCATGAAATACTCACCGGCAAGCTTTGGTACGCTTGTGCCGATTTCCTTCCATTCTCCTGATTCATCAAGATCCTCTTTTACAGATTCAATCTCGCTGTCCTTGATCCTGTAGCTTAAGTTTCCGCCGTTTCTCTCATGCCATCCCTGATAGAAACCGTCAACGCATAAACGGCAAAATCCCTTGGCAAATTTTGCATCCAAAACCTTCATGTCTATAATCTCCTCTTTTTCATATTTTCCGCATCACGCATCAATTCAATCCAAATTGCGGTAAACGCATATATTTCAGATCATATGATGTTCAAAAATGTATCATGCTCTCTTTGAGAGTACCTCTTTTTCATATTCCATGCACTCTTTAAACCAGTCTTCTTCAAGAGCTACGCCGCTCTTTTCGCAGTAGTAGTTCCATACATCGCCGTACGGCATCATCTTCAAAAGCTCTGTAAGAGACATAAGCTCTGTAAAGTTGCAGGAATTCTGAAGCTCTGTAAGTTTGCCCATCGGCTGAAGCTCTGCATACATAAGAGCCTTAAGGAAGTTTCTCATGCCGTTTGTCCATGCTGAAATTCTGTTGATGCTGGCATCGAAATAATCCATTCCTATATAGAATCTGTCTGCGCCGTTTCTTACAATTTCCTGAGCCAGATCTTTTGCATCATCATTGAAGATAACAACGTGGTCTGAATCCCAACGTACAGGACGTGAAACATGCAGAGCCATCTTGTCATTGAAAAGAAGCATTGAACTGAGCTTGTCTGCCACGTTCTCTGTAGGATGGAAATGTCCTGTATCAATAAGGCACATAACGTTGTTCTTTGCAGCATAGTTCATATAGAATTCGTGGCTTCCTACTGTATAGGACTCCTCGCCGATACCAAATACCTTGGACTCAACAGCAATAGCAACCTTGCTCTTGTCATAGTCAATTGAAAGGATCTGATCAAGAGAATCCTTAAGCCTCTCTCTTGGTGCTTTTCTGTCTCCCGGTACATCCTTAAGTCCATCGGGAATCCAGATATTCATCATACATACCTGGCCTGTCTGCTCAGCTAAGTACTCGGAAATTCTGATACAAGCCTGTCCATGTCTTATCCAAAACTTGCGGATCTCCTCATCTGCTGAGGAAAGTGTAGCCACCTCTGACTTGGGATGGCTGAAAAATGTGGGATTAAAATCAACACCGAGGTTTCTTTCCTTAGCGTACTCAGCCCATTTCTTGAAATGCTCAGGCTTAAGCTGATCTCTGTCTGCCCACTGTCCATCTTCAAATATAGCGTATGAAGCATGAAGGTTAATCTTGTGCTTGCCCGGAACCAGGCTGAAAGTCTTGTCCATATCGGACATAAGTTCCTCAGGTGTTGTTGCCTTATAAGGGTAGTTACCTGTAGTCTGGATGCCTCCTGTAAGAGGTCCCTTCTGGTCAAAACCTATTACATCATCTCCCTGCCAGCAGTGCATTGAAAGCTTGATCTTGGAGAGTGCTTCAATAGCCTTGTCTGTGTCTACCCCAATCTTTGCATAACGTGCTTTTGCTTCTTCATATCTCTCTTTTACTGTCATTCTCGTTCCCCTTCCATCTACGAAAAACAATAGTTTTTGGTCTTATATTAAATACTTTAGATGATATGGGCATAAAAAATAAGGTCATCTGAAAACAAGTTTTACGTCCTTTCTTGCAATTCTTTGATTTTATGTATTATAGTAAGTTAAAACAAAAACTCACTTTTTTACCTGGGAAAAATATGAACGCAGAAATTATAAAAAAACTCAGTGTCATAACCGATGAAGAAAAAGCCATATTAAGCGGAGAAGAACATATAAACAGAGAACTGTACTACAGTTCCGAAAAGACAAAGGGAAACAAGGATGAAGTTGACTCATCAAGAGTCCTTCAGGATGGAAAACTAATCGATATGAGGCCTCACGTCCGCTTCATACACTTTCCTCTCCATACCCACAATTATGTAGAATTTATTTATATGTGTCAGGGCGAAACCACGCACATTATAGACGGTCAGCGCATCACCTTGAAGCAGGGCGATATTTTATTCATGAATCAGCATGCCGGTCAGGAAATACTTCCTGCGGGAGAAAATGATATTGCCGTGAACTTCATGATACTTCCGCAGTTTTTTGACAAAGCCTTTTCAATGCTGGAAAACGAGGTGAATCCGCTCAGGGACTTTCTCATCAGCTGCCTTACCAAAAAAGATATTGGCGGAAATTTCCTGTATTTCAGCGTATCTTCAATACCACAGATACAAAACATCATTGAAAATCTAATCTGGAATATGCTTACAGAATCGGATAAAAACGATTACAGAATGATCAACCAGGTCACCATGGGTCTTTTATTCATTAACCTTCTGGAACATTCTGATACTTTAAAAACCTCAAGGCACTCCTATGATCAGGAAATTGTTTTTGGACTTTTAAGGTACATCGACAATGACTATCAGTCTGCCACTCTTTCCTCTTTTTCAAAAAAAGTTAAAGAGGATGAGTACGTCCTTTCCAGAATGCTCAAGAAAAATACAGGACAGACATTTAAAGAACTGTTGCAGGCAAAGCGCCTTTCCAAAGCCTGTGAACTACTAAAAAACACAGATATATCCGTTGCAGACATATCTGTGCTTGTCGGTTACGATAATACCAGTTTTTTCCACAGGCTCTTCAGGCGAACTTACAATGTAAGTCCCAGAGAATACCGCCTGTCGCAGGGCTGATCAATAAGTTGGCCAAAAAGCCCTTTGCCGCCCACCGCTCTCGGCATTATACCAAAGTTTTTTAGTCTCTTGGTCTCATATAGAAGTTACCCATGATTTCTTCCGTGCGGATAGAATTGATAAAAGCCGATTCATCAATTTCTTTTATCAGCGGGATCAGCTTTCTTGTATCGGATGCGCTGACGATCGAATACACTATCTTTTTGTTCTTATGGGCAAAAGAGCCTTCGCCGTCTATAAGTGTCGCTCCGTGTCCGCTGTGCTTGTAAATTGCATCACAGACTTCCTGTGGCTTATCCGTAATGATAAATAACGTCTTTTGTTGGTATGTCCTGTATAGCACATGAAGCGCCTGTGTAGAAACATACTGAAATATCATTGAATACAAAGCCTTGTCCCAGCCAAAGAGTATTCCGGCTATGGTCAGGATCACCACATTTCCGGCCAGAATTATGGGAAAAGCATCCACACCTTTTTTCTGAGATAAAAATATTGAAATAAAATCTGTTCCGCCGCTTGTGGCATCCACCTCAAGGCAAATGGTTATCGCAGTGGCATTTATGAGACCTCCGAACACTGCAATAAGAAGCGGATCATGTGTAAGTACATGGGGATGTATCATATCTACAAAAAAGCCGTTTGCAAGCACCATGATCATCGAAAAGATTGTAAACTTCTTGCCTATGTAGCGAAATCCAATATAGATCGGAACGGCATTCAAAACAATATTGATCGGAGAATAAGGAATATTAATACCAAAAAAGTTCAGAAAAATACGCTGAATGATAATAGTAAGTCCTGTCGCACCTCCCGGATAAAGACCACCTGTATTGACAAAGCTCTGAATATTTGCCGCCATAAGAAACGCAGCAAACAGAACAACTATAAGGCGTATCATATCCTTCTTCAGCGTTGAGACTATTTTTGCCTGATTTTCGGACATTAGTAAAACCTTCCCTTAAAGAAATATTTACAAGACATCAATTTCCTGTTATTTGATTAACCCTGTCAGCATATTTTATGGCAAAGATCCTGGAAAGGGATTCATCAATCCTCTCCTCAGTAATCTCTCCGTTTTGAACTGCACTTAATAATCCCTGATATGCCTCCTTAAAATCCTCCGGCATAAAGATCATATCAGCTCCCGCCTTAATGGCAGCTATAGCAGCTTTATCCGAGGTGTAATTTGCTGTTATGGCGCTGTCATTCATAGGACCTGTAATAATTACGCCTCCAAATCCAAGAGAGCCCCTGAGATCCTCACTGATTATCTTCTCTGATAAGGATACAGGCGTTTCATCTCCGATGACCTGCGGGAGTGAAATGTTACTTAGCATCACAGCTTTTGCTTCTCCGTTCACAAAAGCATTGTTATATATGTTATATATATTAGACACCAATTCATCAGTTGTTATTTCATTTGAGACCACGCCTTTTGATGTATCTGCTGAAAGCGGGAAATCGTGGAGACAAGCCGTAATTCCGGATTCCTGAAGTCCTCTTACCATAGCTGCCGTAAGGTCTTTTGCCACATCAGGATCGGTACCGTAATGGCCGTTCTCAGTAATATCAAGATTCGGAGCAATATCAAAGTTAAAGCCGTATGCAAACAAAGCCGATGCAATACCCGCCCCCATATTATAAGCCGAGTCGGAACTGTTCACATCTATCGTATCTATTCCTCCTATTGAGGCAGTTACAACAGAATCCTGCGTACCTTCCTCTCTGGTGGCAATGAAAAGAGGATATTTACTCATCTCCGAGGTGGCTTTAAGCATCTCAGAAGTCTGATCGGTCTGCTTAAGATTCTTGGCTGAATATACGATTCCGCCAACAGCATACTGGGCGAGTGCATCCCTTGTACTGCTCCCGGCCTTTACTACCGTAGTTACACCGGTAAGCTGCTCAGGGTTAACCATGAAAAGACCTGCAACCTTATCCTCCAGGCTCATTTCACCTATTATTCCGCCTACAACCTCGTTCATGACATCATTTTCATTCATCTTGAGATCTTCGGGCTCGGTCTCAGAGGGTGTCTCTATGGCAATGTCCTGAGTTTCTTGCTCACTTACTGCCTCATCAGCTGCTTCTTCAGTCTCGGTCCTTGTCTTTACAAATCTGCTCCCATAAAAAACAGCCGCCAAAATACCAGCAGCAATAAGCACAATTGCAACAATTAGTATTATAAATGCAAAAAGCTGGCTTCTCTTTCTTCTGTTCCTGCGAGCCAGTCTCTTTTCGTCAAAATCCTGTTCTTCTAATCTTCCCATAATCTCCCCAAATTACTGATACAAACTTTTTTCTAAATATAATCATAACATAAAACTAAAAGCAATTATCCATGAACTTTAAAAAGCATCTGTTTTCATTCAAAGGCAGGTATTTTGGACAAAAACAAAGGGCAGAAGCTTCATCAATAAAACCTGCTTCTGCCCTATACCGAGTACTTGCTATCTATTTCAATTATATCGTCCAATGGACCCAACCTCCAAATTCTCAGCTCTTTCGTTCCATTAACCTTTGCATTCATATGCTGTGGGTGCAAGATATTTATATTGCAGTTGCCACTTTTCATGTACTAGACGGCTGTTATTATACTTCCAAGAACTTGTAATACTCTAAATACTTTTTAAAACTTATAATCTTTATACTGCTAAACTTAATTGTTTGGTGGACCGTACCATCCTTTCCCTGAATATTTTAACTAACTATCCCTTTGGAGTGTACCTGCCTTTCTTTCTCCTCAGATCGAATATTGTAACTTCGGAGAAGTATTTTGTTTCTTAAGATATTTTTATTATAGCATGGGTCATATTATTGTCAATACATTTTTCTATTTTTCTTTTATTATTTTGATTATTGCCATATAATTGTAAATTATTCAGCCAATTATTATAATTGTATATTCATTATGTACAATTCCATATATTCTTTTCACAAACAAAAGAGTCTCCCATATCAAGCGATAAAGAGAGACTCTCAATTTATAAACATTTTAGATTTGTGGATAAATTATAAAATCAAATTAACTGTCATTATCATTCAAACAATTATTTCAATGGATACTTAGCTGTAAGCTCTGCAATGATCTTTCTGGCATCATCATTTTTCTCGCCCTTGTTCTTTATAACAATTGCAATAGCCTCTGCAATCTTATCCATATCCTGCTCATTCATGCCCCTTGTGGTTACAGCCGGAGTACCAAGTCTGATTCCGCTTGTAACAAACGGTGACTGCTGCTCGTTAGGAATAGTATTCTTATTGGCTGTAATATGAGCGTCATCAAGCCAAGCCTCGACTTCTTTTCCGGTAAGACCAAAGTTTGTAAGATCTACAAGCATAAGGTGGTTGTCTGTACCGCCTGAAACAATCTTGATGCCTCTGTTTATAAGGCCTTCGCAAAGAGCCTTCGCATTCTTTACTATATTCTGTCCATAAGTAACAAACTCAGGTGAAAGAGCTTCTTTAAAGCATACAGCCTTTGCTGCAATAACATGCTCAAGAGGGCCACCCTGAATTCCCGGGAACACTGCCTTGTTGAACTTATATTTATCCTGAGCTGACTGATTCCAGAGGATAAGTCCTCCTCTTGGTCCGCGAAGAGTCTTGTGTGTTGTTGTGGTTACAACATCAGCATATGGGAATGGGCTTGGGTGAACTCCGGCAGCCACAAGTCCGGCAATGTGAGCCATATCAACCATAAGAACTGCACCACAGGCATCAGCTGCCTCTCTGAACTTCTTGAAATCTATTGTTCTGCAATAAGCTGAAGCTCCTGCAATAATGAGCTTTGGCTTGTGCTCTACAGCAAGTCTGTACATCTCATCGTAATCAAGGACACCGTTTTCATCTACTCCGTAAGGAACAACTTTATAATATGTTCCTGAAATATTTGCGCTGCTGCCGTGTGTTAGGTGACCACCCTGATTAAGGTTCATACCCATAATGGTGTCGCCGGGCTGAAGAAGTGCAAACTGTACAGCCAGATTTGCCTGAGCGCCTGAGTGAGGCTGAACATTTGCATAATCACAATGAAAGAGTTCTTTTGCTCTCTCAATAGCAAGCTTCTCAACTTCATCCACTACATAACAACCACCGTAATATCTTTTTCCAGGGAGTCCTTCTGCATATTTGTTGGTCAATGGACTGCCCATAGCAGCCATAACCGCCTTACTTGTCCAGTTTTCAGAAGCAATCAGCTCAATGTGATCGTTCTGACGATCTATCTCTTTCTCAATAAGAGATGCAATCTCCGGGTCTACACTTCTAAGTTCTTCCAATGAATACATTTCCAGACTCCTCCTAATATCAAAAACGTTTTTGCAATTTAATGTGTTAAAGCAACACATCTCGCATATCGTACCACACTCTCGTCAAAAATGCTATAATTATTACATTAATTATTTTTTTAACATAACATGTGAAAGGAATAATTGGGATGTTTTATTGTATAGTCAATCCATCTGCCAGATCCGGCAGGGGCAAAAAAATATGGGATGGTCTCGAGGAAAAATTTAAAAGCCGCGGTCTTGATTACAAGGTTGTCTTTACAAAAGGACCGGGACATGCCACCAGGCTTGCAAAGAGCCTTACAACCGATGAAAAGTACTTAAAAGAGCTTCCGGTGAAGATCGTTGTTATGGGCGGTGACGGAACCTTAAATGAAGTAATGAACGGAATAGCCGATTTTGAAAAAACGCTTGTGGGATACATTCCGATCGGATCCTCCAACGATTTTGCAAGAGATCTGCCTTATCCAAAAAATATTGAGGACCTCATGGACACGATAGTAAAAGGTGAAAAAGTTCGTTCTCTGGACCTTGGAAAACTCTCCTTTTTATCCATGACAAAACCCATGTCAAGACTTCATGGAGACGTCATTTCCAACACAAGAATATTTGATGTAAGCTCCGGAATAGGCTTTGATGCAGCTGTCTGCGAACAGGCTCTCTCCTCAGGCACCAAGAACTTTTTAAACAAAATTGGTCTTGGAAAGCTTACCTACGGGTCTATTGCAGTAAGGCAGCTTTTAGGAGCCGACAAAGTTCCCTGCGACATTATACTTGATAACGGGAAGACCATTCACTTAAACCGTTTTATTGTTGTAGCTGCCATGATACATCACTATGAAGGCGGCGGATTCAATTTTGCACCGGATGCAGACCTTACAGATGGCAAGTTTGACCTGATATATGCGGGAGATATGCCTGCAGCAAGGATGTTTCTTGCACTGATACTGTCATTCTTCGGACATTACTACTGGATCAAGGGAATCGGCCATCAGGTTGTTTCAAAAGTAACCATCAAAACAGACAGCCCCATGTGGGTCCATACGGATGGCGAAGTTTCAGTCAAATCAGATCATATTACCTTTGAGTGTCTTAAAGAAAAGCTTCACATGATGAACTGAGTTTTAAATAATAAAAAATGAGCTTTTGCTAGCGTTTATCGTTTAGCAAAAGCTCTTTTATTATTGATCAGTTATATCGTACAGCCAGTCTCGCCTCCTGCCTGGAGCAGAAATTTTCTAAAATAGCTGTGTGATAGAAAAACAGATAGAAAATAATTGCCATTATGAATGCTGTTATTACATCGTAGAAAGAATGTTGTTTAACAAACAGTGTAGATAAAATGATCAAAATTCCTATAATGTCCATTATGACCGTACCTGTCTTGTTAAATCTCTTGCTATGATGTACTGATATCATTGTTCCGATGGAGTTATATACATGAATACTGGGCCAAAGATTAGTGGCTGTATCCGTACTGTAAATAATCTGCACCAGATGTGTAAAAATGTTATCCCTTGGCATTACTGCAGGGCGAAGCTGATGCATATTCGGAAAAAGAGTTGAAATCACAAGAAATACTGTCATTCCGGTTGCCAGGAAGAAAAAGTTCTTGTAATAATCCTCTATATCAAACGAAAACATAAAGAACAAAAGCGTCAATGATACATACAAAAACCACATATAATACGGAATGATAAACACTTCCAGGAAAGGAATATAATCATCAATCACGGTATGGATCACTGCATAATGCGCAAACTTATGCTTCTCAATATAAACAAACCAGTAAAGATAAATAGGTGCATATACAAAAATCGGCATAGCAAGTTTTAAAATGTCCCTGCCGGTTTCCTTGTTTAGTTCTCTACCGGTCCACCTTTCATATAAGTTTTTCATAATTTTTCTCCTCAATCGCTGCCACATAATAACAGCTAAAAAACAAAAAACTCTTTTTAATTAAAGTGGAATACCTTCTGAAGAAGCTTATACCCGGCAAGTGTTATTTTTCTACCGCCTTTTCCGGGAAGATAGATGTAAGTTCCTTCAATACTGTATCTAATTTTAATGTATAAAAGATAATTCTTTTCCTTTATATAGTCAAGTAATTCTTTTCTCTTGGCAAGATTTTCAGGTGTATCCTCAGTTATAAGCAGCACTGAAGAAATAGCTGTTATAATCTCCAAATAGTTGAACATGTACTTATGACGCTCTTTCTGTGAGCGGATCATGCCGTAGTTTTCAACATAATAATCAATCATAAGCTTATTGACCCTGATCTGCTGATCGATACGGGAGAGCATTATCTTTTGATTAACCGACTGATCGGCTCTGCCAATATAGTAGTAATAGAAGTTGACATCCAGATAATACATGTTCTTAACAAATGGAAGCGGGTTAAAAACATAGATATTATCTACATAAAAGGTATGCTCGGGAAGCTTTAATCCGCACTGCTTTAAAAGCTTGGTTCTGAAAATAACAGAATGCATCAAAAGGTAATGTCCCTTAGGTGTTCTCTTTACATCCTTCCATGTAAAAAGCTGCTCTATCGGGAACATAGTGTTATAACGCATAACCTTATGTCTCTTCTCACCAACTTTGTTGTAGACAAAGTTGCTGATGAGGAGGTCAAGCTGTTTCTCACCACCGGCAAGCTCTGCAAGAGTTGAAAGAATCTTTCTGTAAGCTATCTCTTTTACCCAGTCATCTGAATCCACAACTTTGAAAAAGAGACCTGTTGCATTCTCGATACCTGCATTTACCGCAGATCCATGTCCGCCGTTTGGTTTGTGTATAGCCTTACAAATAGTAGGATACTTTCTCTCATATTCATCAGCAATTTCTGCTGTTCTGTCCTTGGATCCATCATCTACAATAAGGATTTCTACATCCTCACCACCCACAAGCAATGATTCAATACATTTCTCCATATATGCTTCTGAGTTGTAACATGGTACTGCAATTGAAAGTAACTTCATTACGTAATTAACTCCTTAATCTACTGCTCTCAAATTTTTCCATAGTCGCAAGGCAGGTTCTAAGATCATTGTACCTGTCATAGACATCTCCCTCATTCACAACCACTCCAAGGGACATGGCCATTATATCAATCATATCATTTGTTATTATCGGGCGAAGCTTTGATAAAATATCATTTTTTTCGGCCGCCAGATCTGCATCCATAAATTCAATAACGAGAGGATCAAGATTTAGTTCCTTAGCCTCTTCATCCACACTCTTTTCCATGACATCCGAGGGCTTGTAAGGCTCATTTCTGAATTTAGTCCGCTCTTCTTCCAGGGTTCCATGGGTTTCCTCGCTTCTGCCCACTGCCTTTACAGCTTCAATATGTTCATTAACAGATGGTCTTACCACCCTGTCAAAAGAAGTATTATCCCCGGAACTATCCTCTTCCAGACTAATCCCGTTTGAGTCAACCCTCTCAAAACGGTATTTCTGCTTAACATCAGGATATTTATTCCTGTCTACTTCGGACATAAACATATCAAGAGGTCTGACATATACCTTATAGTCCCCATACAGAGCCTGGTAAACAACCATTTCCTCTCTTGTCTCGGAATGAATGGCAATAGAGACAATCTGATACATTTTATTCTTAAAATGCTTGTAAAGCTGCTGGGGTTCAGGCTTTGTTCTTCCCACTTTATATCCTCCGCACTAGATATAGATTCATGATCAAATCCCTAACTTTATATAGTATAAGGCATTGTGAATTTATTTTCAAATTTGTTACGCTCTTGCGATCTTACTGCGATTTTTTTAGTGAGGCACACTTTACTATCACCATTTCCACGCTTATGACATAATCAAGTTTACCGGTCTTTACAGCCTCATCATTGGATACACACATTTCAAGGGCAGCCTTAAGTTCTTCAAAAGTAAAGTTTCTTGCCCAGCCTGTATATTTTGAAACAAGAAAGGGGGCAATCTTCAAAGCGCTTGCAATAGTAGAATTGTCTCTGTGGTTTGAACTAAGCTCTTTTGCCTGAAGCATAAGGTTGAACTGCCTGGCTATCAGCGCCAGTATTTTCGCAGGAGGTTCTTTTAGTGCAAGAAGATCATAATATAAATCTATTGCTCTTTTCTGATTCTGATCCGCTATAGCATCCGTCATTGCAAAAATACGGTTGGTCAGCCAGTTTGCACAGACAGCATCTATGTCGCCTTCCGTGATCTCATTTTTATCCAGGCAGTAGCATATAAGCTTTTCAAGCTCAGTGCTGATATTTGACATATCAGTTCCCACTCTTTCCAGCATAAATGCAAGAGCCCTCGGAGAAATGGTTTTTCCTTCATTTCTTACTTTCGAAGCAATCCATGTCTTTAAGGTGTTCTCATCCTGAGCGTCGCAGCTCATCTCAAATCCTGTCTTTGAAAGGACTTTATACATATCCTTTCTCTTATCCACTTCCTTTTCGGCAAATATAAAGAAGGTGGTTTCTGAAGGAGCCTTTAAGTATTCAGCAAGCTCAGGGCATCCATTCTTAAAAAAGCCACTGTTCTCAACAAGTATTACCCTCTTATCGGAAAGAAACGGCATGGTCTCTGCCATATCTATGATCTGCGCCGGGTCAGCGGCATCTCCCTCATATCTGTTAAAATTCATGGAGTTCACATCACCGGAAAGAGCCTTTACCAGCTTGTCTCTGTTCTGATTTCGAAGGTAAGCCTCTTCACCATAGATAAGATAGCATCGCTTGAAAGTTCCGCTCTTAATATCTTCATTCAGTTGTCTTTGCTTAACGGGAAAGTCCGTTGTTTTAGATGCCATAATTTTCACTCCAGTTACTATGCTATCATAATTAGCTTCTATTTTACACTAAGCATTGTGCGGATATCCATCCTGTTTTTCCTCACATTTATCGAAATAGCACCGTTTTTATCGGTTCGGTACACCTTCACATTTTTCTCTTCAAGGCGCCTTAGAAGTTCCCCGTGGGGATGACCGTATCTGTTGTTTCTGCCACAGCTTATAACTGCTATCTTTGGTCTTAATATATCAAGAAACTCCTCATTGGTGGTGTACATTGAACCGTGATGGGCAACTTTAAGCATTGTCAGTTCTTTAAAAAGCTCTTTATTTGCTCTTAAATCTTTTAAAATATGTTCTTGCCCCTCCTCTTCCACATCCCCTGTAAAAAGAGCCGAAAACGAGCCATATTTCATCAAAAGAACCGTAGAATAAGCATTAGCACCATCTGTTATCATATTCTTTGCAGGATTTATACATAAAAAGCTGACTCCCCGGAAAGAAACAGTCTGTCCGCAGCTTATATATTTCACTTTGATTTTAAGCTGCTCTGCCCTTTCCTGCAGTTTGCGATAGTTTTCTCCTCTGCACTTTTCATTTATGTCAGGTAATATAAGAGTACTTATCCTTATGCCACCGCTTTCCATATCATCCATTATTTCAAGAACCCCGGAAATATGGTCCAGGTCTTCATGGGTTATAATAGCCGCATCAATTGTTCCAACCCCCTGATATTTTAAAAATGGTATGATTGAGTACTTTCCAACATTCTTTTTTCCGGTGCTTCCTCCATCGATAAGAATATTGCTACCGTCCTTGGAAATCAGAATCCCATCTCCCTGATCCACGTCCATCATGGTAATCGAGAGGCCGTAAGAAGGGTTTATGATAAGGACAAAAAGAGCCAAAGCGAGGATTCCAAACCTGAAGGCATCCATAAATCTCAGGTGTTTTTCAAAGTCTTTTCCAAGTTTATCCTTAAGCTTTTGAATAACACCATCGTCTGTCTCAATATCCCAAAGCAAAAGGAATAAACAAAGAAGCAGAGCATACATCCATATCTTCCAGCCTTTTGCATGTCCCATATACCAGGTTTTCCCCGGAATTTTGCCGGTAATACTACACAAAAGACCGATGATCCAAAGTATAAAATGCACTAAAGATCCAAGTGCTGTTCCCAAAGGAGGAAACAGACCGCCTGCCGGTATCATGCACATTCCAATGACCATTATCGGTCCCATCATTGGCAGGATAATGAGATTAAGAAATATGGAATATACCGGATAGGTATAGTAAAAGCTCATATATACGGGAAGAGTCACCAAAAATACCGATACGCTGACAAGAAGTGATGCACCTGTTTTTTCAAGTACTGTTTTCCAAAACGGATCTCCGGGGTCATCTGCAAATCTCAGCTTTTCTTTGAGAGGATTTGAAGTTTTAGCTGACAAAAGTTTCAAAGATGGCATAACAAGTGCAATTCCAAGAACAGCTCCGAAGGAAAATAAAAATCCACTGTTATACACAAGAAGCGGTTTATCAACAAGGAGCATAATTTCTGAAATGGCAAGGGCTGAAAGCATATCATATGTTCTTCCCGCCATGGGTGCCAACAGCCTGATTGCAAACATGAAAACCGCCCTAAAAGCGGAACTGCTCATCCCACACATCTGACCATACAGATACATGATGATAATAGATGTCATTGAAGCCGCAAAGTTTTTACATCCGCCTTTCCTGAGCAGCCTGTACAGTCCCATGCCTATCAGGGAAATATGCAGTCCGCTTACTGCCAGAATATGAATGATGCCGTTGTTTTTATACAGTTCTTTTACCTTGCTTGACATAAAAGCCTTATCCCCCAGGAGGATTGCTTTCATTACGGCAGCATCGTCATAGTTTAAGCAGCTGTCAAGAACTCTTTCAAGCCTTGACCTGAGTACAAAAAGTCCCTCATGGACATAGTTTTCTTTTCCATCTCTTTTAAGTATCTTGGCATTTTTAATTTCATATGCAATTTTAAGTGTTGCGTAATAAAGGCGAGTGTCAAATTCACCGGGATTTCTTGCACTACTAAAAAGACAAACCCTGCCTTTTACCTTGACCGATTCTCCTATCACAGGTAAACGGGGTTCATCCGCATTCAGATTAAGTGCAATATACTTACTCTTTCCAATTGATGTATTAAACGGGGTAATATAGACAACGGTAGTGAAATTTCCAAGATAATCCTTCTTAAGAGCCTTATCCGTCACGATGCCGGAAAGGATAATCTCACTTCCATCAAAACTATCAGAATAATCCATCAGATATTCAGATAAAAAAAGTTCCAGATATATAAAGACAATCGCCGTTATTACCAGTGAAGCAATAAATAACGGTCGTTTCAATACAATCTCCTAAAAAATATTATTCGATAATATCCAGGTTTCTCTCATATGCGCCGGAAATCATAAAGTCCATAAACTGAAATGAGTCCTGTCCATTAACAGAGAAAACAACTTTATTTATATTCGGCAACTCGGTAACGGTATTGACTATGGAGTAAATTGCAGTTTCAGCTGTTACATGATTAGGCTGGTTTAAGAACTCCTGATCAAGATCGATGTAGCATACTCCGTCTTTAACATTGATACTCTTTACTTTTGCATCTTTTGATATCGTCGGATATGCAATGTCACTGTTTGGTCCGCTTATGATCTGCTCAACAGCAAGCTTCTCCATAGAAATATTACTATTGTAAACTACTGACCTGTAAACGGGAATAAGCTTGTTTCCTTCTTCAGATGCAAAGTAAAGCCGAAGCTCAACCTTTTCATAAGTATTTATTTCATTGCCGACATTATAAATAAAAGTATCGGCAGACATATTTCCGATCACATTTCCATAATGGTCGGTGATGGGACTGCCCTCAACCTGGAAATTGACATAATCCACATCATCCAGCTGCGTAAATGTTCGTACTATAGCAGCTCTGTCCAGTATCTCAATTGTTCTTCCAAGTTGTGAATATTTAGAAGCAAAATTCAGCGTAAGAAGCTTATCATGTAATGAATATCCTACAAGCTTGATATCTCCTGAAATCGGAGCCTCATACTCAAGTCTGTCGGGCATTGTTCCGAGAACCTCAATAAGTTCATCTATTGCTGCCTCTGTATCGTCCTTATCAGCCTCAAGCTCATAGCTCTTGGATACAATTCCGGTTTCGCTGCTGTTTACATAGTAAACGCTAATAGCATCTTCAGAGGGTGTATCATCTTTTCCGCATGCACTTAAAATAATGCAGCACAAGAAAAGCGCAAAACATGATATAATTCTTGCACTTTTGGAAACAAAGCGGTTCCTTATATACTTTTTCAAGGTTTTTACCTTATTTATCATTGTTTTGCTCCAACACTTGTAAGTGGGATTTTTACTATAAATGTTGTTCCCTCTCCCAGCGTGCTCTTAACATCAATAGATCCCCTGTGCATAATAACTGCATTTCTGGCGATTGAAAGTCCAAGTCCTGTGCCACCGATCTCTCTTGACCTGGATTTATCCACGCGATAAAACCTTTCATAAATATGGTCAATTGATTCCTCGGGAATTCCCACTCCCGAGTCAACAACAGACAGGTAAAAATACTGATGGTCAGCGTCAAGTTCTACCCTGACAAAGCCATTGTCCTTGTTGTATTTAATGGCATTTTCAACAAGATTCATGATAACAAGAGATATTTTTACCTCGTCAATTTCAGCTGTTATAGCTCTTTTACTCTCTAAGATCAGATCGATATTATGCTCTTTTGCAATTGGACGCATTCTTTTTAGAACATTCTCAGTCAGTGCTACCACATCCACTGAAGTAATTGATAATCCGGCAGATGTTTTATCCATCTTAACCAAAGCCAGAAGGTCGTTGATTATCTTATCCTCTCTGTCAACTTCCTGGCTGATATCAGTCATAAATTCCCTGTAAACCTCATTTGGAACTTCCTCCTGAGTAAGAAGCGAATCCGCAAGAATTTTCATTGAAGTTATCGGTGTTTTAAGCTCATGTGACACATTGGAAACAAACTCCTGCCTTGAATCATCAAGCACCTTCATTCGTTTTAAAAGTGCATTAAATGCCTTAATAATCTGATCAGTCTCAAGATAGTTTGGTCCGACTATAGGTTTGTCCGTATACCCTTCTTTTATGTCATTTATAGCAGCTGTGATTCTGTCAAAAGGCTTCAAAAGTCCATATGAAACCAGGGCGGCAAATACGATGATTATAAGTGCTATGAGCACCTCCAGTATCGCAGCCCGATGGGAAAGAATTTCCATGGTTCTGGCAATTGTGTCTGTTGAAACGCTTGTAAGGAGAACACCTCTGACAACCTCATTGGGATTTCCGTGCTCGGATACGTCCTGTTCCTCTATGACCTCAGATTCAATGATCGGCGTTATCAGCTCAATATAGCCGTTACTCTGGTCATATTTTGACAAAAGTCCTCTACTGCCCGTCTTTAAGCAGTTTACGACCTCTTCCGAAATAATAGTCTTACCCTGACTAATATTGTAAGTATCCTTAACTACCTTAAGATCATCATTAATAACCATCACACGTCCGTCATAAAGGTTAGCCAGTATATCCAGCTCAGCATTTATAACATCCGATGATGGGCTCTGTAAATAATTATAAAAGATCAGGTGATTTGCCAAAATTCTCAGCTGAGTCTGTACTTCAGTCGCTTTGACACTGACAGCACGATCCTCATAACTGTCCAGAATGATCCAGTGCATGCACAAGCATGAAACCACACCCGTAACAGACAATATTATGAAGAAACGTGCCCGTAGACTTTTGAAAAGATCTTTGATCTTTAAAACATTGTATGTATTATTCATAACAGCTTTCATTTACGCCTGAAAATAGTATCCGCTTCCCCATTTGGTGCGAACATATCTTGGATCACTGGGCTTGGACTCAAGTTTCTCTCTGAGTCTTCTGATGTGAACGTCAACAGTTCTGGCATCTCCCGGATAATCATCACCCCAGATTGTAGTTAAAAGCTCTTCTCTCGAGTATACCTTTCCCGGGGTAGAAGCCAAAAGCTCTAACAGTTCATACTCTCTGCTGGTAACATTTATTTCTTTGCTGCCGACAAATACTCTTCTATACTGTTCATTAAGCTTAAGGTCGCCATAGACCATTACTCCGGAATTTTCAGACTCCTTATGAGTTCTGCGCATAATTGCCTTGATCCTGGCCTTAACTTCAAGGATATTAAAGGGCTTGGTAATATAGTCATCAGCACCATATTCAAGGCCCAGAATCTTGTCCATATCATCTCCCTTAGCCGTAAGCATAATGATCGGAACAGATGAAAATTCCCTGATCTGCTGGCAAACTTCAAATCCACTCATTACAGGCAGCATAACATCAAGAAGAATAATGTCATACTCATTGGCTCTGGCCATATCAAGAGCCTCCTGTCCGTCGTAGGCACAGTCAACTACTATATCATCCTGCTCAAGGCTAAACTTTATGCCCTTTACAATAGTCTTTTCATCATCAACAATTAATGCCTTCTTGCTCATACTTATCTCCATATTCAAACAGTTATCATGTCTTTTATCTTCTGATACAGTTTGTCTTTGATACCGCTGATCTTCATAATATCTTCAGTACAGGAAAACTTTCCGTTTTCTTCACGATACTTTACAATCTTTCCGGCTATTGACTCTCCGATTCCCGGAATGCCCGTAAGTTCCGCGGCAGTTGCAGTATTAATATTTATAAGACCGTTGCCACCACCCAAATTGCCAGCATCTCCTGTTATGGTCTTGCTGATCACATATTCTTCACTCAGGCTTCCCTCGGCCTTTAGGTCATCAGGCCCTGCCTGAATCTCCTCTTTTGACGGAATCCTAAGTTTTATCCCGTCTTCAAGTGGCGCTGCCAGATTAACAAAAGTATCATCAGCCGTATCCAAAATTCCACCTGCAGCGGATACTGCATCTATAACTCTGCTGTCAAAATCAAGTTCATATACTCCGGGACATTTAACTTCTCCGCAGACATATACAAAGATAGTCCTCGAAGTTTCAATATCCTGCTCATCAGAAGAGTCTTTTGTGTCATCAGATGCCAAAAAGGCTGCATCTTCCTGCCCATTCAAATTCTCCTCATTAAGAAGAACCTCTGAGTCAGCGCAGCTGCAACCGGTTAGTATAAATATAATTGTAATCAGTAAAAAAACTTTATTTCGCATGTTTCCTCCAAAAAAATAAGAGGACCCCGCCATGCTTTTTTATTTTATTAAAGAAAAACCACTTCCGCAAGTATAATAACTTATGTTTTTTAATCTTCCGTCAATCCCGCTATTATAGCCTCATCATTGGGATCCGGCAACGGCTCTTCCACATAACTCTCACCGGTTACCTGTGTCATGATACTCTCGGAGACAGCCTTTAAAGTTGAATTTGCATCCTCTCCGTTCCAGATCTTTGTAAATGCAATCTCAAGCTCCATCCAAAGATTGCTGGTCTCAATAGTCTTGGGCATTGAAATTGAAGAGTCATAAACCTCTATAAAGTGATCAATATCTTCATCGTTGTATTTGATCCCATAACGGGCAGCAATTTTACCGCTGTTAAGGTACAGATCATCGGAACTGTCGTTACAAATATATCTTGCAACAGCATTAGCCTGTGTAGGGTGCTCAGTGTAGCCGTTAACAACTATACAGTTGGTAACAGACATTGTTCTGGTCTCAAACTGCGGTGTAAGATCCGGCATATCGGCAACCGCAAATTCAAACCCGCTTTCTCCCTTGGACTTTGCCTCTTTTATCTTGGATAAAATATCGGTAGTGGCAACAGTAAATACAATCTTGCCACCCAAAAAATCCTCAACTATGCTGTCGTAATTTGTTGTAGCAGCCTCAATGGCAAAAAACTGATTAAGCTGCTGATAGATTTTCATACAGCTTATTGTGTCAGCGTTGTAAATATCAATCTGATCCACATCATCGCCGGCGCTACCGCCAACATTCATATAATTACCCACAAAGAAGTAATTATAAAAAATATCCGTTACATCCCACTTGAATACTGCTTCTACCTGATCAGGAGCATTATAGCTTTGTGCAAACTTCAGAATATCCGAAATAGTAGTCGGAATAGTCTCTTTTACCATTTCATCAACAGTCTGATCTGTAATCTCTGTAAATTCAAAAACAGTGCTGTCTTCATCTGCAGTTTCTTCCTCAGAAAGAGAATTTTCCTCATCCTCGGCAGCATCAATCTGAGCCTGAGCCTCTTCGCCCTCTAAAAGATCAAGCTGCGCCTGCATTTTTTCTCTTGCCATTTCTTCAAGATAGGTTTTGTTATAAACCAAAGAACTGGTCTCAAAATACATAGGATAAGCAATGTATCTGTTGTCATACATAACAGAGTTTATGGCAGCCGTAGGAAACATATCCTCTGTAAAATAATCGGCTCCACCGAAAACTTCCATTGCAAGTCCTGATAAATAGGCCTTCTCAAGAGAATCATTAGTTATTATAAAAAGATCAGGATAGTTATCATCAGTAAGAGAAGCCTTGTTTATAGCTTCAAGATATTCAAGTCCCGAGACAAGTACCGGTTCAATGCGAACACCGGGATTAACCTTGGCATAAGAAACTGCCTTACTCTGAAGATATGTGGTAAGCGCATCATCCGTATACCATAATCTTACCGTTGTCTTCGGTCTTGTAAATAAAGAACGATTTTCAAAAATGCTCTGTCCTGAGCGGGCATAAACAAAAGCGCCCGCAACAGTACATGCAATAAGTATAATAGAAAGAATTCTTGCTTTTAATCTCATACAGTCCCCAGACATGAATCCAAAATCTCGATCATGTCATCCACATTTTCCTTGGTAATAACCAGAGGCGGAACAAATCTTATAATCTGGGTACCTGCATTTATCAGTATAAGTTCCTTTGAAAGAGCCATACTTATAACATCGGCCACCGGTCTGTTCAGAACAAGTCCCTGCATAAAGCCGGCACCCCTTCTGTCAACAATAAAATCATACTTATCCTTAAGCTCGTCCAGACGCTTTTCCAGATAAGGAGCCACCTCATTCACATTCTCTATTATATTGTCCTCTTTAAATAAATCAAGTACCTTGCTTACCGCAGCGCAGGCAAAAGGATTGCCTCCGTAAGTGGTTCCGTGATCTCCTGCAACAAGTGAATTTTCAGCCACTTTGCCGTTTAAAAGAAAAGCTCCTACAGGTACTCCGCATCCAAGTGCCTTGGCGGTAGTCATGATATCCGGCTTGATACCGTACTTCTGCCATGCGAACATGTAGCCTGTCCTTCCCATTCCGCACTGGATCTCATCCAGGATAAGCAGAATATCCTTCTCATCGCACAGTTTTCTAATTTTGGTCAAAAACTCCTCAGTAGCAGGGAAAATACCACCTTCGCCCTGCACTGTCTCCATGATAATGGCACAGGTTTTGTCATTTACACAGGCAAGAACCGAGTCAAAGTCGTTAAGATCAGCAAATTTGATATTGCCGATCATTGGTTCAAATGCTTCCCTGTAATGAGGATTGCCTGTAACAGATAAAGCTCCGAAAGTTCTTCCGTGGAAAGAATGATTCATTGCTATTATCTCGTGATCCGTCTTTCCATCCTTTAGATATGCATATTTCCTTGCAGCCTTGATTGCACCCTCAACTGCTTCTGCTCCGCTGTTGGTAAAAAATACCCTGTCCATACCGGATATTTCTTTTATCTTTTTGGCGGCCTCAATGGCAGGAACATTATAATAATAATTTGAAGTATGTAAAAGCTTATCGATCTGTGATTTAAGGACGTCATCGTAATCTTTGTAGTGGTATCCAAGAGCAAATACAGCTATTCCGGATACAAAGTCAAGATACTTCTTGCCGTCAAGGTCATAAAGATACACTCCCTCGCCCTTATCAAGAACTATCTGATACCTGTTATAGGTATGAAGAAGTGCCTCTTCAGCTTCATTTATGTATTTCTGCATAATCTCGCTCATTTTTGATATCTCCTGTTATTATTTAAAATCAGACAAAACAAAGAGTTTATGTAAGATTCACGAAAGCCCGCTTTCCAGGTCATCAGGCACCGGTTTCCATAACCTCATTGTCATCCATGAACATGGTTCCGATACCTTTGTTGGTAAATATCTCCAAGAGAAGGCAGTGCGGTATTCTTCCGTCAAGGATATGCACCTTATTGACGCCACCTCTTATGGCATCCGTGCAGTTATTCAGCTTTGGAAGCATTCCTCCGCCAATATTACCGCTGCCGATCAGTTCATCTGCCTCTGAGCAGGTAAGTCTTGAGATAAATGTTGAAGGATCCTTGATGTCCCTGTACACTCCCTCGATATCTGTAAGAAATGCAAGTTTGTCAGCTCCCACAGCCTTCGCAATAGCACAGGCCGCATCATCGGCATTTATATTGTAGGTATCAAAATTGTCATCAAAGCCTATAGGCGCAACTATAGGAAGATAATCATTATCCATCATATCAAAGAGAACCTTGGGGTCTACTTTGTCCACTTCACCTACAAAACCAATGTCTTTGCCATCCGAGTACTTCTTTTTAACGTGCAAAAGACCTGAGTCCTTGCCGCTTATGCCTACAGCCTTAACACCGAGTTCCTGCACCATCGTTACAAGCTGCTTATTGACACGGCTAAGAACCATCTCTGCAATTTCCATGGTCTCGCCATCAGTAACCCTAAGACCGTTTACAAACTGTGCTTCTTTTCCAACCTTGGAAACCCAGTTGCTGATCGCTTTTCCGCCACCATGGACGATAATAGACTTAAACCCTACAAGTTTAAGAAGCGTAACATCTGTTATTACACTTTTTTGAAGTTCCGGATTACTCATGGCACTTCCGCCGTACTTTACAACAATGATCTTCCTGTTAAATTTCTGAATATATGGCAGCGCCTCAACAAGAACTTCCGCCTTCTTCAAAACTTCCTGCATATCATTATCCATGGCTTATCTCCCTTAACCTTTGTTTTTAATCCTTTTAAGATCTGTAATCTGCATTAATCTTCACATAATCGTACGTAAGGTCGCACCCCCATGCAGTAGCACTCGCGTCGCCCTCGTTCATATTTACAAATACTGTGACTGCGTCAGCCTGCATGATCTTAAGAGCCTTATCCTCATCAAATACGATCGGAGTCCCCTTATCGAAAACTTTCAGCTTTCCGTTTACGCTTTCAAAATACAGCTCCACATCATTCTGATCAAAGTCCGCTCCCGAGTAGCCCATCGCGCACAAGAATCTGCCAAAATTAGCATCACAGCCATATATAGCGGCTTTTGAAAGATTGGATCCCACTATGGCTCTTGAAAGAATTCTTGCATCATCCTTACATTTCGCATTTACTACTGTAGCCTCAAAAAGTTTGCTGGCTCCTTCTCCGTCAGCAGCCATTTTCTTTGCAAGAAACTCGCAGACAAAGGCCAGTGCTTCCTTAAAGGCATAAAAGTCATCATTTTTCTCGGTAATGGTAGCATTCCCGGAAAGTCCGTTAGCCATACACAGCAGTGTATCGTTAGTGGAGGTATCCCCATCAACTGTTATCATATTGAAAGTATCTTTTACAACCTCACTGACAGCGTACTGTAAAAGAGATTTCTCAATACTTAAGTCTGTAGTAAGAAAAGCAAGCATTGTACACATATTGGGGTGGATCATTCCGGAGCCCTTACTCATTCCTCCCAGTGTAACCGTCTTTCCACCTGCCTCAAAGCTTACAGCCACTTCCTTGTTTACAGTATCGGTTGTCATTATTGCCTTGGAGGCTGCTGTACCGGCCTCAATGCTTCCGTCAAGGCTTTTACTCATGGTCTCAACTCCGGCAGTAAGCTTATCTACCGGAAGCTGCATACCGATAACTCCGGTGGAAGCTACTGCAACAGATGTATATTTTACTCCCAGACACTTTTCTACAGCTTTGGCTGTGGCTTCACATGCATCAAAGCCCTCTTTTCCGGTGCAGGCATTTGCTATTCCGGAATTGATAACAACCGCACTCATAGGTTCGCCTGATTCTACAATCTTCTGATCCCACTGAACACATGCGGCCTTTACCACATTTGATGTAAATGTTCCGGCGCATACACAAGGCTCCGTAGAGTAAACAAAAGCCATGTCTGTCCTGTCTTTATACTTAATACCTGCTGCACAGCTGGCTGCTTCAAAGCCCTTTGCAGCTGTAACTCCACCATTTATCTGCTTCATGATTATTCCTCTCTGTCAATAACATTTGATCACTTAACAAAAACAGTCAGATTTTCCTCATTCAGTGCATGATCGTAGTAATTCATGTCGTCCCTTAAAGTCCATCCCATTTTCTGCCAGAACTTATTTCCGACAGTGTTTGTGACAAAAGCATTCAGACACACCTTGTTTATTTCTTCCTTTTTAAGCTGCTCACAGCAAAAGTTCACCATTTTCTTGCCTATTCCATGCATTCTGTATGCTTCACTTACACATACATGATATAGGCATGCTCTTCTACCGTCGTGGCCGCATAAAATAGCACCCACTATTTTTCCATCCTCGACATCCACAGCGCTTGTGGTTGGATTTCTTTTTAAAAAACGACTGATGCCTTCCCTGGAATCATCCAGTGAACGGATTCCAAAACCGTGGATTGAATTCCAAAGGGCAAAAACCTCATCGTAATCATCAATTGTCATTATACGAACCATCTTGTACTCCTTAATTACGGAAAGCTCGGAACAATTTCAAGTCCTTTACTTTCTTTAAGTCCGAACATAATATTCATATTCTGAACTGCCTGTCCGGCTGCTCCCTTTACCAGGTTGTCTATAGCACCCATCATGATAAGCCGGCCTGTTCTCTCATCGATCTTAAAGCCTATATCCACGAAGTTACTGCCTTCAACCCATCTGGTCTCAGGATATACGCCGTCTTCAAGAATACGGATAAAGAACTCATCCTTATAATACTTCTCATATGCAGCCCTGATATCTGCTGCAGTAGGGAGATTTCCGTCTTTCTTTTTAAGCTTTGCATACTCTGTAGCAAGAATACCTCTGTTCATCGGAACAAGGTGCGGTGTGAAATTTATCAACATCTCTTTTCCTGCTGCATATCCAAGCTGCTCTTCTATTTCGGGAGTATGTCTGTGAGTAGCAACACCGTACGGTTTGCAGCTCTCATTTACTTCGCAGTAGAGATTGGCTACCTTTGCGCCTCTTCCGGCTCCTGAAACACCGCTGAGCGCATCGACTATCAAGGTATCCGGATCAATAAGACCTTCTTTAATAAGAGGGTAAGCCGTAAGTATTGAGCAGGTGGTATAGCATCCCGGATTGGCAACAAGTCTTGCATTCTTTATTTTTTCTCTGTTTATCTCGCAGAGTCCATAAACTGCTTCGTCTATAAACTGAGGAGCCTTGTGCTCAATCTTGTACCACTTTTCATATACGGATACATCTTTTAATCTGAAATCAGCAGAGAGATCAATGATCTTTACTTTGCCTAAAATATCTTCATTTACAAGGCTGGCGCACAATCCCTGGGGAGTAGCGGTAAATATCACATCCACCTCTTTTGCCAGTTCTTCCATATTATCATCAAGGCATTTCGCATCAACAAGTTTGAAGAAGTTTCCGTAGATACTGCTGTATTTCTCATCTATATAGGATCTGGATCCGTACCAGACAACCTCTGCATCCGGATGTCCCATCAGTAATCTTGCGATTTCAGCTCCGGCATAACCGGTAGCCCCGATAATTCCGACTTTTATCATTTTTTATTCATCCTTTCCCGCTTTGCCTCATAAAAGTAAGCAAAAAAATCATCACGAACAAATCCCTTAATTAACTTGTTCTAGTATACGACCCTTGAAACTTAAATGCAATAGCAAGTTTAAATATTTATGCAGAAAAAGATGTATTTTTAAATATTTATGCATTTTTCTATTGCATTTTATAACTTTATGATTTATATTGAAAAACGTAATAAATATTTTGATAAGGAAAGATGAGGTTACGATAATGGCTAAAGAAAAGGTTATTCTTGCATATTCCGGTGGACTTGATACAACCGCTATCATCCCATGGCTTAAGGAAAACTTCGATTATGAAGTTGTTTGTGTCTGCATCGACTGCGGACAGGAAGAAGAGCTCGACGGTCTTGACGAGAGAGCAAAGAGCTGCGGAGCCAGCAAACTCTATATTCTTGATGTAGTAGATGAGTTCTGCGATGAATACATTGTTCCATGTGTTATGGCGCACGCTGTATACGAGAACAAGTACCTGCTTGGTACCAGCATGGCTCGTCCTCTTATCGCTAAAAAGCTTGTTGAGATTGCAAGAAAAGAAGGCGCTGTTGCCATCTGTCACGGTGCAACAGGTAAAGGAAACGACCAGATCCGTTTCGAGCTTGGTATCAAGGCTCTTGCTCCGGATATCAAGATCATTGCTGCCTGGAGAAATGACAAGTGGACAATGGATTCACGTGAGTCTGAGATCGAATACTGCAAGGCACATGGAATCAATCTTCCATTCTCTGCAGATTCAAGCTACAGCCGCGATCGTAACCTCTGGCATATCTCACATGAAGGTCTTGAGCTGGAAGATCCTTCTCTTGAGCCAAACTACAAGCACCTTCTTGTACTCGGCAAGACTCCAGAGGACGCTCCTGACACACCTACAACTGTTACAATGACATTCGAAGGCGGCGTTCCAAAGTCTGTAAACGGCAAAGAGATGAAGGTATCCGATATTATCCGCACTCTCAACAAACTGGGCGGAGAAAACGGAATCGGAATTGTAGACATCGTTGAGAACCGTGTAGTTGGAATGAAGTCCCGTGGCGTGTATGAAACACCCGGCGGAACTATTCTTTACGAAGCACATCAGCAGCTTGAAGAGTTGATTTTGGACCGCGATACCTATACAATGAAGAAAGATATGGGCAACAAATTCGCCGATCTAGTATACGAAGGAAAATGGTTCACTCCCCTGCGTGAGGCAGAGCAGGCATTTATTGAGTCAACTCAGAAGTATGTCACAGGTGAAGTTAAATTCAAGCTTTACAAGGGCAATATCATTAAAGCCGGCACAACTTCTCCTTATTCTCTCTACAATGAGAGCATTGCTTCCTTCAAGACCGGAGATCTTTATGATCACCACGATGCAGAAGGCTTCATCAACCTCTTTGGTCTTGCAAGCAAGGTACGCGCTATGAAGATGCAGGAAGTAGCCAAGAATAAATAATTAATGAATTCTTTGACTCTTATTATCATTTATTTTATAGCTATTAATATAATTGGGTTCGTCCTTATGGGAATCGACAAGCGGAGGGCAATAAAAAATGCCTTCCGTATTCCCGAGGCGACCCTTTTTTCAGTTGCTGCAGTAGGAGGCTGCATTGGTGCTATTTTGGGCATGATCATATTCAGGCACAAGACCAAACACTGGTCCTTTAAGATCGGTCTTCCGGCCATTTTGCTGATCCATCTGGCCCTTTTTGCACTGCTTGCCTTCTCTCCTGTTACTTTTAGCTTTATATGATAGTATTATGCAACATATTAGCTGGTAAAAATTACTACTTGTGTGTATTATGATAAGGTGTCAATAATTATCTTTGACGCTCAGATTTTTTTGATTGGGGAAAAGAAATGCATATCGCAGTTTGTGATGACAATATAGCCGACAGAAAACAGACCGAAAGGCTTTTGGGACGTCAATCCGACAGGTTCTTTAAAGAAACCGGGGAAAGGCTTTGGGTAGATTCCTATGGAAATGTAGAAGCTTTCATGCACTACCCTCAGATGTACGACGGTCTTTTTATCGATATGAAGAATGATGAGCCAACCGGCTTTGAAATAGCAAGAATGCTTGTAAAAGAAGGTGTTGTTCGTCCCATAGTGCTATGTGTTTCAACAATTGATTACAGAAAACAATATGAGGAATCAGGTCTTTCAATTCCCAACCTCATGTTCATTGATAAACCATTAAAGGTGGCTGAACTCACAGCTCTCATGGACACCATAAGTTCATTAAGAGGCGATGAAGAGCCCACTTTAGAGCTTAGAGGTAAAGACGGCACCGTTTACGCCAGGAATGATGAAATTGTCTGCGTAAGAAAAAAAGGTTCTGCCCTTAATATCTATATGGCAGACGGAAATATCGTGTCCATAATCGAGGATATTTACAATTTTTATGAGCAATGTGTGATTTTCCCACAGCTCTGCCCTATTAATGACAACTCCATTATCAATGTTAACCACATCAAAAACACATCTTTTGGCAGGGTAACAATGGACAATGGTGAGACTTTCGGAATATCTTTCAGTTACAGAAATTCAATAAAAGAAGCCAGAAGTATTCTTCTAAGGAACGAAAGTTCCAAGGCTTAAGGAGGTTTTATGAGTTTTAAGATTGTTGTAGACAGCTGCTGTGATTTGCCGGTTGAATATAGAAAAGATAACAGATTTCAGGTAGTTCCGCTGATTTTACAGATAGATGAACATATTGTGGTAGACGACGATACTTTTGACCAGGCAGACTATCTTGCCAAAGTCGCTGCATCGGATAACTGCGCAAAAACAGCCTGCCCGTCTCCTGAGCTGTACATGGAGGCCTACACAGGTGATTTTGATGACGTATATGTTGTGACACTTTCATCCAAGCTCAGCGGCAGCTATAACAGTGCTCTTCTTGGAAAAAATCTCTATCACGAGGAAAAAGGTGACAAGAACATACATATCTTTGACTCTCTTTCCGCATGCTGCGGCGAAGCACAAATTGCCATAAAAGCCTTTGAACTGGCTTCTATGGGGCTTTCCTTTGAGGAAGTTGTCGCAGAAGTTGAAAAATACCGCGATGAGATGCTTACATATTTTGTGCTTGATTCTCTGGAAACATTGCGCAAGAACGGCCGTCTTACTGGTGTAAAGGCTATTGTGGCAACTACACTTAATATCAAGCCCGTATGCTGCGGAGTAAAAGGAGAAATCGTACAAAAGAGCCAGGGCATCGGTATTCGAAAGGCTCTTATGAAAATGACAGAGCTTGTTGCAGCAGAACTTAAAGATCCCGAGAGCAAAACTCTTATGATCACTCACGTAAACTGCTATGAGAGAGCCTGCGTTGTTCGCGATCTTTTGCTTAAAAAGATTCCTTTTAAAAAATCCATCATTGTTGATGCTGCGGGGGTTTCGACAACCTACGCCGGCGATGGCGGAATTGTTGTAACCTGCTAGTTTCCCCTATGAATGCTCTTTTTAAATCATTTTGCAGAAATAAATAAACATATCAAAAAGTCGACTTTTACTTTTCACGGTAAAAGCCGACTTCTTTTTTAATCATATTATGTCACATCACTTAAGGCGCTTTACGCTCTCTCCCTCTATCATATGTCCTTCAAGGATCATGATACCCTGACGATAACGCTCTCCACTGATCTTACGAATAAGGTTAAGTACCGCATTACGTCCCATTTCATATGTATCTACTCCATAGGTCGTAAGCCTTATGTCACAAAGTCCCGGGAAAAGATAATTATCATATCCCACAACAGATATGTCATCAGGCACTCTGTAGCCGTGCTCATGGAGCTTTTTTATCATCATGCTTGCTGCCATATCACAGTTACAGAAAAAGGCTGTCGGCATTCTTTCAGGGAATTTAAAGTAATTAACGGGATCCATTACTCCATCGGGTCCCCTGTCATCTATGATCCAGTCTGAACTGAATTCAATACCATGCTCCATCATAGACTTCGCATATCCAAAGTATCTGTCGGTAATTGCCCCTGAAGCAAGTCTTGTTCCAACGTAGGCTATGTCCTTGTGTCCCATGTCAAACAGATAATTGGTGAGACAGTACGCACCGTTATAGCTGTCTGAAACAACTGCGTCCTCATCACCTGTGTGATTACAGAAATCCAAAAATACCATAGGTATACCAACAGTCTCCTTGATAGACCTTAAGTACTTCTCATCAAGTCTTCCCACAACCACTATACCATCAACCTTGTGATCCTCTAAAAGTCTTGGAATAGTCCTGTTTTCCTCGTTTTCCTGAGATATAACCTCAAGCATGGTAAAGCAGCCCTTGTCCATGGCAATCTGCGAAACCTGCTGATGCATTCTCGTATAAAACGAGCTGTATTCGCTCATAAAGTGCTCTGAAATAAGAACTCCTATCGTATAGCTCTTATTCGTAAAATCTGCTTTTCTGGATACAGGAGGCACATATCCCATATCATTTGCAAGAGCGTTGATCTTCTCTCTAAGTTCCTCACTCATACCCTTCTGACCGGAAAGAGCCTTGGATACCGTAACCGTACTCACCCCAATCTTATCTGCAATATCTTTTAATCTTACTGACTTAGCCATCTTCTCCCCTTTTTTAACTAGAATGCATTAATTATAAACTAATTTTAATCATATTTGCACAAATAATTTATCCAATGATTCATAAAATAATGCCTAACTTTTTGTATAATATGTTAACATTCCGTTATATCAGGCTATCTTATTGAACTTTGCAGGTTTAAAAAGGTATAATGAGCATTGGATTCATTTAGATAATTCAAAGATATTTATAAAGGAATTTTACCGGGATGATCGCACTTAAGATTTCAAATAAAAAAGATTTTATGTCTAAACTTTTAAAGTCAGAGCTTTTCGATGATTTTTTTGCAGAAGAAATAACCATCGATACTTTCAATACATTTCACATAGACGGGCGGATTCACAAGGATTTCTATAAAGACACTGCAGAGGCCGAAGTTCAGACAGACCTTCAGGATTTTTCCAGATGGCAGGACCTCAAGGCTATATGTTTTGACCTGATAAAAGGAAAAAGGACTCCTCTTTCGCTTAAATTTGTTTTTCATGCTCCGGCAGATATAAAGAAAACGCTTTTAACATCGGCCGATGCCGGCCTTTCTGAAGATCAGGTAAAACTTGGGGTCAACATCAGATTCTCAAACAGCGATGTTGTTTTAACCACAGGTACTGCTTTTTCCATTTTTTCACTGGATAAAGAAATAGAAAAAGCCTGGGATAATTATATCCCAAGCTTTCTTGATAAATCCGGTATCAGTTGTGAAATACTCTGAGCAGAGCTTTCGCCTGCTTAAATTTAAGTCTTGTATTTGTTCAATATAGTGATCAAAGCCTCATATTTAGGTTTGATCTCCTCATACTTCTCTTCATATCCTTCCATGGAGCCTGCACGGAGAATCTCTGTAAGCTCCTTGACAGGAGTTAAAAAGCCTTTAAGTCCCAAATTGGCACCTACACCCTTTAGAGTGTGAACTGCCTTAAATGCCTCTGTAACATTGCCTTCATTCAAATACTTTGTAAGGTCATTCATACTCTGGTCATTTAGGAACTTAAACATAAATTTGGCGATCAGATCCTCATTTCCCATAAATCGGTCCAGAATTTCGTCCCAATCCACGCCCCATTCAATCAATTCGGCCTTAAACTCAGCATCCATCAGCCACTACTCACCTTTCACGGAAATTAGTAAACAACTTATGCCATATAATGATTATACCCTTTTTATATTTCAGCTTCAATGAAACAGACAACACTTTATTTTATTTTAATTATATGAAGTTTAACTATCACTCACCCTGGTTCTTTAATTTTTCGGCCTGATCCGCAGCAATAAGCGCATCTATTATCTCATCAAGATCGCCGTCCATGATCTGATCAATCTTATAAAGTGTCAGATTGATCCTGTGGTCGGTTACTCTCCCTTGATGGAAGTTATAGGTTCTGATCTTCTCTGATCTGTCGCCGCTTCCCACCTGACTTTTTCTGAGTGCAGCCTCACTGTCGTGCTGCTTCTGGGTCTCAAGCTCATACAATTTGGCTCTGAGTACCTTGAGCGCCTTGGCCTTATTCTGCTGCTGACTCTTCTCGTCCTGGCAGGAAATAACAATTCCCGTGGGAAAATGGGTCAGACGAACAGCCGAATCCGTTGTATTTACGCACTGACCGCCGTTTCCGGATGCCCTGAAGACATCAAACTTGCAGTCATTTAAATCAATATCAACTTCCACATCCTCAACTTCAGGCATGATAGCAACAGTTATAGCCGAAGTGTGAATCCTTCCGCCTGACTCGGTAGCAGGTATCCTCTGCACTCTGTGAACACCACTCTCAAATTTGAGCCTCGAATAAGCACCGTTTCCCTTGATCATAAAGCTAACGGTCTTAATGCCGCCAATACCAATATCCTCAACGCTCATGGTCTCAACTTTCCAGTTCTGACGCTCTGCATATCTGGTATAAAGCCTGTACATATCAGCTGCAAAAAGAGCTGCCTCATCTCCGCCAACTCCTGCTCTGATCTCGACAATAACATTCTTGTCATCATTGGGATCCTTGGGAAGAAGCAGTACTTTAAGTTCACTCTCAAGCTGCGGAAGCTCATCCTTCGCAGCAGCAAGCTCTTCCCTCAACATTTCCTTCATATCCGGATCACTTTCCCCCTCCAGCATCTGAAGGCTCTCTTCAATTGTTTCTCTGCACTTTTTGTATCTTGTATAGCACTCGATAAGCGGCTCCAAAGACTTCTGCTCTTTCATCAGTTTCTTAAAGCGATCCTGATCGGCGATTGCAGAAGGCTCACCAAGTTCCATCGTTATATCTTCATATCTGCGTAAAATATCTTCTAACTTATCAAACATCTTCTATTCCTCTAGTAAAAGCACGCCCTTACAACCCTGTCATTTCCTGCGTAGTCCCTGATAACCTCTATATCATGAAAATGACCGTTTTCTTTGAGCATGTCTGTCAAAGCTTTTCCCTGGTCATATCCAATCTCAAGAAAAAGATAGCCGCTGGAAAACAGGTATTTATGAACGCTGTCTACTATTCTTCTGTAAAACAAAAGACCGTCTTCTGATCCGTCAAGAGCCAGTCTTGGCTCATAATCCTTTACTTCAGGCGCAAGAGTATCTATGACCTTTGTAGCTATATACGGGGGATTAGAAACAATAATATCAAACTTCCCCATATCCTCACCGGGGAAAAGATCCGTCTTTACAAAGGTCACTCTGTCAGAAAGCCGCAGACTTTCCGCATTTTCTTTTGCCACATCCAGTGCCTCTCCCGAAATGTCTGTACAGACTGCCCGGGTGTCGTTGGTGTAATTTAAAAGACTAAGAGCAATACAACCGGAGCCTGTACAAAGATCAAGCACCTTAAAGCCGTCTTCCGTATACCTCATAGCCTCTTCTACCAGCACTTCCGTGTCCTGTTCCGGAATAAGAACATTACTGTTCACCTTAAAATTAAGCCCCATGAAGTCCCAGTTTCCAAGGATATAGGCCACAGGCTCTCTCTTTGCGCGTCTTTCGATGAGGCCAATATAATTATCATACTCTTTTTCTGAAATTTCTCTTTCCGGATGAGCAAACAAAACCGAGTGATCGGTTTGGCATGCATATTCTAAAAGGAGCCGAGCATCAAGCTTAGCTTCAGCGATCCCGGCCCTATTTAGTATCTCTATTCCGTTTTCATACAGTTTTTTGTAACAGATATCAGTTTTCATCGTCATGAAGCCAGCTCTCGTCTATCTCATATCCAAAGGAATCCTTAAGGTATTCCTTCCAGTCAAACACAGCCTCTACAGACTTAATTGCCACTTCCACCATGCTCTCATCCGGCTCTTTGGTAGTAAGTCTCTGAAGCCAGAGACCCGGCGCAGAAATAATCTTTATCAAAAAGAAATTCGATCTGCCGGCAAGCCTTATCAGTTCATAGGAAATACCTGAAATTACAGGAATAAGCAGGATTCTGAGCAAAATACGAAGTACATAAGAATCAACTCTTATAAAGAAGAAAAGTATAATACTTACAAGCATGACAAAGAGAATAAAGCTGCTGCCGCATCTCTTGTGAAGCCTGGAGCTTCTCATGACATTCTTTACAGTTAAAGGTCTCCCTTTCTCAATGCAGTTAATGCATTTATGCTCAGCTCCGTGATACATAAACAGTCTTCTGATGTCCTTCATACATGAGATCAAAAGGATGTAAATGATAAATATTGCTATCCTTAAAACGCCCTCTATAATTGAAATAAGAGAGGCATTCCTGATATATCTTGCCAAAACCTCAGATAAAGCATATGGAAGAACCATAAAAAGACCTATCGCAAAAAGGAATGAGATTGCCATGGTAAGAACCATCAAAAAGGTATCTTCATGTCCGTTTGAAACAGTCTCCAGTTCTTCATCCAGCTTAGTAGGTTTCTCTCCTGACTCCTCATAAAAAGAAGATGAATAATTAAGTGACTTAAGTCCAAGTACAAGTGAATCTATAAATACGAAAATGCCTCGTACAAAAGGTATATTAAGGAGTTTACTTCCATAAGCTATACCATGATATTCATCAATCTCTACGGCGATATCTCCGTCAGGCTTTCTGACTGCAACAGCGTACATATCCTTGTTGCGCATCATTACGCCCTCAAGAACAGCCTGTCCTCCAATGCCTGAATAGTGTCTGATCTTACGTTTTCTCATCTCAACCCCAATAAATAATTTTGAAATAAAAAGAGGTCGAGGCTATTGCCTCAACCTCTCCAATGTTTCTTGTGCTAATTACTTGTTGTTCATGCCGTATTTCTTGTTGAACTTATCAATACGTCCACGAGCACTTGTAGCCTTCTGCTGGCCTGTATAGAATGGATGGCACTTAGAGCAGATTTCTACGTGAATTTCGCTCTTTGTTGATCCAACTGTGAATGTGTTACCGCAGTTGCAAGTAACAGTGGCCTGATGGAATTCTGGCTGAATGTCCTGTCTCATCTCTTCTCACCTCTCTATATACAAAAGAATCTTCTAATTAACTATAGTTACCGCTGTTCACAACAGCTATATCAATATACCATAATTATGTGACATAAGCAAGTACTTTTTTGATTAAGCTTTCATGAAATCAAAAATACTGATCTGATTGGAGTCCGGAATATCTCCCAAAAGTCCCATTGCAGACATTTTTTCTATTACTGTCTGAGGACATTTTGTCCTCTGCCTGAAATCATCCTTTGAAAGAAACGGTCCGTCTTTGGCTGCTTCCACAATCTGGTCCGCAGCTTTTTCACCCATACCGTCAATACTGGTCAGAGAAGGCATTATCTTATCCCCGATAACCTGGAAATCTCTTGATTTTACCTTGAAAATATCGATAGGCATAAATTCTATGCCTCTTTCATACATTTCCTCAACCAGTCTCATGTCTCCGTATTCCGCCTGCTGTGCGTTTGTAAGCTCATCTTTTCTGTTGTTGTAGTCACGCATTATGGAGTGAAGGTGGTTTTCTCCCTGACACATATGCTCATAGTTGAAAGCCTTTGCCCTGATACTGAACCAGGCAGCATAAAACGCCTGTGGTACGTACACTTTAAAGTAGGCAATACGCCACGCCATCATAACGTAAGCTGCCGCGTGGGCCTTAGGGAACATGTACTTGATCTTCTCGCAGGACCAGATATACCAGTCAGGTACGCCGTGGTCTTTCATATCCTTCTTCCAATCAGGCCAGTTCTTCTCTTTACCGCCTGCAACCTTACCTTTACGAACAGCCTCCATGATCTTGAAAGACTCTGACTTATCAAGACCCTTCTGGATAAGATAGATCATGATATCATCTCGACAACAGATACAGGTATCAATTGTAGCTGTACCCTCCTGAATAAGTGTCTGCGCGTTGCCCAGCCATACGTCTGTACCATGGGACAGACCTGAAATTCTGATAAGATGGGACAATGATAAAGGCTTGGCGTCAATAACCATCTGCATGGCAAAGTCTGTACCAAACTCAGGAAGTCCCAGACACCCAAGCTTTGTTCCGCCAAGCTGCTCAGGAGTTACGTTAAGAGCCGTAGTATTCATGAAAAGACTCATAACATTCTTGTCATCAAGAGGTACAAGCTTTGGATCCAGGCCTGTGCAGTCCTGCAAAAATCTAATCATCGTAGGATCATCATGTCCGAGAATATCAAGCTTTAGCAGGTTGTGGTCAATTGAGTGATAGTCATAATGGGTGGTAATGGTAGCTGTGGTCATATCATTGGCCGGATGCTGTACGGGACAGAAGGAATTAATATTCTCTCCCACCGGAAGAACTATGATTCCTCCGGGATGCTGGCCTGTACCTCTTCTTATACCGGTACAACCCTGAACTATTCTGTTTATTTCACATTTTCTTTTGCTGACACCTATTCCGTCATAATATTTTTTTACAAAGCCGTAGGCGGTCTTGTCTGCAAGAGAAGCTATAGTCCCTGCCCTGAAGGTCTGTCCGTAGCCAAAAATAACCTCTGTGTACTTGTGGGCCTTTGACTGATATTCTCCCGAGAAGTTAAGGTCGATATCAGGCTCCTTGTCACCTTTAAATCCAAGGAAAGTCTCAAACGGGATGTCAAATCCGTCCTTGTACATCATAGTTCCGCACTTGGGGCATCTCTTGTCAGGCATATCACATCCTGAATTACCACCGTAGGCAAGAACTTCCTCAGAGTCAAAGTCACTGTATTTGCACTTAGGACATACATAGTGAGGACTTAGCGAATTAACTTCCGTAATACCCGAAGTGAATGCCACAAAGGAAGATCCTACAGATCCTCTCGAACCTACCAGATATCCGTCCTCATTGGACTTCCAAACCAGTTTCTGGGCGATGATGTACATAACCGCGAAACCGTTCTTGATAATAGAGTTAAGCTCCCTTTCAAGACGCTCCTGTACTATTTCCGGAAGGTTTTCTCCATATATCTCATGGGCCTTGTCATAGCAGATCTTTGTAAGGATCTCATCACTGTTTTCAATGACAGGCGCACATTTATCCGGGCGGACAGGAGAAATACTGTCGCACATATCAAGGATCTTTCTGGTATTATCTATTACTATCTCTTTAGCTTTATCCCCGCCAAGATAGTCAAACTCTGCCATCATCTCCTCTGTAGTCCTCAAATAAAGAGGCGCCGGCTCTTCATCATTCATGCCCTTTCCGGCCATGATAATGGTTCTGTATATTTCATCCTCAGGATTTAAAAAGTGAGCATCGCAGGTGGCAACAACAGGCTTGTTAAACTGCTCTCCGAGCCTTACGATTTCCTTATTTATCTCCCTTATATCATCGTCACTATTAATGTCTTCATATCTTTCAGAGTCAACCATAAAGTGGTTGTTACCCACAGGCTGTATCTCCAGATAATCATAGAAATCAACGATTCCGGCAATTTCTTCCGGAGGTCTCCCCTCCACAACAGCACCGTAAAGCTCTCCGGCGCAGCATGCACTTCCGATAATCAGTCCTTCTCTGTACTTTAAAAGTTCGCTCTTTGGAACAAGAGGGAATCTTCTGAAGTAGTCCACGTGAGACTTGCTGACAAGGGTATAGAGATTTACTCTTCCCAATGTGTTCTTGGCAAGGATTATGCAGTGGTTGGAGCGTAGATGTCTTATCATCTCTTTGGTGGGCTTACCCAAAATATTTACATCAGTAAGTGTCACAGCCTTCTGCTCCTTAAGCATCGGAACAAACTTATTGAAAATAAGAGCTGTACACTCTGCATCATCCACAGCTCTGTGGTGATGATCAAGAACTACATTAAGAGTTTTTGCTACCGCATCCAGCGTATGTTTTGCCTGAAGCGGGAAAAAATATCTCGAAAGCCACAGGGTATCTACGGTTGTATAGTCCACATCAATTCCAAGGTCTTTGCAGTTCTGATTTATAAAGCTTATATCGAAAGCAACGTTATGTCCTACAAGGACTGCATCCTTACAAAACTCCACAAACTTAGGAATTATCACTTCCCTGGTGGGTGCTCCCATAACCATGTCATCGGTGATACTTGTAAGCTTCTCAATTCTGTACGGAATAGGTACCTCCGGGTTAATGAACTCAGAAAAGCGCTCCACAATTTCGCCGTTCCTAATCTTGACCGCACCTATCTCGATTATCCTGTTTTTGATAGGAGAAAAACCTGTAGTCTCAATATCAAATACTACAAAGGTAGTGCCATCAAGGGGCTGTGATTTGTCATTGACAACAATCTCTTTTAAATCATCTACAACATAGGCCTCAACACCAAGTATCAGTTTAAAGAAATCCTGTCTCTCGATAGGTGGCTCTCCAGCCTCTTTTCTTCGCTTACATTCACCTGAGTACAGATCCTCCCAGACATGGTTGGCATCTGTCAGAGCCTGAACCACACCGTGGTCTGTAATGGCTATTCCCGGCATTCCCCACTTATATGCCTGTTTAACGATATCCTTAACTTCAGAAACTCCGTCCATATCACTCATCTTGGTGTGGCAGTGGAGTTCCACACGCTTAACCTCTGCCCTGTCCACTCTCTTTGAAGTAAAGTCAGGGATCTTCTTTACTCCCACAACGGACTGGATGGAAAGCTCATGGTCAAACTTATCAACAGCGGCTATTCCCTTTACCTTAACGAATGCTCCCTGCTTTATATCTTTTGTAATATCCGGAACATCCTCGGTTTTTACGAACATTTTAACAGTGATGGTGTCTGTAAAATCTGTGACGTCAAATATAAGAATACTTTTCTCGTTCCTTATATCTCTCTGATCGTAAGCTATTATCTTTCCGTGGATGACAACTTCTCCCAGCTCTCCCACGATATCCACCAGCTTCATGGCGTCTTCTTCAAAATCTCTTCCAAAGATAACATCAGGATTATCAGACTTTTTGTAGCTGCCAAAGTCGCCCTTTCTTCCAAAGCCTCCCTTTGAAAATCCCGGCTTCTTTGTTTCCTTTGAAGCATCGGCGCCATCTTTTGCACCTGCCGATTTTTCGAAGGATTCCGCCTTTGCTTTTTCTGCACCACCTGCATTTTCCGCTTTAGCAGCTTCTTTCTCCAGTTTCTTCTTTTTCTTTTCCTCGGAAGCCTGTTCTGCTGCTTCAAGCTTTTCGGCCATTTTAGCTGACTCTTCGGAATAATCCGGCTCGGTATTTTCCTTTTTTACCTCCACAAACTCGGGAGAGATTGCAACAGAAAGACCGCATCTCTCATTTATGATCTTGGAAAGTACCCTTAAAAGATCCGGCGCTTTCTTTTGTCCTACTACGCTGTCCTCAAGCCTGATTACCATATTATTTTCGTCAGGATAAACAAACTGGGCAGCACGAAAAAGACTATACTCCATATGGTCATAGTCTTTTAATTCCATTTCAATGCTGTCTTTATAAAGTTCAATCAGATTTGAAGGAGTGTATTGGGCAGACAGAGAAAATTTCTCATAGATCTTGACTGTCAGATCCTGCCCTGCAAAAAACTGCTTCTTAATACCTGCTTCTGTTTTTAATATATCGGCCTTATCAATTAGCTTACTGCTTGATAAATATATTCTGATAAAATCCTGTTTCCTCGTTGTAGACACCTTTTCAACGGTGGTCTGCTCCATGATCTCCCTTATATTATCATCGAGCTTGAGGGCAGGAAAAACATCAAAAAAAGACTTCCCCATTATAAAACCTCATTACCTCATCAAGTGCTAAGGAAGTTCTGCTCTCAGCCAGCCCAGTTGTCAAGTTCTTCCTTGAGCGTGGAAAGAAGCTGATCCTCAGGTACTTTCTTTATGATCTGTCCCTTCTTGATAAGAAGGCCTTCCCCGTCTCCGCCTGCAATTCCGATGTCTGCTTCCTTGGCTTCTCCGGGGCCGTTAACTGCGCATCCCATAACTGCAACCTTTATATTCAGAGGATAATTCTGAACCAGGGTCTCAACCTGATTGGCAAGCCCTATAAGATCTATCTTGGTTCTTCCGCAGGTCGGGCAGGATACAACCTCAATTCCGCCCTCTCTAAGTCCAAGAGTTCTTAAAATAAACTTTGCAGTCTTGATCTCTTCAACCGGGTCTCCTGATAAGGATACTCTTATGGTGTCACCGATACCCTGACTTAAGATAATTCCAAGTCCGATTGAAGACTTGATATTTCCGCCATAAACTGTTCCTGCCTCAGTAATGCCGACGTGTAAAGGATATTTACATTTTTCTGCAAGTATCTCATGAGCCTTGGCGCAAAGCATTACATTAGAAGACTTGATGCTGACAACCATATTGTCGTAGCCAAGATCCTCAATTATTCCAATCTTATCAAGGGCACTTTCTACAAGTCCCTCTGCTGTTACTCCGTGATATTTTTCCACCAGTTCTTTTTCCAGAGAACCGCTGTTTACACCTACTCTTATAGGTATGTTTCTCTCTTTGGCGCAGGAAACAACAGCTGCAATCCTGTCCTTAGAGCCAATATTACCGGGATTGATCCTGATCTTGTCAGCTCCGTTTTCCATAGCTGCAATAGCCATTTTGTAGTCAAAATGAATGTCTGCAACCAAAGGGATACTGATTTCTTTCTTAATCTCTTTTACCGCTTTGGCAGCCTCCTCGTTTGGCACGGTGCACCTGATGATCTCGCACCCTGCGGCTTCAAGGCGATGTATCTGCTCAACAGTTGCCTTTACATCCTCAGTTCTTGTATTTGTCATGGACTGGATCAGGATAGGATTTCCTCCACCGATCACTTTATTGCCAATATGAATAACTTTCGTGTTATCTCTGTACGTCATACTTTTTACCTCGTAAACTTCGTAATATCGTTAAAGAGTACAAAAACCATAAGTCCAAGCAGTGCTATCATTCCAACCATATGGACTATTCCCTCTTTTTCTGGTGGTACAGGCTTTCCAACGATAACTTCTATAAACTGAAATACCAGCCTTCCTCCGTCAAGAGCAGGGAACGGCAAAAGATTCATAACTCCCAGGTTTACAGACAATAAGACTGTCAAAGACAGCATGGTCAAAATAACAGCAGAAATACCATAGGGTGCCACCTCTTCATAGGTTTCATCAACCATCTTGACCATTCCCACCGGTCCCGATACATCATCGGCAGAGAGCTTACCTCTAAACAAAAGCGCCAGACTTCTGTAGGTGGCTTTAAAATAGTATCTCACCTCATACCAGGCATATTTAAGGGCGCTGGCTCCCTTGATATTCTGATAGTCACCTAAATAGATGCCCATGTAATATCTTCCGGCTTCATCATTATACTTTGGAACAAGAGTAGTGGTATGCCTTTCTCCGTCTCTCTCATATACAATCTCCATAGGACTTCCCTGCGCAAACTGAGATATAAGAGTAACTTCGCTGGCCATATATACCTTTTCACCATCGATGCTGATAAACTTATCTCCCACCTGCATCCCGGCTTCTAAAGCTGCTGAATCCTCAGTCATTTCGTTGATGACAGGAAAGTTCCAGACAGAAAAGCTTACAAGGATCACAGCCAGGATATACGCAATAATGAAGTTGGCAAAAGGACCTGCAAAAAGAGTTGCTATTCTTCTCCAGACAGGTGCATTCAAAAAGGAATGTTCATCATATCCGGCCTTTTCCTCAGCCACAGGATCCATTCCGTCAAATACGCAGGCTCCGCCAATTGGCAAAAGTTTTATACTGTATAAAGTCTCTCCCTTTTGCTTCTTCCAGATTGTGGGTCCCATTCCCACAAAGAACTCATTGACTCTGATACCGCCTGTTTTAGCTACGATAAAATGTCCGAATTCGTGGGAAGTAACCAATACTCCGAAAATAATAAAGAAAATAATTACACTGACAACCATACTACTCATAAATCAACCTTTTCCAAGTAAATAAAGATCATAAGTTTCAAATAAAAAGTCCGCATTATCTTAAAAGATAATCGTAGGTCTCCTGTTCAGCAGAAAGGATCTGCGAAACATCAGGATTATCTATCTTCCTGTGATTATTCATAGCTCTTTCTATCATGTCATATATCTGCAGATACTTTATTTCTCCCTTAAGGAATGACCTTACAGCCATTTCATTGGCAGCATTAAAGACTGTAGGCATGCTTCCGCCGGCTCTTGCTGCGTCAAAAGCAAGGCTCAGTCCCTTAAAAGTATCGGTATCCGGCTTTTCAAATGTAAGGCTCCCCAGTTCAAAGAGATCCAGCCTCTTTTCAGCCATTGGTCTTCTGTCCGGGTAAAAAAGTGCATACTGGATAGGAAGTTTCATATCCGGCACTCCAAGCTGGGCAATCACTGCACCATCCACGTACTGCACAGCACTGTGGATAATACTCTGGGGATGGATCACCACCTGTATATTATCAAGGCTCACATCAAAGAGCCATCTGGCCTCCATGACTTCCAGCCCCTTATTTACAAGAGATGATGAGTCTATTGTAACCTTGGGACCCATATCCCAGTTCGGATGCTTAAGTGCATCAGCCGCCGTCATATTTACAAGGTCATACACCTTTTTCCCTCTAAACGGGCCACCACTGGCTGTAAGCAGGATCTTTTCAACTTTATCCTTTGGCTCCCCGTTAAGAGACTGAAAAATAGCGCTGTGCTCCGAGTCCACGGGAAGGATCTTAACCTTCTTTTCCGCAGCCAGAGGCATTATGATGTGTCCTGCACATACCAGAGTCTCCTTATTGGCAAGTGCTATATCCTTGCCGCTTTCGATTGCTCTGATGGTAGGCTGTATGCCGATCATTCCCACCACTGCTGTAAGTACAGTGTCTGCTTCGGGAACCGATACTATTTCCAGAAGGCCTTCCATACCTGAATAAACTATAGTTCCAAGGTCTGAAAGTCTATCCTTAAGGTCCTTTGCGGCCTTCTCGTCGTACATGCAGACATATTTAGGTTTAAATTCCCTTACCTGCTTTTCAACTTCGGCAACTCTTGTGTTGGCAGCCAATCCCACAACTTCAAGCTCTTTTGAGTTATTCCTGACAACATCAAGCGTCTGTGTTCCAATGGAACCTGTAGAACCAAGTAATACAATCTTTCTCATATTATACCTTTCTCGATTTATTTATAAAGGCGCTATATCCCCCGTTACCGGAGATACAGCGCCAAGTTATTCGACTTTTAAATAGCTAGTTTTAACAAAATAGCGGCCAGGAAGTAAATACACGGAATCACAAATATCACGCTGTCAAAGCGATCCATGATTCCTCCGTGACCCGGTATAAGATTTCCGTAGTCCTTGATATTATGGTCTCTTTTGATGCCGGAAGCAAGCAGATCTCCAAGCTGCGCTATTATGCTGCCCACAAATGTTATCATCATAAAAGCCATTATCACCATAGCATTGTGTGCCTCTTTGCTATATAAAATATACCCAAAAATAAAGCCGACTGCAACTGATCCCAGAATGCCTCCGATTGCCCCTTCTACAGTTTTTTTCGGAGAAAGTTTCGGAACCAGCTTGTGTTTTCCAAATGCTCTTCCCGCAAAATATGCGCAGGTGTCACAAACCCATGCAATAAACGGAATCCACGCAAGATAAGCTCCGTAAGGCCTTATTCTCAAAAGATACACAAATGACATATTAACCGGCGCATAAACAAAGCAGAAAAACGTTGTTATGGCCTGAGTTGCAGTAAACTTCGGGAAACTTAAAACGTATACAACCATTATCAGGAAAAAAGCAAACATGATTGAGAATATATAGTAACTATAATCCTTAACCAGTACAGCCTGTATATAGTGGACTAAAACAGAGATGTATCCGCAAACTTCCAGAGCATTTACTTTCTTGCCGTTTTCGTGTACTCCTGTAGCTCTTGTCAGTTCAAAGAAACTTACAAAAGAAACAGTCAAAAGTGTTGCGGCCAGTATATATCCGCCGGGGATAAGAACTGCCGCAAGCACTAATCCGATTACTATTCCACTGATTACTCTAGTCTTCATTATTTCCTTATTCTGTCTTCAAACCGCCAAACTTACGATTTCTTGATGCGTAAGCATCAACGGCCATCTGGAGCTGCTCCTTGTCAAAATCAGGCCATGCAACCTGCGCGAAATAAAACTCCGTATAAGCACACTGCCATAATAAGAAATTTGAAATGCGCTGTTCATTACAAGTCCTGATAAGAAGATCAGGATCAGGAAGATAATTGGTGTCAAGATTGGAATTTATAGTCTCTTCTGAAATGTCAGAAGGATCAAGCTCTCCGCTTTTTACCTTGTCAGCAACCTTGCGTACCGCTCTGGTGATCTCATCTCTTCCACCGTAATTGATGGCGATGGAAAATGTGAGACCGGTATTACCTGCCGTAGCTTTTTCAAGCTCAGCAATGGCTTCCTGAATATCCGGCGATAAAGCTGTTTTATCACCTATAACACGGCATCGCACATTATTTTTCATAGACTTCTTGATGCTGGTCTTAAGATAATTCCTAAGAATCTTCATCAGAGCTGAAACTTCAGTCTCAGGTCTGTTCCAGTTCTCAGTCGAAAACGCATAAACTGTCAGGTACTTGATTCCCATATCTCTGGCAACTTCCAGGATATCTTCAACAGCCTTTGCTCCCTGCATATGTCCGTAATTACGCGGCATTCCCTTTTCTTTGGCCCATCTTCCGTTGCCATCAAGGATAATAGCCACATGCGCAGGTATATTCTTTGTCTCTTCCATGATAATCTCCATATTCAGACAGTCATGATCTCTTTGTTTTTCTCTTCTACAGCTCCATCAATATCCTTGATGAACTTGTCTGTAATCTTCTGAAGCTCATCATTAAGATCGTTGATCTCGTCCTCAGAAGCCTCAGTACCTTTAAGCTTTTTAAGGCGCTCATTGCCGTCACGTCTTACGTTTCTGACTGCAACCTTGGCATCCTCGCCTTTCTTGCGGATATCCTTTGCAAGCTGTTTTCTGCGCTCCTCGGTAAGCTCAGGGAAAACAAGTCTGATAACTGTTCCATCATTACTTGGAGTAATTCCAAGATCTGACATCATGATAGCTTTCTCAATGTCCTTGATCAGAGTCTTGTCCCATGGCGCAATCTGGATGATGCGGGCTTCGGGAACTGATACGTTACCAACCTGC
>SVFZ01000022.1 GCA_015056585.1 Butyrivibrio sp. | reverse complement strand
CATACGGCGAATGCCGCGACAACGAGGAACAAGCGAAGCGGTTCCGAGTCTGTCGACATGGCTCATTTCTTTATATCTTTCCGCAGCATTTCGAATCTTGCGTGCCTAAGGAACAAGCGTAGCGGTTCCGAGTCTGTCGACATGGCTCATTTCTTTATATCTTTCCGCAGCATTTCGAATCTTGCGTGCCTAAGGAACAAGCGTAGCGGTTCCGAGTCTGTCGGCATGGCTCATTTCTTTATCCATGAGAAGCTCGCTCACACCTGTCTTTACCTCACTCCCACAAATGCATCCACATCTTTAATTTCATACCCTTTTATCCTCACTCCATCGTAGCAGTGTTCAAACCACACTACTGCCTCAGCCCCAGTCCTGGTATCCTCACTTTTACCCTGAAAAGCCCTGAAATTCCCAAGAGAATAAAAGACTACTGTTTTTCCCCCGTCGCTATTAGTAATCTCGTCCACCTTTTGTCCAACGTGGGGATGGCTTCCTATTATCACATCAGCTCCGGCTCCGGCAAAAAACTCTGCCATTTCCGTCTGCTCTGCAGATACCTCTTTTTCATACTCATTACCCCAATGTGCAAAGACAATTACAAAATCCGCCTCTTTTTTGGCTGCAGCAAGGTCTTCCACTGCTCTTTTCCTGTCATCCTCATTAAACGGAAGATAGTGAACAATGTTTGGATACTTTAAAGAGGCTTCCGGCTCATTTGTCCCATATGTATATGAAAAAAGTGCAAATCTTAATCCGTTTCTCGCCAAAATCTCATATGGTCTGTACTCTGTATCTGTGCTTTTTTGTATGCCGACCGATTTTATTCCACTTGCTTCATAAAAAGATGTGGTCACATCTATCCCATATATCCCTCTGTCTAAAGCATGATTATTTCCGCAGACTGCCACATCAAACCCTGCATCTGCCAGTGCCTGCCCGACTCCCAGCGGCGAACCAAAAGAGGGATATCCGGATATAGCTGATTCTTTATCTACCAAAACAGTTTCTGCGCCAAACGTTGCTATATCTGCACTCTTTATTTCTTTAGCAAATGGCTCATACAAAAAGTCGTACTTCCCGCCCTCATTTCTGTCAGCGTAATCCATTATTTCCTGATGAATCACATTGTCGCCAAACGAAACCATCTTTACTTCATTCTGGACATTTTTAAGCCCAAAGGACTGCCATCTCCAGAGGGTATTGTTTCCATCTACATCCTCCAAAAGAAGCGTATCCTTGTCAGGTCCGATGATCTTCATCCTTCTGACTTCTCTTCCTATGTCCGATGCAAACCATTTTTGCTTAAGCTCGCCTCCCTCAAGAACATCATAGATAAATATATGTTGTGAAAGATCTGTTTCATCCTCTTTAATCCAAAATGGTCTGTGTTTGCCAAAACGGCCTCTCTTCCACAAAAGAACTATTTTGTCTTCCTTTCCGTCCCGGTCAATATCAGCGAAAATGCAGTCCTGTACCATCTGCTCGCTCTTACTTTTCCGGCAAAAAAACGTACAGCAAAAGGCTACTGCCATTCCAAAGAACAGCAATAGCCATAAATATTTCTTTTTTCCTGCAAAAAGTCTTTTCATCAATCTTCTAATACTCTATAACTCGAAGTCCACTCAGGCTGAACCGGCTTGTCATCAACTTCTACCCAGTTCCAGTCGTCATCCATGTATCCACCCTTTAATCTTGTTCTCCATTCTTCGTCCGTAAGGCGCTCCGATATCGGCATCTCGAACTGATAGAAGCTGTAACAGCTGCCTCTTCCTATGTGAAGCTTTCCGTCGATAGGAAAGACCACATAAACAGTATCAACATTACCTGTACCGACTTCAAGGCAGGTTCCGTTTGGATCGGTTGCAATATCCGCAACAATCTGACAAGGTGCTTCATAGCTCGACATCAGGTTTTCATTTATGTCCTTATTTGCTTCCTTCCAGAAATGCTCCAAATCCCCTCCGTAGCATCTGATAAACTCATAGTCATCATCTGTGAGTGCATTTCCTGTCAGCTCTTTTTCTGAAATTTCAAGAAGTCTTCTTCCTATCTCAGAGAGTCTTTCAAGATTTTCTTTCTCTTCACCGCCAAGCATTCCCATCTTCTCAAGGCCTTCTTTTGTCTTTTCCGAAAGAGAAATAAATCTGCTGTAAACAACCGGCTGCGGGTCTACATAGCCCCTGTCATCCAGAACTTCCATGTCTCCTCCGCCCATTTCCGCCATAATCTGCTTGGAATAAAGTATCGTGTCATGTTTAAGCTCTGCATAGGAGCCTGCGAATGTCTCAAGATTCTTTTTTGTCCACTGCTCATTTTGCATATATGAAGGATACCCTTCGCCCTTTTGTTCAAACAAAGGCCTTAATATGTTGAGCCATCCTGAATAAAGACTCGCATCCCACAGAGACTTATCCGAATTGTCGAAATGTGACTTCACGAAAGCAAGGTTTTCATTATAATTCTTATAGCCTGTATCACCCTTTTCATCAAGAATGTTATAAGCTGTATCCGAGCCCAAAGCTGCTGCCACGTCAAGAGTATCCGGAAGATATCTTCTATCCCCGTTTTCATTTTCTTTTACAGAGCTAAAGACAAGCCTTTGCATAATTGCTTCGTCGATCGTAAAGCGCTGTCCCATAAACCTGTATGATGGAATAACCGGATCATCGCCTTCCATCACCGGAATAGAATTGATCTTTGGCGGATCAAGCTTTAGCAGCGCATCCATGCATGCATTTATGGCATCTTCGTTGCCGGCAATATCGCTGACTTCGGGAATTTTTCCATATGCGCTTTCTATTACCGATATCACCTGATCATATCCCGGATCGTCTGATGCTCCGGCAAAAAACTTTGTGGTATCGTATACTGCTTTCCAAAGTTCCTCATTTTTTGCAATTGCAAGATTCATTAAAATGGCACTTTTAACCATTTCCTCACTATCGAAGGAAAATGGAATTCTTCCGTACCACATCATTGCACGAAAATAGTTTTCAAGCGTCTCATCGCCGTCATAATATCCCCTTGGCTTATACTGTGTATAATCCTCGGAAAGACCGCTGAGAGCGCAATCCTCTATTCCCTTCGCAGCCATTATCTTGTCATACTCACTTTTCACGGTACTGTCAAATTCAGCACTGTTTATAGCAACAGATGGTCCTCTGTCCTGCAAAAGCCCCGCAATATAAAAGAACTCCAGATTTCTGAGTGCAGCATCCTTCCAATTGCTCTGCTCAAGCATTTTATACTGCTCTGCAGTCTCCTTAAGCATCTCATCACCAAGAGTGCTCAGTTTTTCAGCCAGATACGTTTTTTCAGTCTGCCTCATCAGATATGAAAAATACAGATGGTAGGTATGCATAAGAGAATCCACAGTAATAAAATTAGGAAACATTGAATATCTGTTGCTCTCGTAGATGTCAAAAAACTCATCTCTGTAGCCGTCTACAACAGCAAAATTATATTTGATCAGTGAATCTCTAAGCTCACCTGCAGTTTCCGATGCATACTCATGATCCGGATTAAAATAAATATCAAATTCATCCTCATACTCAACATTGGAAAAATCCTCTGCCACGCTATAAGGTTCAACAGAAGGTACAAGGTCTTTGTTGTAGTAGACATTCTCATCTGTCTCAGCTTCTGCCAAAGCAGTTTCCTGAGTATTATCTTTTTTGTCTGAGGCTTCCTTCTGAGTATCATCCTCCTTGCTCTCTGCTGAAGGGACTTCTTCAGCGGTCACATCAGTCACAACATTGTCCATATTCTGAGCGCTTCCACAACCTTGCACTGCGACCATAGCAAGCATTAACATAGCCAATACTTTTCTCTTCATAACCTCTCCTCTTCTTTGCACAAAGCGCAAAGCGCTCTGCACCATAACTTATGTCAATCGCGAAAGACTATAAATATCATAGTACATATTGCTTTTGGGCGCAAAAACACCACCCGGGATATTCCCTGGTGGTGCGCAATAACTTTTTTATTATGCCTGTTCTGTAGCTTTTTCAGGATGCTCAAGCATTTCCTGCATTGTATGCCAGCCAAGAACCGCACATTTTACCCTTGCAGGCATATGCGCAACGTCCTGAAGCGCTGCTGCCTCATCAAGGGCTTCTATGCTCTCTTCATCGGTAATATCTCCCTTTATCATTCCCATAAAAGTTCCGGCAAGCTTTATTGCTTCATCCTTCTTTTTACCGATGATCTGATCTGCCATCATATCAACCGATGCCTGAGAAATAGCACATCCACTTCCCTCGTACATGGCATCTGTTATGACGTCTCCATCTATTTTAAGCTGCAGAGTAATATCATCGCCGCAGCTTGGATTGACTCCTCTGAGCACGAGATCTGCTGCCTCCATCTTGCCCTTGTGGACCGGATGCATGTTGTGCTCATTAACAATTTCACGATATAACTGCTTAAGCTCCATAACCCATAACCTCTCTTACAAGAGAAAGCTTTTCCAAAAATCTGTCTACTTCCTCTTCTGTATTATAAAAATATACACTGGCTCTGGAAGTGGACCCTGCGCCGATAAACTGCATAAGGGGCTGTGCACAGTGATGTCCTGCCCTGATGCAGACATGATCGTCATTTAAAACAGAAGACATATCGTGCGGATGAACACCTTCCATTGTGAATGTAACTATTCCGCAATGCTTTGAAGGATCCTTTGAACCGTATACCTTAATATATGGCATCTTGGAAAGGCCTTCCATAAGGCGCCTTGTCAGTTTCTCTTCCTGCTCTCTGATAGCGTCAAAGCCTACCATTTCAAGATAATCAATTGCTGCAGATAGTCCAACAGCATCTCCTGCATTCACAGTACCTGCTTCAAATTTATGAGGCAGTTCTGCATAGGTCGCATCTTCTCTTGTAACATATTCTATCATTTCGCCACCGGTTAAGAAAGGCTGCATATTTTCCAAAAGCTCTTTTCTTCCGTACAATACACCGATTCCCATAGGTGCCATCATTTTATGTCCGGAGAAAGCAAAAAAGTCTGCTCCCAGCGCCTTAACATCCACTTTCATATGCGGCGCAGACTGAGCTCCGTCCACAACGACAATTGCTCCTTTAGAATGAGCATATTCCGCAATCTCTTTTACCGGATTGGTCACACCCATTACATTGGAGACATGGCCAAGAGCAACAATCTTAGTCTTGTCTGTGATCTTGGATTCATATTCCTGTCTGGAAATAACGCCTTCCTCATCAGGTTCTAAGTAAATGAGCTTTGCCTTATTTTTCTTTGCCACCATCTGCCAGGGCAGCATGTTGCTGTGATGCTCCATGATAGTGATGACAATCTCATCGCCTTCACCCACATTGTCAAGGCCATAGCTGTAGGCAACCAGATTAAGGGATTCTGTTGTGTTTCTTGTAAAAATTATTTCTTCAGTGCTGTCTGCACCAATAAATCCAGCAACTTTTTTCCTGGCATTTTCATAGGCATCTGTAGCCGCCATACTCCAGTCATAAAGCCCTCTTAACGGGTTTGCGTTTGCTGTCTTATAAAATGAAGTTACCGCGTCAAGAACCTGATTAGGTCTCTGTGAAGTAGCTGCATTGTCAAAATATACATAATCGCCGGAATTTAAAATGTCAAAGTCCTTGCGATAATCTGCCACGTTGCTCATAAAATCTCCTTATAAACGGTCAAAATGATAGCACAGGTTGTTCTGTGTTCCGTGCATGCGCAGCCTCGCCATCACACGATATTCTGGATATAGTAATGCACTCTCTGCATGATCTCATCATCAGGGATCATACGGGCAACACTCTCAAGCCTTGCCTTGATCATAATACGTTTTGCCTCTTCCTCATCTATGCCTCGGGACTGCATATAGAAGAGAAGCTCCTCACCCAGCTGTCCGATGGTTGCGCCATGTCTTCCGTCGACATCTTCCTCCTGACAGAGGATTATAGGCATTGTTCTGTTGATAACATCAGGGCTAAGAAGCAGTGTATCTTCCTGCTCATCACCTGCAGAACCTGCACTTCCGTTCTTAAAATCAATGGTAAAGCGAAGAGTCTTTTGTGCCTCTTCCATCAAAACGCCCTTAAACTGCATATTGGCGTCGGTCTTTTTACCCCTATGGTCAGCCACATAGTTAATATCAAGGCTGTGGTCATCTCTGCATAGATATCCCATGTCACTGGCAAAATCTGATTCTTTTCCCGAAAGATTTGTATAGCATCCTGTCCATACACTTTTTCCGCCAAGCTCAAGAGAAATGACTCTGATAGCGCCTTTTTCAAAACATGCTCCGCCAAGGTCATCAAAATGAATGAAACCTTTTCCCAAGAGCTGTGCTCTTACAACTGTTACCCTGGCACCTTCCTCTGCAAGAATCCTGGTACTCAGACCAAGAAATCCCTTTGAATCAGCTTCTGAAGAACAATCCATGATAACTGTAACTTCGGAATTCTTGCGGGCATGGATTACCTGTGCTGAAAGCGCCCCTTCTCCATCCTGCATATTGTATCGAAGGATAATAGGCTTCTCTGCCTTAGTTCCCTCTTGGATGGTATAGATGTCTGTTTTGGCACCCATGGAAATCATGAGTTTGTCCACATCAATTCCCATGCCGGTCCTGAGCGCCTGATCATTGTCCCTTGCAGAAGTATCTCCGTTTGGAGCCCCCGGAACTCCTGTAGAAACCTGTATCCTGTCCTTATTGTCCCTAAAGATCTGTCCGGCTTCGTCAAAAGAAATGTCCTTTTTAAGGCTCACTCCTTGTGGCAATTCCTCCGGCTTTGGTGATGACAGTTTTTCTATATTAATTCCTGAAGCGTCTATCGCGCTGTCGTTTACATGAAGAAAATTATAGGTAAATACAGGCAGCACGTTTACTTTCATATTCAAATCCGTATTCATAAACTCTGCTCCTTTAATGTCCACTCATTTCAAGCTTGATAAGATTATTCATCTCAACTGCATACTCAAGCGGAAGTTCCTTGGATACAGGATTTGCAAAGCCGCTTACGATCATGGCCTTTGCTTCCTCCTCAGTGATGCCGCGTGACATGAGATAAAATACAGCTTCATCGCTGATTCTTCCGATCTTGGCTTCATGTCCGACATCTGCGTCATTGGTGCGTATATCCATGGCAGGAACGGTATCTGCTCTTGAAATACTGTCCAGCATAAGCGAGTCACATGATACAGAGGCCTTAGCCTTCTTGGCTGTCTTCTGTATCGTAACACTGCTGCGGTATGTACCGATTCCGCCGTCCTTGGAAATAGACTTTGTGGAAATAACCGAAGATGTTCTCTCTCCTATGTGGACAACCTTGGCTCCGGTGTCCAGATTCTGTCCCTTTCCGGCAAATGTGATTCCGGTGAACTCCATCTTTGAGCCATCTCCCTTGAGGATAGTCATAGGATACAGGTATGAAGTATGGGAACCAAAAGAGCCTGAAACCCACTCCATGATTCCACCTTCCTCAACAACTGCTCTCTTCGTGTTGAGGTTGTACATGTTCTTGGACCAGTTCTCAATTGTAGAGTAGCGAAGTCTGGCATTCTTTCCCACAAACAGTTCTACACAACCGGCGTGAAGATTGGCTACATTGTACTTAGGGGCTGAGCAGCCTTCAATGAAATGAAGATCTGCGCCCTCATCAACAATGATAAGTGTGTGTTCAAACTGTCCCGCTCCTGCTGCGTTTAATCTGAAATAGGACTGAAGAGGGATCTCCACCTTTACTCCCTTGGGAACATATACAAAAGAGCCACCTGACCAGACTGCGCCGTGAAGGGCTGCAAACTTGTGATCTGTAGGAGGCACCAGCTTCATAAAGTGGTCCTTTATCATATCTGCATATTCGCCGTGAAGCGCACTCTCAAGGTCTGTATAAATAACTCCCTGTGCTGCCACCTCATCTTTTACATTATGATATACAAGTTCTGAGTCGTACTGGGCGCCAACACCTGCAAGGGACTCTCTCTCTGCCTGGGGGATACCGAGCTTTTCAAAGGTATTCTTGATCTCCTCGGGAACATCCTCCCACTTTCCCTTCATATCAGACTTATGTCTTACATATGAAGAAATCCTGTCCATATCAAGGCCTTCAATACTGGGGCCCCAGTTAGGCATCTTGATATTCTCATAGTGCTCAAGACACTGTAACCTGAAATCCCTCATCCATTCAGGGTCATTTTTTTCCTCAGAGACCTTTAATACTGTCTCCTTCGTAAGACCTTCTTCCATTCGGTAGAAGTCTTTTTCATTCTCTATATCTTTAAAATCATATAAGCTGCGGTCTATATCGGCCACAACCTGCTTGTTATCGGCCATCTGCTATTCCTCTTAAATGAATCTCTCAAATCCGTGCTCGTTGATCTCATCAACAAGTGAACCATCACCTGTGTGTACGATATTACCCTTAACAAGAACATGAGTATAGTCAACATGAAGTGACTCTAAAATCTTGGTGCTGTGTGTGATGATAAGAAGTGCTCCGTCTTTTTTCTTCTGATACTCCTCAACACCCTTTGAAACTGTACGAACAGCATCAACATCAAGTCCTGAGTCCGTCTCATCAAGAATTGCAAACTTAGGGCTCAGCATAAGGAGCTGCAGAATCTCTGCTTTCTTCTTCTCTCCGCCTGAAAATCCAACGTTAAGATCTCTGTCTGCATATGATTCGTCCATAGAAAGAAGCTCCATTGCAGCCTTCAGCGACTTCTGAAAAGCAAGAAGCTTTACAGGAGCTCCGGTCTGTGCATGATATGCATTTCTGATAAAACTGCTGAGAGAAATACCCGGCACTTCATAAGGATTCTGGAAAGAAAGGAACATTCCGGCCTTTGCTCTCTTATCAGCAGACAACTCAGTAATATCCTGTCCTTCAAATATAATATTGCCTTCTGTGACAACATAATGCGGATTACCCATGAGTGTAAATCCAAGTGTTGATTTACCTGCACCGTTTGGTCCCATAAGTACATGAGTCTCGCCCGGCTTGATATCAAGATTTATTTTATTAAGTATAGGAAGCTCATTATCAATTGAAACTGATAAGTCCCTGACCTGCAATAAAGACTGCTCTGACATTTTATTTTCCCTTTCTGATTGTTTTCCTAGTAACATGGTAGGAATTATAATAACACCACATATTTACTGTGTCAAACCACAAACAAATAAATACTATCATAAAAGTGCTTGACATACTACACAATCTCACGTAAAATACAATCTTGTCAGCACCATGCGGGTGTAGTTCAATGGTAGAACACCAGCCTTCCAAGCTGGATACGTGGGTTCGATTCCCATCACCCGCTTACTGATATTTTTTTTGCTTTTTTTCTAAATGCAAATGAATTGCATTTGCAAAAACACCCGTTTCACTTTTTTCAGGAACTTATAATTTAGGAGAAATCAAACATGGAAATGATAATTGATGTAGTTTTAGATGCGGTGATCGATTCTTTAAAGATACTTCCATTCCTTTTTTTGACATATTTAGTGATGGAATATCTTGAGCATAAGACCTCTGAATTCACTTCTTCAATAGTCGAAAAAACAGAGTATCTTGGGCCTTTATGGGGAGGTCTCATTGGAATTTTCCCCCAGTGCGGCTTTTCAGCGGCTGCATCAAATTTTTATGCAGGAAGAGTGATCACTCTCGGTACACTTATCGCAATTTATCTCTCAACCTCGGACGAAATGGTTCCGCTCCTTATTTCAGAGCATGTGCCTGTGGGAATTCTTGTAAAAATCCTGGCAATCAAGGCTGTCATCGGTATTTTAATCGGATTTGCTATAGATTTCGTGGTTCACGCTTATCACAAATCCAAGAACAGATCTGCAAATGATCCTGTAAGAATTGAGACTCTCTGTGAGAAAGAGCACTGCCACTGCGATGATGAAGAGAATACCGGCATTTGGGGAATCATCAAGTCTGCTCTGGTTCATACTCTTCATATTTTCCTGTTCGTTTTGATATTTACTCTGATACTTGGCTTTATCATAGAGCTTATCGGCGAAGATAAACTTGCTGTCCTTTTAAAGACAAGCCCTGTAGTAAGTCACATACTTGCAGGTCTTATCGGACTTATCCCGAACTGCGCAGCTTCCGTTATTATTACCGAGCTTTACCTTGATCAGATGATCACTCTTGGAACAATGATGTCAGGCCTTCTTGTAGGTGCCGGTATCGGACTTTTAGTTCTTTTCAGAGTAAACGATGACAAGAGAGAAAATATCAACATTGCAATTTTATTGTTTGTATTTGGAACAGTCTCCGGTCTTTTACTTGACGCCTTCAAGGTCGTCCTTTGATCTAATTGAAAGGGTACACATATGAGCTGTAAGATACATGCTGAATCCTATAACGAAATAATTGAGCGCAACTGGCCCGAAGGAATAAAGAAAACCCGGCAGAGAATGGATATTTTTGAAATACTTTATGGCAGCGAAGCTCCGGTTTCAGCAAATGATATATTTGTTGCAATTACAAAAAGACATCCTAATGAAATGTATGCCATTTCTACTATATACAGAAATCTTCTGGCTTTCGAAAAAGCAGGCGTAATAACAAAACACGTTCTTACGACTGAAGACAACGCCGTGTACGAGCTGAGCAGCCGACGACACAGGCACTACGCAGTTTGCCTTGGCTGCCACAAAAAATTTCCTATCAGTGCGTGTCCCCTTCATGTAATTGAGGAAGATATTGAAAGCTCAATTCCCGGATTTGCCATAACAGGTCACAGTCTTGAGGTATACGGATACTGTAATGACTGTAAGGCCAACGAATAAATTTACTATCGTGCGCGGCGGAGCGCACAAGAAAAAACCTTCACGGTCCATATGGATCATGAAGGTTTTTCTTATGTACTGACTAAAGCAATTGATTATTATCTAGTTACACCTGATGTAAAAATCTAATTGAATTAGTTTTTAATTACTTGTTTGATGCCTCTGATGTAGCCTCTGTTGACTCCTCAGCAGCTTCCTCTGTTGTAGCTTCTGTAGCAGCCTCTGTTGACTCCTCAGCAGCCTCTTCTGTTGTAGCCTCTGTAGCAGCCTCTGTTGACTCCTCAGCAGCCTCTTCTGTTGTAGCCTCTGTAGCAGCCTCTGTTGACTCCTCAGCAGCTTCCTCTGTTGTAGCTTCTGTAGCAACCTCTGTTGACTCCTCTACAGCTGCCTCAACTGATGTCTCAACAGTAGCCTCCTCAACTGGAGCCTCTGCTGCTGCCTCTCCGCAACCAACAAGAACTGCTGCAGAAAGTGATAAAACTGAAAGTAATGTTACGATATTCTTCTTCATAATATTTTCTCCTCTTCTACTGATGCTTGCAATATAGTATTGCAGGTCAATTGCTTCAGTACGAAGATAGATTATACCCTTGGTTTTTTCCAATGTCACGACTAAAACTGTGCATATTGTCAAGCGGAATATCGTTTTCTTTGTGCAATTGTTACAAAAACATTAATAAAAATCAATTTGAGAAGTACCCGCCGAAGCTTACTGTGCCTGAATCTGATGCGGCATCATAGTTAAAAACCAGCGACACACCTTCACTTGAGGCATCCTTTAGACTGTCACATGCAAATACTCTCTGGGTTTCATTACTATCCTTTACAATAAACTCCCATTGCGAGCTGTCTGCATAAACCTCAAGCTTCACACCCATAAGCGTATAGCCGTCTGCGAGTATTTCTCCCTCTCCAATAAGGTTATCAGAATAGGTATCCGTAGTTACATCCCTTAAAATGATACTTGATATATCAAAGCCGCACTTGTTTATTATGTATGCGTCTATCTGCTGGTTTTTAGCAAGCTCCTCATTGGCGCTTGTCTCCTCCTGATAGGTTCCGTCGAGTCTTTTTTGTATGTCCTCGTATTGCCCCAAAAGCAACAGTACTTCCGGGATTTTCTCATCAATCTTTTTATTGCTCAGCTTTGAAAAGTCCTCTTCATAAACGGCTGCTGCCTGAACGCCCAGTGCATCAAGCTCAGGTCTCAAAGATGTATCTGCAATATCCAGATATTTTTCTTCTGCAGCATTTTGATATTCCTTAAGCTGATTTACATATCCTTCTGCCTCACTTAGTTTTTCTGCAGAAGGCTTACATCCTGAAAGCGCAAGCATCATCAGTGCAGCAGCAATAATAACTCTTTTTTTCATCTAAACTCCGTATTTATAATAGTAATCCATGATAAGTCCAACTACATATCTGTAGCTGACTTTGCCGTCCGACACTCCGTTTACCTTTAGATTGGTATCTATAAAGACGTCAGCGGCCCTTTTTACAGTTTCAGTCTTAAATATAGCATTATCTTCAACTTCTTTCCAGCCGTCCTTGGACAGAAACTCATTGTCATACTTAACTCTGTCAAGGATCTTTACATGACGGTTGTATTCATTTTTATCTACTGCATTGTAAAAATCATTATTGATATAATTAAGTACCCCAAGATATCCGCTGTACTGAAACACAATATCATCAGATTTTATGCAGGCCAAAAATCCCAGAAAATTCGCCTCATCCTCATATATAAAGCCGTGGGTGTGCGCCAGCTCATGACATATGGTAAAAGGCTTATTCATGAGATTCATGGTGTCATTGTAGTTGGCCTCCATAGAGAATGGAAAATAATATCCCTGCATATATTGTTGGCACATAAAGTCAGAGAAATACAGGGCTTTAGGGGTAACATAATACCCGGAAAGTCTTGGAAATTCCTCTCCAAGCCCCTTCATAGCGTTAATGGCTTCTTTCTTCATGTCTTTATCATAAGATACGTTCCCATTTTCATCATGGGGAACCACCTTCGACAATTCGTTGCATTTTGTCACAATAAAATCGCGAAGCTTTGCCAGCTCTTCAACTGTATACTCTGTTTCGCTCTCGTTTACAATTCTTAGCTTTGACGTGTGATACAGCACAAAGCAGTTAAGTGTCATAAGAGTAATTGCAATCGTCAAAAGAACCGGCGTCGTCCTATAGAGAAGATTTGAAATAAAATCCAGTACTTTCCTTATCCCGGATGGACTTACATTTTTCTTTTTACCATTCTTTATGATTGCCAGATAAACAATATGACTGATCGTAAAAAGAACTGTAAATACTATATAGACCACGATAAAAACAAGGAGCACTTCTCCCACTGAAAACGGGAAAAGACTTGTAAGTCGTCCATATAAACTTGTCAAAACAGGGAAAATATATGTGACATAAAAGTCAGAAAATGCTGTGCTCATCCAAGCTAAAGCGTTTATAAGCACGCATAAAGCAATAATAAAAATGATAGGCCCTGAATAAGCCCTACTTTTCTTTCTCACAAAAAGTAACCCCCATTACTCATGTTATAAAGAATTATATAAAATAAATATGGACTCAAAATGTCTAAACTTCACGGGTATGTTCATAATTTAGACATATATCTTTTTGTTTGGCTTAAGGGACTTATGATAAAATTAAAATAGTCAGATTATACTTAGAAAGGATCCTAAATTGTATGAAACTTTTGATAGCAGATGACGAGATAGAACTGGCTAATGCTCTGGTTGCAATTCTAAAACACAGCAACTACACAGTTGATGCTGTTCATAATGGTACAGATGCTCTCGATTATGCTCTGACCGGTGATTACGACGGAATAATACTTGATATCATGATGCCGGGGCTTAACGGAACCGAGGTGTTAAAAAAGCTGCGCGATAAAGGCATTTCAACACCTGTCCTTTTCCTGACCGCCAAAACTGAGGTTGATGACAGGATAAAGGGCCTTGATCTCGGTGCCGATGACTATATTTCAAAGCCCTTTGACATGGGAGAGTTGCTTGCAAGAGTTCGCGCAATGCTCAGAAGAAAATCGGATTTTGCTCCGTCAAATCTTATCTGCGGAAATCTTACTCTGGACCGTTCAAGCTACGAAATGTACACCGAAGGACACGAAAAGATCCGTCTCTCCGGCAGAGAATTCCAGATGATGGAAATGCTTATGACATCGCCGGGCAGAATCATATCCATTGATAATTTCATGGATCACATCTGGGCGGACGGAGAAGCTGACGTCAACGTTGTCTGGGTTTATATTTCAAATCTTCGAAAAAAACTGTCCTCACTGGAAGCCACCTGCGAAATAAAAGCATCAAGAGGTCTTGGATACTCAATCAATGAAATTAGTTGAGGTTAAAGCATGGTAAAAAAACTCAGGAAAAAATTTGTAATAACCGCCACACTCTCACTGCTGGCTATTCTTGTGGTCATGATCGCCATAATCAACTTTTCCAACATCCAGTCAAACATACGGGATGCAGACCATCTCCTTTCAATTCTGTCCACAAATGACGGGCATTTTCCTACTACGCATCCTCCAAAAGGAAACAGGTTCGATCCGCAAAATGCCTTTTCTTTTGAAGCTCTTAATAATACCAGGTCTGCCGAAATGCCCTTTCAGTCCAGATTCTTTGTGGTTTGGCTTGATGAGGCAGGAAACGTTTCATCTACAGATCTGTCACAGGTTGCTGCCATCTCAGAAGAAGATGCTGTTGAATATGCTAATTTGGCCTCAACTTCCGGAAAAGAAAAAGGTATGATCCAGTCATATCGCTATCAAAAGGCCACCTCAGATACCGGTGCCAATTTTATAGTCTTTGTCGATATGACCGTCTCCCTTATCAACATTTACAATCTTCTGATTAGGTCCGTACTTGTGGGTCTCTTTGCGCTTGTTGCCATGTTCATCCTTGTGTTTATGTTTTCAACCCACGCCGTTGCTCCGGTTGTGGAGTCTCTTGAGAAGCAAAAGCGCTTTATTACAGACGCCGGGCATGAACTAAAGACTCCCCTTGCTGTTATCTCTGCAAACATTGATGTGTTGGAACTGGAATCCGGAAAAAATGAATGGACATCCAGCATCAGAAACCAGATAAAGCGTATGAACAGCCTAGTAAAAAATCTTCTGACTCTATCCAGAATGGATGAAGAAAGAATGAGGGTTGTATTCTCCGACTTTAACCTCAGTAGTACTGTCAGTGAAGCTGCCACCTCTTTTCAGGCTCTTGCAGAATCAAAAGGAAAAAGCTATCAGATAGATATAGAAAAAGATATTCACATTACAGGGGATCAGAAATCCCTGGAACAGCTTACCTGTCTTCTTTTGGATAATGCGATCAAATATTCCTCCGATCAGGGAAATATCCGGATCAGCCTTGTCAAAAATAAGAACATTTCCCTTGAAGTATCCAACAGCTGTGACTCTATCCCTGAAGGCAATCTCGACAGGCTATTTGACCGTTTTTACAGAGTAGATACTTCAAGAAGCCGCGAGACGGGAGGCTATGGCATAGGACTTTCTGTCGCAAGAGCCATTGCGACATCTCACGGCGGTACAATACAAGCCTTGCGGGACGGAGATAAACTTATTAGATTTGTGGTAAAACTTCCCACAGTTCTTCCCAAGAATCTTGTTAAAGCAAATCAACCATAAAACGGTCTATTCATGTTATAATTAAATATACAGAAAACTTGCGCTTATATTCACTCTTTGTTCAACATTTTATTTTCAATGTCACTGAAAATCTGAAAATTTTAGCATCGGAGGTGCACATGTATAAAAAAGGGGATAAAGTTATTATTTTGGATTACAACGACAAGCCACTGATTCCTCATGTTGTGGGGGAAGTAGAAGATGTCTATGGCCCTGACAGGGTAAGACTCATTATGCCTGACGGAGCCGGATGTCTTGAATTCACAGACCGGTTCGAAAAGATTGACGAGGAAACCTACCAGAAATATCTAAATGACATCGTTGAAAGAGAAAGAACTTTACCTGTTGATCTTCAGATAGATATCAGAAAGTTTGCATCCAAACATCCAAGACGCAGAAAAGACGAGATTCTGAAACAGTTTGACATGGATAAGCGCTACGTTTCAATTATCAACGCCTATATGGGCCGCGAGATGATGTATGGCAAAGAAAATATTAACGAAAGATTTCTCTTTGAGTACAAAGAAGCGCTCTATGGAATTGTAGAAACACGAACCTTTTTCCACGAGCTCGATGACTCAATTCCGATCCCGGAGTTGCCCTAAGTTTTTCCGCGAAAAAGCCAGATATATACCAATCAGAATATAAACGTAAGGCGTAGCTGTTACCTGGGAAAAAGAAATCTGGCTGTAAACAAAATATGAGAAAATCGGGAGTGCGCAGGCAATCGCTGCGTTCTCCCTTTCTTTTGCCCATAAAACATCATAAAGAGTACTGATAAAAAGCCCCAGATAGGTGCAGGCACCGATAAATCCCCTCTCAATAAGCACGGTCAGCAGTTCGCAGTGAGCATTTGTAAGCATATCTCCTCCAAATGCCCCAGTAAAGACTTCTGACATTGACGGGCTCTTCATAGCATATGGATAGAGGCAGTCCTGCCCCACACCCACCATTTTTTCCCAGGGCGAAAAGCCAAGAAAAACATCCGTGCACATTCTCCATATAAGGCCTCTGCCATTTCCAAATTCATCACCAAAGTTTCCGGCAGCGATATATATCCCTGTTAAAATCAGCATTATAACGGCAAAAGCAGCTGCTTTTCCAAGGAGTCTCCCTTTAAAAGATACTTTTATCTCATCCAGAAGTTTTACAAGATTATATAGGAAAAAAGCCGCCGCCATAATGATAATCCCTGTATTCATATTAAGTATCCCGACAAGGAGATTATCTTCATAGGTATACATTTCTCCAAACAGAGTGAGCATGACTTGGGCAAATGACATCCCGGCTCCAAGGACAAAAAGCTGTATCAGCCATTTCCTGACCAGCTCAAAGTCCGATGAAAACAGCGAATAGAGCAAAAGCAGAATATAACTCGAAATAATAATCAGCAGCGCACCGTCACTTCCCTGCAGGAACAATGCGGCAACTCCCAATATCACATATATCCCGTTTATGAAAAAGAGCTTTGAAAACGGCCTCTGCGCATACATTATACCGATCCCAAGAGGCAGAAAAACAGACAGAAATCCTGCATACCAGTTGATATTCCCTATCGTTGCAAGATATCCTGAGTTTGCTGCGCCGGAAAAGACCGTATAAATGCCAAACCGGTTCATTATTCCAAGGGAAAATTCTAATCCTGGAACAAGAAGCATAAGGCAGATCCCCCAGACCGGAAGGGTACTGATATTTGATAGTATCAGTCCAAAAAAAACCATCAGAAAGAGAGACAAAAAGCCGCATCTCCATCCTTCAATTCCCCAAAATGCAGTCTTTTTATCCACAGAAAATATGAAAGAAACAGCTCCTGAAAGAATAGTTGCAAAAAGACACAGCTGCATTACAGAAACAGGACCAGTCCCGAGTTTTACTGAATATGTTTTTCTTCTGCTGATGAGAAAGCAGGTGAAAAAAAGCGCAAAAAAACAAAGGCTTAATGCCAGATAGCATATGCCCTTTGCTTCTCCAAGCCCGTAGTAGCCTTGTTTCATGTATAGAGGAATAATGCTGCATACCGCTAAAAGATATAGCATCATAAGAAGCTGCATTTTCTCATTCTCCCAGCATGTATCACTTTCTTACGAAATCCGCAGCTGTGCGGATTTTATAAAATTTCATTTATGATATCATATTTTTTATCTGCCCGTTGTCGGGGGTTATCTCAAAACACATCTTTTCCCCGGTAGAGGGGTGCTTTAACTCAAATTTATAGCTAACAAGACATATGTCGCTGATCCCGTTTTCTTCGGAAAATCTGACAGACTCCGCGCTTCCGTAGTTCTTTTCCCCAAGGATCGGATATCCATAATGTGATAGCTGAACCCTGATCTGATGAAAACGCCCCGTTAGGAGCCTGATTCTGAGAAGTGTTGTATTTTCTGTTCTCTTTACCACTTCATATTCCAGCGCTGCCTTTTTTACATCCCCTGCAACAGTTCTGATTTTTTCACCGTTTCCCCTGGTGATAACCAGGTCTTTTAACGAATCCTTTTCTGCTTTACTTACTACCGCAGCCAGTCCGTCTTCTTTTCTTATAAGGTAATCGACAAGCTTGCCACTGTCATCCGGAACAGTGCCATAACAAAGCGCATAGTAGTATTTTCCTGTACTTCTGTTCTTGATCTGATTTGAAATATCTCCTGCCGCTTTCTTGGTCTTTGCCAGCACCACAACACCTTCCACCGGCTGATCAAGCCTATGGACAGTGGCCACATAAGGCGGTTTTTTGCTTTTGCCGTTCTTCCTCGAAAGGTAATTTCTTGCTGCGCTGACAAGATCCATTGTATAGGCTTTTGCCCCTTCCGTTGCTACTCCGGCAGGCTTGTGGCAAACCAATATGTCGTTATCTTCATAAATATATATGATGTTTCTCATTCAAATTCCCTGAGCCTGCGGCACTTTTCTTCTAAATTGGTTTTAAACGTTCGCTGCTGGGCGCACTACTTAAAAACTCCTGCCCGGCATTTACCGGACAGGAGCTGCTTTCACACTTTGAATCTGTAACCAACACCCCAGATAGTCTCAATATACTGAGGATTGGATGTGTCATATTCAATCTTTTCGCGGATTTTCTTGATATGCACGGTAACTGTAGCGATATCGCCGATGGAATCCATGTTCCATATCTTTCTAAAGAGCTCTTCCTTGGTAAATACGTGATTGGGATTTTCAGCAAGGAATGTAAGAAGATCAAACTCCTTAGTGGTAAAGCTCTTCTCCTCGTCATCAACGTATACTCTTCTGGCGGTCTTGTCAATCTTAAGTCCACGGATTTCAACAAAGTCATTTGACTCATGCCCTGATCCGACAAGTCTGGAGTATCTGGCCATATGTGCCTTTACACGGGCAACAAGCTCTGACGGACTAAAAGGTTTTGTAATATAGTCGTCTGCACCAAGGCCCAGTCCTCTGATCTTATCGATATCATCCTTCTTGGCTGAAACCATGAGAATCGGCACATCCTTCTTTTCCCTGATATGCTTACATACCTCAAATCCGTCCATTCCGGGAAGCATCAGGTCAAGAATAATCAGGTCAAATTCTTCTGCAAGGGCTGTTGCAAGGCCCGCATCACCTGTGTTTTCAATCTTTACCTCGAAGTCACTGAGCTCAAGATAATCCTTCTCAAGGTCGGCAATGGCTTCCTCATCCTCAACAATAAGAATTCTACTCATACACTTTTCGCCTTTCTCTTATTATTATACTTCATTTTCTACTGTAACTGCTTCCGGGCTGTCTGCATACTCAACAAATTTCCTTAATACAAAATGCATGCAGGTTCCCTCTCCTTCGTGGCTGGTCGCCCAAATGTAACCGCCATGATCCTCGATGATCTTCTTAACAATAGATAGTCCGATTCCGCTTCCTCCCTGCTTGGAATTTCTCGAAGCATCCGTTCTGTAGAACCTGTCAAAAATGTTTGGAATATCTTTTTGCGCTATTCCCTTTCCGTTGTCCTCAAGTTCTACTCTGATTGAATCTATCTCGTCAAGAATCCTGATGTCAATCTGTCCTGTTCCGTCGTCTCTGCCAAGGTACTTCACGCTGTTGTTCACGATATTGTTTACAACTCGCTTTATCTGTTCCGGATCAGCTACTATCTGTGTATCGGGTCCGGTTAAATTGGAATAATTGAGCTGAATAGACTTGCTCTCAAGATCAGCGCCTATCTCTTCAATACAGTCTCCGAAGTAATCTGCAACATTGAGCTTAACAAAGTTATAAGGAATCCTGTTATTATCAATGCTTGAGTACAATGTAAGCTCGTTGATCAGATTATTCATGTCGTTGGCTTTACTATAAATAATCTTGATATATTTCATCTGCTTCTCAGGGCTGTCTGCAACGCCTTCAATAAGGCCCTGTGAATATCCCTTGATCGCAGTGATAGGTGTTTTTAAGTCGTGGGAAATATTGCTGATAAGCTCTTTATTCTGTTTCTCACGCTCTATTTTCTCTTCCGCCGATTCCTTCAGCCTAAGTCTCATGTCCTCGTAGTTGCGATACATGGCGCCAATCTCGCCCTTTTCCTTTATATCGGTTGGAAGCATATAGTCGAAATTGCCGTCCTGAATATGCTGCATCGCTACATTAAGTTCATCTATAGGTCTGAAAAAGCTCCTTCCAATCCACATTGTCAGCAAAAGGCTGGTAATAAGTAATATAAGAACAATGGCAATTCCCATATAGATTATCAAAGAAGCTGTAAGTGCTGCTCTAATTCCTGAGATAATGTACAGACTTCCCTGCTCACCCGTGGAAAAATAGAAGTCAATCTGCTTAACCAGATGCTTGGAGGGTGTATAGTAAATGCCCTGAATGTCGGTTCCAAAGCCCGGTAGCTCCCCCATGACCTCGTTGGCCCGATCCATATTTGTCACATAATAGACATCGTCTCCCTTCTTGACAAGCAGGAAGGAATACTTGGATGCTATACTCTTATCCAGGCGCTCCAAAAAACTCTCATCTTCTAAAATAAAAGGGTTTACCAGAAGTGCAAGGGCTATCTCTCGAGACACATCATCCGCCATATTGGAAAAGGCTTCGCTTGGATCAGATAACATTCCGTAATCCACGCCACCCCACAGTTCCTGTACTCGCTGTTCGTAATAAAGATATCTTGCTATTGCCAAATATGATCCAATTGCCAAAACCACAGGTATAATGACTATCGCCATTGACGTAATTAAGAGTTTTGTACGAAATCGCATTATGCCCCCCTAGTTAGAATGGGTCAATATACCTAGTAAAATTATATCATAAAAACGTCAATGATTGAAAAATTTATAAAAAAAGCCACCAGATCAAAAATCTGATGGCAGAAAAAATTATTTTTTTAAAGCAAAGTCAAATATTAAGGAGCTTGCTGTACTCAGCAAGAGCACCATCTGTCTCATGGGCAAGAACCTTCTTTGCCAGAACCTTACCAAGCTGAACGCCCTCCTGGTCAAAACTGTTGATATTCCAAACAAAGCCCTGGAACATAACCTTATTCTCAAAGTGAGCAAGAAGGGCTCCAAGTGACTTTGGATTAAGCTCTTCGCCGATGATGATGCTTGATGGACGACCACCCTTGAAGTTCTTGTTGAGGTTGTCATCCTTCTTGCCGCAGGCAAATGCCACTATCTGAGCAGCAACGTTTGCACAGAGCTTCTGCTGGCTTGTGCTGTCCTGGATTGTAACATCGTTTCTGAGCTGGCTGTTCTTAAAACCGATAAACTGAAGCGGAATAATATCAGTTCCCTGATGAAGAAGCTGATAAAAACTATGCTGTCCGTTTGTTCCGGGTTCGCCGAAAATAACAGGACCTGTTACATAATTTATAGGCTCGCCAAAACGGTTAACGCTCTTTCCGTTTGACTCCATATCAAGCTGCTGAAGGTGTGCAGGGAAACGGCTAAGACCCTGTGAGTAAGGAAGTACGGCTGTGCTGTCATAGCCAAGTACGTTTCTCTCATAGAAGCCAATCATAGCATCCAGCATAGCAGGATTTGAAAGAAGATCCTTATTGGCAGCAAGCTTATCCTCTTCTGCAGCGCCATCGAGGAACTGTGCAAATACATCAGGACCAAAAGCCAGGGAAAGAACTGCTCCGCCTACACCGGATGTGGATGAGTAACGACCACCGATGTAATCGTCCATGAAGAATGCTTCAAGGTAATTGTCACTCTTTGCCAGAGGTGAAGTCTCTGAAGTAACAGCAATCATATGCTTTGATGAATCAAGGCCTGCCTTCTTGAGTGCATCGATTACAAAAGATTCATTGGTCAGAGTCTCAAGTGTTGTGCCGGATTTGGAAACAAGGATAAAGATTGAATGAGCAACATCAACGCTGTTCAATACAGCAGATGCATCATCAGGATCAACATTGCTGATGAATTTTGCTTCCATCTTAAAATTGCCTGTTCTGTGAGCCCAGTTCTCAAGCGCAAGGTACATTGCTCTTGGACCGAGATCTGATCCGCCGATACCTATCTGAACAACGGTTGTGAATTTCTCACCCTTAGCGTTTGTGATCTCTCCTGAGTGAACCTTATTTGCAAAATCTGCAATTCTCTTTTGCTCTTTAACATAGAATTCACGCTTGTCAACACCGTCAGCAACAACGTTTCCGCCAAGCTGACCTCTTGTGAGCTGATGAAGAACCATTCTCTTCTCACCGGTGTTGATTACCTCTCCATTGTAAAGAGCTTCATACTTTTCTGAAAGCTGAGCCTCTTTTGCAACCTCAGAAAGAGCAGCAAGAACCTTGTCATCAACCTCTTTTGCCGCGTAATTATAGGTCATGTTGCCGGCCATAGGTACAGAGTATTCTTTTACTCTTTTTGCGCCGTTTTCACCGCTCATTGCAGCTACAAGATCCACCTTGGGAACCTTTTTCAGCTCTTCAAAAGACTTAAGTGTATCAAGATTATTCCAATTTACCATTATTAAACCTCCCGGGTATTAATAGTTCTAAAAAATTGTAAGGAAAACGTATTCCGTTATCCGTTTTCAAGTGTATCAAAGATAAATTCCCATAGCAAGAAGCTAGAAAAAAATAATTGATTGCCGGATAGAAAAATCATGCAACAGCCTTTAGTATATAGTATAATATTTTAAATAATTCAAAAGCATAATGTATGGGGATACAGGAGGAAAAAATGAGCGCGTACATATTTGCACATTTTAAAGAAAAGACAACGCCGGATGGGGAACAGGTTTATTTCGGCCTGTCAAAAGACGGATTTAACTGGGAGCAGGTAAATAGCGGTAAACCGGTTTTGGAAAGTCATCTCGGGGAGATGGGAGTTCGGGACTTTACCATAGCAAGGAAGAAAGATAATACCTTCGTAATTCTTGCCACAGATCTTGCTCTTGCAAGAAATTTTTCCACCAAATACAAAAACAACTGGAATCACGTCAATAGAGAAGGCAGCAAATTCCTTTCAAAGTGGGAATCGAAGGACCTTGTAAACTGGTCTGAGCAGGAGCTGGTAAAAGTGGTTGATGAAAACTATGGTTGTGCCTGGGCTCCTGATATTATCTATGACGAGGATGCCAAGGACTACATGGTGCACTGGTCATCAAGATATCCGGCAAACTCCGACAACCATATGGCAATTTACTATGCCAAGACCAGGGATTTTATAAATTATTCAGAGCCGCAGCTTCTTTGCAAAAAGGATGACACTCAGATAATCGATTCAAACATTGTATTTGAAAACGGGACTTACTACAGATTTGTAAAAAGTGATTTCAACCCTGCACATATCATTCTTGAAAGAGGAAAGTCACTTACTGGAAAGTATGAGAGAATGCCGGCCTTTGACGAAGAGATGGACAAACTTGAGCCGGGACAGTATGAAGCTCCTACATGTTACAAACTTCCTGACGGAAGCTGGTGCCTGATGCTGGATTTCTACGGATGTGTGAAAGAGAAGCAGGGATATGTTCCTTTTGTGGCAAAAGACATTTCAACCGGCCGTTTTGTAAGATCCGACAATGCATTCAGTTTTCCTTATGGGTTTAAACATGGAACTGTTATGGAAATTACAGACGAAGAATATGACAGGATAAAAAAAGCTTATCCTAATGATTAAAATTTTAAAGGGAGCATATCACTTTGATGCGATATGCTCCCTTTTACTTGTTCTAAATATTTTAATTTAACTGTGGTTTATTTAAAATATCTCTCGAGAAGTCCCTTGAAGGCTTTTCCGTGTCTTGCCTCGTCTCTTGCCATTTCATGCACTGTGTCGTGAATAGCATCGAGGTCGAGAGCCTTTGCTCTCTTTGCAAGATCAGTCTTGCCCTGAGTAGCACCATTCTCCGCATCTACACGCATCTGAAGATTTTTCTTGGTGGAATCGGTAAGAACCTCACCAAGAAGTTCTGCAAATTTTGCAGCATGCTCGGCTTCTTCAAAAGCAGCCTTTGTATAGTAGTCTCCAATTTCAGGATAGCCCTCCCTATAAGCCTGACGGCTCATAGCAAGATACATTCCGACTTCGGAACATTCACCGTTAAAGTTTGAGCGAAGGTCCTCAATGATATCTTCAGGAGCACCCTTAGCTACGCCGACAACGTGCTCAGCTGCCCATACCATATCTTCACCCTGCTGTGTAAACTTTGAAGCTGGAGCCTTACATACCGGACAAGCCTCCGGAGGCTGATCGCCCTCATGTACATAGCCACATACCTGACATACCCATTTCATAATTTCAGTCTCCTTTCCTGATGAAAAAATGTAAAAATCAGGCTGCTGATTCCCCTGCAGCCCGAAGTTCTGCCATAAATTGAATATAGCATAAATGTCAGACTTTTTCTTCTATTTTTATAAAAGTTTAATGATTACTTTTGAAAAGTTTGAAAATTAATTTCGATATTGAAACTAATAATGGAGTATACTAGTTATGTAGTGTAAATTCGTTTATTTTTTATCCAATTTACATTTTAGGAGCAGATATGAATATAGTTAGCGAAAAGATAAAAAGCTGTTACAATTCACTCCCATCCTCAGAGAAACTCGTTGCAGACTACGTACTCGAAAGAAAGGACGATCTGTTTCAATATCCAATAAAAGAGTTGGCAAGGCTTTCAGGCACAACTCAGGCCGCCTGGACACGTTTTGCTCAGGCCATTGGCTATAACGGTCTGAAAGACCTTAAAAACGCCTACTACGCTGAGGCAAATACATCGCTTGCTCAGGCTGATAAAGGCGGTCCAAAGATTGCATTTAAGGATGTCAATGAGTACACTTCACTGCAATCGATCGCTGATAATATCTGTGCGACAAGTGTGCAGGCAGTTCAGACCACCTACAGGTTGTTTGATGCCGGTACTTTCAGCGATGTTGTAACGCAGATTGTTGCTGCCAAGCAGATACAGATCTTCGGTGTAGGTACTGCTTCAATCGCAGCTTACGACTTATACTGTAAGCTTCTTAGAATCCACTACAACGTAGTATTTAATCAGGATCATCACATGAACCTGATGACTCTCTCTCAGATTGGTCCCGGCGATGTGGCTGTTTTCTTTAGTGACAATGCCAAAAACAAAGAGATTATGCAGCTTTTTAATATTGCCAAAGACAAAGGTGCCTGCACCGTTGCCATAACCAAGCTTGGAAACAATGCCCTTACTACCGGGTGCGATCTTGTTATTTTTGCCACATCTCCTGAGATTGACAAAAAGAGTGGTATCACAAGTTCAAGATTTGCACAGTTATTTTTAGTAGATACCCTCTATACAGCAATAGCCAATCGCGATTATAATAATATTCGTGAATATCTCAGGGATTCCTATGAGGTATTTAATGAACCGGTAAAGGACTAAAAAAATGGAAAAAATCGCGAGCTTTACAGTTAATCACTTAGATTTGGAACCCGGAATATATGTTTCCAGAAAAGATAAGGTAGGTGCGGAAACAATCACAACCTTTGACCTTAGAATGACTGCTCCAAATAAAGAGCCTGTTATGAACACTGCAGAAGTTCATACTATGGAGCATCTTGGAGCCACTTTCCTTAGAAACGATCCTGAGTACAAGGATAAGACAATTTATTTTGGCCCTATGGGATGCAGAACAGGATTCTATGTGGTTCTTGCAGGAGACCTCGAATCTAAGGATGTTGTTCCTCTTATTACAAGAATGTATGAGTTTATCAGTACTTTTGAGGGTGATGTTCCCGGGGCGAGTCCAAGAGACTGCGGAAATTATCTTGATATGAATCTGGGAATGGCCAGATTCCTTGCAAAGAAATATCTTGATAACACTCTTAGAAACATTGATGAAAAGCATCTTGTTTATCCGAAGTAATTAAATCTATCTGCGGGCTGCAATGGTCCGCAGATTTACTATGTAAAAAGCAAGAAAGGATTACACTATGAAAATTGGAATAATTGGTGCAATGGAAGTTGAGGTCGAGACCCTTAAGAGTAAGATGACCATAAAGAATACTGTAAAAAAGGCTTCCATGGAATTCTTTGAAGGCTCCATTGGAAATACCGAAGTTGTCGTTGTAAGAAGCGGCATCGCAAAAGTTAATGCCGGAATCTGTGTGCAGATTCTTGTTGACCTGTTTAATGTGACACACGTGATCAACACAGGTGTTGCCGGCTCCCTGGATGCAAGGATTAATATCGGTGATATTGTCCTTTCTACCGATGCCTGCTACCACGACGTTGACGCCACAGTTTTCGGATACAAAAAAGGAGAAGTTCCTCAGCTTGGAACAGCTGCATTTACTGCAGACTCATCTCTTCGCGAAAAAGCAAAAGCTGCCATAAAGTCTACTGCTCCCGATCTTGGAGTATTTGAAGGAAGAGTCTGCAGCGGAGATCAGTTCATAAGCTCAGGGGACGTCAAGGACAGTATCAAAAAAGACTTCGACGGAATGTGTACTGAAATGGAAGGTGCTGCAATTGCACAAGGATGCTACCTTAACAACATTCCTTTCCTTATCATCCGCGCCATTTCGGATAAAGCCGATGGCAGTGATATTGTGGACTACCCCGTTTTTGAAGCCAAGGCAGCCAAGGACTGTGCAGCCCTCGTCCTTGAAATGATTACAAATCTTTAACACATAATTGGAATTATAATTAGATCGATAGTATCTGATAATCGCAAAATACAACCTATTTTGACAGGACATGTATCTCATGATCACGGTACTCTGCAGTCAATGTACAGGAGTTTTCAATCCCCTGTGTGATATAAACATTACCATCATCAGTTATAAATACTGCATCAAATCCGTCATGAGATTTCCAGTAATCTATAGCACCATCCAGCCCTTTTACAAAAAGAGCTGTAGAAAGGCCATCGCAGATAAGCCCGTTTTCACCTATTATGGTTACAGAGATAAGGCCGTTTTGCGCTGGCCTTCCTGTTTTTGGGTCAAGGATATGCCAATAGGTTTGGCCATTTTCTTCAAAGAATCTTTCGTATCCGCCAGAAGTGATGATTGCTGCATCCCTCGCTTCTATAACGGCAAATACCCCGGATTTACTGTCTTTAAACGGGCTTTTTATAGCAACCTTCCATTTATCTCCGTTTGGCTTTGTGCCGATACACTGAACATTTCCGCCAAGGTTTATAAGAGCCGAGGTAACCCCCTGCTGCCTGAAATATTCAGCTATTTTATTGCCGGTGTAGCCCTTTGTGACACTGCCAAGATCAATCTGCATTCCGTCAGCTATTGAAACGCTGCTACCCTCTAAGGCAATCTTTCGATAATCTACATTTCCAAGAAGCTCCATCAGCTCTTTTTCCGATGGGACCTGATATTCTCCCGTTGTAAATCCCCAGGCTCTTAAAACAGGATAAATTGATATATCAAGGGCGCCTTCCGTCTGCTTACATATATTTAGAGCTTCTTTAAAAAGCTCTGCCGTGTTATCTGAAAGCTGGGTCTGTCCGTTTTTGTTAAGCGCACTTATCTCGCTGTCTTCATTAGTGACGGAAACTTTTTTCTCAATATCTCTTATAAATGCTTCCGCCTCAGAAAGCACTTCTTCATTGCCATACGCCTGAAGTTCCATGACTGTATCCATCGCAAAAAGACTTGCAGTATGCATTATGCTCGTATTTTCCCGGTCTGATCTAATAGATGAGTTTGCTGAACACCCGCATATAATCAGGATTAGCGCCCCTACTAGGATTGCAGTTATTTTTTTCATACACTCTCTCCGCAAAACCATATAAAGATAAAAAGAGCCAACGCCCGTTAATCTCGTTGGCATTGACTCAATTAATCCCAAAATCTTACTTCATCTCTTCCTCAATTATCTGAATAATCTTGTCTGTAGCGCTATGGAGGCTGCTCTTACTCATATTCTCAAGGAATTTTTCACGATTTTCATATAAATCCTCGATTGTCTCTACCAAAATATCTTCATCCAACTCATCATTGTCAATGACAAGTGAAAAACCCTGTTGTTCAAATGATCTGGCATTAAGCATCTGGTCTCCTCTGCTGCTTTTGGTAGAAAGCGGAATGAGGATATTTGGCTTTTTAAGCGCCAGAAGCTCACAGATCGAATTGGCTCCGGCTCTGGAAACAACAATATCTGCCATTGCAAAAAGATCCTTGAGCTCATTCTTTACGTATTCGAACTGCTTGTAGCCCGGTACCGATAACTTAAGGTTATCCATCTTTTCTTTTCCGCAGATATGGACAACGTTGAAGTTTGGAAGAAGCCTTGGAAGTGCATATCTTACAGTTTCATTTACAGATTGAGCTCCGAGACTTCCACCGATAACCATAAGCACCGGCTTGTCGTCTGTAAATCCGCAAAAATCTCTTCCCGCCTGCTTTGATCCCTGACTAAGTTCTTCTCTGATAGGTGTTCCTGTAAGAATAGCCTTATCTGCCGGGAGAACCCTCATTGTCTCAGGAAAATTACAGCAGATCTTCCTTGCTCCGGCCATGCTCAGCTTATTTGCAAGCCCCGGTGTCATGTCAGATTCATGCACAATATAAGGTATCTTTAAAAGTCCCGCTGCCCTTACAACAGGCACGCTCACAAATCCGCCCTTGGAAAAGATAATATCCGGATGGATTCTTCTTAATAATGAGACTGCTTCTGAAAAACCCTTAAGAACTCTGAATGGATCCGTAAAGTTCTTTGGATCGAAGTATCTGCGGAGCTTTCCTGTGGATATTCCAAAATAAGGAATGTGGAAATCCTCTATCAGCTTTTTCTCAATTCCTGTGTAAGAACCTATATAAAATATTTCGAATCCTGCCTCTTTAAGTGCCGGAATAAGTGCAATATTCGGAGTTACATGGCCTGCACTTCCACCACCTGTAAGGACAATTCTCTTTGTAGCTGTATCGCTCACTTTTTTACCTTCTTCCAAATCTATTATGCATTTGCCTGCTTCATTGCCTCTTCAACAGCATATGAAAGCTGATCAGGACAAGATGTGCTCTTTGAACCGCATTTGATTCCGCGGAGTTTCCTGATTGCGTCCTCACCCTTCATCCCTTCCACGAGTCTGGCAACTCCCTGAAGGTTACCATTACAGCCGTTTGTAAATTTTACATATTTGATTATTCCATCCTCAACATCAATGTCTATCTGAGTTGAGCAAGTGCCTTTTGTCTTGTAAATCATAAGAATACTATACTCCTATCAAAAAATAATTCTGATTCGGAGTATAGTATATCATTTTAAATATTTCAAGGCTATATCTAGCCTTCGTAGGTAATCAGATTCTGTTCTATGTATGGGAGCATATACTCTTTTTCCACTTTTTCAGAAAAGGCTCTGACGCCTTCAAGAACCTCTTCGTAATTATCCATTGTCATTTCATATTCCCCTGCAATGATCTGATCAAGCATCAGCCTGTTTATATCCTGGGAAAAATGTATCGTGTCCATATAGTTATCAAGATTTGTCGCAATTTCCGGCTCATTCTGGAAACAAAAAATCCTGACATTATCGTACTCAAGAAGCGCTTTGGTCATCTGCTTTTCATTATAAATATAGGCATCTCTTTCACCGCTTCTGATAACCCCGTCCCACCACAGCATTGAATATACCGGGTAAAAGAATATAAATTCTGTCTCCGGATGAGCTTTAACCTGCGCCGTCAAAAGATTAATGTTATCCTCAAGCTTCTTCTGATATACGGTTTCAGCCATCATCGGTACTTCTTCTCTGCTTCTCTTGTATAAACCAAGTACCTGCTCTTTATTAAATGTTTTCCACTTGGCCCAGTTATAGGACAGGCCCTCGTCATAATTTCCGATAAAAGAATTCGCTACCTGATAGGGTATTTTTGTCAGTAAAACATCCTTGTTAAAAAGATATTTCACATCATTGAACGGATTTTTATCATATAAATACATGGGACATCCAGTTGATTCATAGGTTGTCTCAGCCGAAGCTGAAAGCGATGAAGGGTCAATGTTATAGAAAACTCTTTTTATATTATGCTTTTCATAGGCTGCATCCAACAAATAACACAGATCTGCCGTGGCACCGTATGATCTGATGGCCTTTATCGAAGTTCCTCCGAAAGCTTCATCATACCAGGCGTTGTTATTGTTCTCCATTACAGAGGATCCAACCAAAAGCGTGTCATAATCAAAGTTTCTAAGCGTACCTATACACTGGTATTCCTTATCGTGAAGCACAGCCTTAAGTCCAAGCCATGGCTTATGATAGTGATAAAAAGGGTCCATTACAATTACAACCGCCGCTATCAGGAAAAGACATGCCAAAACCCAAATCAAAAGCTTCTTTATGAAATTTTTCGCTGTTATCTTTTGCTCTGTCATTTTGTTTTTTGCTTTTTAAACCTTTCCCTGCATATTAAATACTTAAGCTGAGCTCTTTTCATCTGCGCCTAAAACTGGAAATATATAAAGGTGCTTACATTCGAGAGCGATACAAAAGACCAGATAAATAATACAGTAAGCCAGACAACTGTCTTTTTATCAAAGCATGCTCTTTCAATGATTTCCCCGGTATTTTTCCTGGTCATAACAAAGGCACTTACAAGTAAAAGTAAGATCATTGTCAGCATATAGATCACAATTATCATTTCATCTTTTCCCATCTGGGAAAGCAGCTGCCTTAATACATAGTTTTCTGCAATCTCAAGATTCTCAGCTGTTCTGTACAGAAATCCCGGATAAGTCCAGAAAACCAGCCTCTTGAACATCTGGATTGCATAGGTCATATTCTTTGAGCCAAAGAAAATAAGCGATATTACAAACATAATAAAAGTCATCGCATTTCCTAAAGCTCTGGGAATCACAAAAAGCGGAGTATCCCTCAATAAATATCCGGCCTTCTTTCCTTCTTTTGCCGATTCCTTATTATGAGAACTTTCCTTTACACCAACTATGCCAAGGTTATCCCACACTACCAAAAGACCCTGCATAAGCCCCCAGCAGATATATGTCCAGCCGGCTCCATGCCATAAGCCGCTGAGAACAAATACTACAAGGACATTTATGATTGTACGGATCTTGCCCTTTCTGCTGCCTCCGAGAGGAATGTAGACATATTTGATAAAAAATCTTGAAAGAGTCATATGCCAGCGCTGCCACAGCTCTTTTGCCGTAGCTGCCTTGTACGGAGAATTAAAGTTTACAGGAAGTTTAAATCCAAGCATCAGGCTTACGCCGTTTGCCATATCGCAGTACCCTGAAAAGTCCAGATAAATCTGGAAAGTATAGGCAAGCATCACTACAATGACAGTTAGCGTATCAAGATAGTATGTGTAATGAAACCCATATACAACCATCTTGGAAAGTGTATCCGCAAGAAGAACTTTCTTGGAAAGACCGATAATAAATGACATTATTCCCTTTGCCATCTTTTCCGGATCGTACTTTCTGAGTTTTTTATCCGTGAACTGGTCGATCATTTCCCTATGAAATGCTATCGGTCCCTGTATCAGTTTGGGAAAATAAACTGTGTACATTACATACTGAATAAGCGGATAGTGCGGAGCTTCCCCATTTGCCCTGTCTACAATAAATGATATTTGTCCAAAGGTAAAAAAGCTGATTCCGATAGGCATTAGAATTTCTTTTGCAGTAAGTGTGGCGCCCGTCAGTGAGTTAAAGTTTTCCACAAAAAATCCCATGTACTTAAAGTAAAATAAAAGCGCAAGATTAAACAGGACACCTACTGTCTTTAAGAGTTTTCTTTGCCCTTTTTCTCCGGAGCATTCCATCAGAAAACTGAGTCCGTAATTGACAGCAAGGCTTAATAAAAGAACCAGTAAAAAAGACAGACCAAAAGAGTAATAGAAATACAGTGACATCAGTATCAAAAAGATATCTGCCACTGCATATTTTCCAGCTCTATTTATAGAATGCCATCCGGCCAATAGAATTGGCAGAAACAGCATTATAAATGTAAAGGAATTAAACCCCATTTGTTTTCTCCAATTAATATCAAAACATCACGAAGAGTATAACAAATTCGCGGGTACAAGTAAAACATCCGGAGGAACGAGACGTTCTCTCCGGATGCATTAAATCTTTATCTGTTCTTCAATACTCCATTTTTATCAAATGTGAACTTATGCCAAAGGATCCAAAATGTCTCATTTTTGGCAAGAGTTCCATCAAGGTGAGCAAAATATGTCTTTCCCTTGACATTAAAGAATGTTAACCAGTAAGCTCCTTCGTTAGGTCTGCAATAATAAGTCTTTCCTTTGTAATCTACGAAACCTGTTCTCTCCTGTCCGTTTTTATCCAGGATAACTATTTTTCCAAGAGTAATTGCCAGCTCATTTTTGGCAATAGTTCCGTCAAGCTTTACAAAGTACTTCTTTCCGCCTTCATATGCAAATGTTCCTCTGTACATAATGCCATCAGGGCTAAAGAAGTATTCCTTACCATTAATTTTCTGAATTCCTGTAAGTATATTACCGTGCTGATCTAAGCAGTAAGCTGTAAGTCCTCTGTAAACAATTCTTGGAATAGCCTCTTCCGGTTTCTCCGGCTCTACAGGTTCAGGATCGGTTGGTTCAGGATTTTCAGGCTGCTCAGGATTACTTGGATCTTCCGGATTCTCTGGATCTTCAGGAGTTACAGGATCCTGTGGCTCAGTAGGTGTTGGATCTTCCGGTGTGGGTTCCTCAGGAGTTGGATCAACAGGTGCCGGATCCTCCGGATTTCCAGGATCTTCTGGATTCTCAGGATCAACTGGGGCAGTTTCTCCATCAGCCAACAATATGGTTCCAAATACTTCTGTGGATGACCAGCCTGTTCCGCTCTTGTCAGCCCAGCTAAGAGTTCCTGCTCTCTTACCTGATGCATCGGCATCATTGATCTGAAGCTCAAGGCCAACCTTTTTACCTGCTTCAGGTGTAATGTCTGTCCACTTGAAGGCAGCTTCTACGATATATCCGTCTTCTGTCTTCTTTGTAGCTGACTTTACATTTTCAGCAGTGCACTTCTTACCGTTGAAGCTCTGCTCGTTATCAAAGTTTACTCTGTACTGCTTGTCGTCTTCTTCATAAGCAGTTGTCTTGTTGTTGTTCTCATCTATGAATACTTCCAGTGAATCCTGCTCATGTGCCTGTGAAGAATCCTTGTTGAGAACGGCGTCTTTTACCTCTGCAACAACATAGAGATTTTCCTCGTCCCAAAGAACCTTTGCATTAGCGCTTACACTTGATCCGATGTTGATTGTAAGAGGTACTTCTTTTGCATTTGCCCAAGCTTCATCTGTTGTCTTGCCGTCTACTTCGATTGTTCCCTTTTTTACAGAAAGAAGAGGCTTAATTACTGTCTCAGCAAAATACTTGCTGCTCTCTGACTGCTTAAGAGTTGTATCGCCGAAAGCATAGGTCTTTTCGCCGTCAGTAACGGTTACATCCATTTTTACAGTGTTAGCTGTAAGAGCGTCTGAATCCACAGCCAGCTTAACAACTGCTTCGTAGCCACCTTCAACTTCTGTTGCCTCTGATCTCTTAACAGTAACGGAATTAATGCCCTTTGTATCGTCAGCATAGATTGTGAAGCAGTCTGTATCCTCTACAGCACTGTCAGCTACGGTAACCTTTACAGCAATTCCGTCTTCTCCCCAAAGAGGAACAAAGCTTGCGCTCTTATCGCCATCCTTGAATGTATAGCTGTTTCCAACTGAGAAGTCATCGTTGATATTCTGAACAAGTATAAGATTCTTTATCTCAGGCTCAAGATCTCCGGCGTTTGCAAGTGCCCAGAAAGCATTCTTTGCCTTGTAGTTATCATCAAAAAGAAGCGGATACTGTCTTGCGTTTCCGTTTGATCCACCACCGTTATTATTTGCAGTCTGGAGCCATGAATGTTTATCTACAACTCCCCAGATAGTCATACCGGTGATATTTACACCATCATTCTTAAGTCTTCTGATTGTATCGTAAAGTGCTTTATATCTGTTTGCCAGTCTTTCATCTTTTGAATTAGCGCTGCCCTTATAGTCAAGCTCTGTAACCTGCACCTGGTCAACAATCTTGCTGTATGCAGTAGCTGCTGATTTAAACTGCTCCATAGTAGGAGAGTTAGCATCTACCTGGTAGTGAGCCTGCATACCCATACCATCGATTCTGGCACCGGGTGTTTCTTTTACAGTACGCAAAAGCTCGCAGATACCGCCAACTTTGCTGGTTACATACTCATTGTAATCATTGTAGAAAAGAGCAATGTCCGCAGGCATATACTTATTTGCATAAACAAATGCATTCTGGATGAATTCAGGTGACTGGTATACTGCCCACCAGCTTGAATTCTCGCTTGCATTTCTGTATGTACCTGTTCCGTCACTTACTGCCTCGTTAACAACATCCCATCCATAGAAAAGATCTTTATACTTGCTGTCATCCGCTGTGAAGTGTGTTGCAACGCTCTTGATATAGTACTCAAGACGCTTGTTCATTACTTCAGGTGTTACATAAGGCTTATTTGTATCATAATCTTCATGGAAGAAGAACTCAGGAGTCTGTGAGTGCCATACAAGTACGTGGCCTCTTACTCTGATCTTCTTATCAGGATGCTCATTGTTCCAGTTTACAAAGAAATCGAGGTATCTCTCAGGTGTATCATAGTTAAGTTCAGGAACCTCAATCTCTTCACCATTTAAGTTATATTTGATGATCTCAGCATTCTTCTTGAGCATGGAATCCGGCTTAAGCTCGTTTCCAAGTGTAACTCCGTTGAAATGCTTTGTTACAAGCTCCATCTCCATCTCGTCAGCAAATTCCATGTAACTGATAGCTGTACCAATAATGAAGTCATCGCCAAGAATTGCTGTCATAGGATCACGAAGATCTACAATGTCTCTCTCGACGCCCTTTTCAACCTGCTCTTCCTGTGGTGTTGTATCAACAACTATTTCAACGCTCTCAAGAGTGGCTGTTGCAGGGAATGTCTGCTCATTCATTGCCATGATGGCAAAATTGGTTACATCTCCTGTTGTTGAAGGGAAAATAACATACTCGCTCTTTCCGCTCTGTCCGTAGAATGCCTGAAGTTCAGTGCCTTCTGCATCATAAAGCTTAAATGCCAGATTTGGAGTATTCTCTTTAAATGTAACCTTTACTGATTTAATTGCCTCAGCATTTACTGTCTTGCCAAGAGAAAACCAATACTCTTCCCACTCTGCGGAGAAATTAATCTCAGGAGTTGTCTCTTCTCCTGACCAACGATGTGAAAGCTTGATATCATCAGCCTTATAAACTAATGTCTCTTCGTTCTGAACCGGTGCTGCCTCTTCAACATCAGCCTTAACTTCATCAACTGTTACGCTGTAAGGATATGCTTCTGTCTCTGATGGCATAGACATAATACCTATATATCTGACTGTCCCGTCGTAATTAGGAACAACAGTATACTCGTCCTTGCCACTGTTACTGTAGCTTGCCAGTTTCTCATTCATATCCGCATCATAGAGTTTAATGCAGATATTGTTACCCTGCTCAGATACCTTTACATGAACGCCCTTGCAGTTTGCAGCATCAATTGTCTCTCCAAGATCATAACAGAATTCCTGATACTGACTTGAAAACTCCAATTTGCCCTTTACAGTTTCGCTCTGATTCCATCTGTTAAAGAATGTAAGTCCCTCTTCTTTTGCTTCAGCAGATTCTTCTGCTTCTTTAACTTCTTCCTTAACCTCTTCTTTTGCTTCCTCTTTTACTTCCTCAGAAGCAGTTTCTTCCTTGGGCTCTTCCTTTTCTGTAGCTTCCTCTGTCTTCTTTTCCTCGGCAGTTGTTTCTTTTTTCTCTGTTTCTTCTTTCTCTGCCTCTGCTTCAGTTTTTACGTCCTCGGTCTTTTCTTCTGAAACAACTTCTTCAGCCTTTTTTTCAGAAGTTTCTTCCGACTTCTGCTCCTTCGCCACATCCTCCTGTGCAGCAATGACAGTAGCATCACCTGTCTCAGTAGCATACGCTGTTACAGCTGCCGGACTAACACTGGAAACAGCCAGCATTCCAGCCATGATAACTGAAGACAACCCCAATGACTTTTTGTGCATACTTCTCCTCCTATAATATTTGTCGTTTGTGCAATTATCCCCACAATGCACCTATTAAAATAGATTATTAAGTATTTTTGCACATTCTGCTTACCACAAAATGCTATTTGGTTGTCAGATTTTGCCAAAGTTATAGCAAAACCTTATTGTGTGAAATCTATTTGAGGTATTTTGTATATCATATAACTAAAAAAGAGCCATTGAGCAGGATTATCAGTCATCCGGCTCAACAGCCCCTATCGCATCAGATCAATCTTTTTTAACTTATATTCTTCACTACACCGACAGAAACATAATTATCTAAAATAGCACCATAATCTGTGCCCTCCTCATGTTCAGGAGTATAAATTCCGTCAACCATCAGGTTTAATCCCCCATCATGGAAGGTTTCCAAAACCTTATATCTGTCGTTGTAAAAGGACTTTCTGGAAACCCGTCTGTCATTTAGCACTCCCTTGCACTCTGATAGTCTGCACTGAGGGAAATTCACATTCCAGACCTGTCCCTCCACATATTCTTTCTCTATCAGCTCAGCCATAATGTCTTTAAGATAGTGATCAGTCACCTCATGACATTCGTTCATTCCCTCAGAAAATGCTATCGACAAATATCCTTGGAATTCTCCTTCAAAAGCAGCTCCTAAAGTGGCGGAATACTGAATATCCGTAGCCAGATTGTAGCCAAAATTTATTCCTGACATTATTACATCCGGCTTTTTGTTCATCACATTAAGAAGTCCCACTCTAATGCAGTCTGCAGGCATTCCGCTACAGGAAAATGCATGCACATTCTCGATTCCGATATCACAAGGATGAACTTCTATTGAATTTCTAAGGGTAATGCTATGAGAAGCTGCACTTCTCTGATCATCCGGCGCAACAACCCATACTTCACCAAATTCACTGGCAGTCTTGGCTAAACGAAACAGCCCGTCCGACTTAATTCCATCATCATTTGTCAGTAAAAATATTTTCCCCATTGCATCCCCCTTATCCTGATCATTTTTATCTTGTGGCATACAGCAGATATTTCCTGCATATAAAAGAAATCGGCTGGATAAATCTGTTCAGCTGTATTGCAGCTCTCATGATACTAAGCTCTGTGTCATTGTATGACATATGTCCAGTCTCAAGTTTCCTTGATAAATTGTAATATAATTCCCCATTACTTGGATGGAAATCCTCATTGATGTCCTTTAAATATTCGCTGACCGCTTTTCTCTGCCTCTTGGTAAGCATAACAGCGAATGTCCTCGGATTTCTCTTTTGTAAATTATACAATTTTGTTGTTATCACGATTCACCTCTCCACATAAAACACTCATCTCTTTTTGCAAAAGATATTTTGGATAAAATATGTGAATAAATTGTGAATGTATAGTGATAAATTTGCGAATAATATGAAACAATAAATCGTTAAAAATCTTTGTTTTGAAATATTATTTAAAGACTCTTTACAGCCTCCATAAACTGGTCATGTTTCGTGATTATCCTTGTTGCAATACCCTTTGTATCCTCTTCTTCTTTGTGGTTGATCCATATAGACCTGACTCCTGCACGGGTTGCACCTTCCACATCCGCCTCATAGGTATCGCCCACATAAACAATACTGTCCATCGACTCTCCGGGATTTTCACTTAACGCATTTTGGATTCCCATCATAAAGAATTCCTTGTTTGGCTTTATTTTTCCAAAGTCTGAACTGGACCAGACATTCCTGAAATATTTTCCTATTTCAAATCTGTCAAGAAGCGACTTAAGTCCCTCTGAAGAATAAATGCTGTTTGACAAAACATACATTGCCACACCCTGGTTATAAAGCTCCTCAAGCTGCCCCGGAAGGCTTTCAAAGTTGTCGAGCTCGGTTGTAAGCAGCATAAAATCAGCTTCTTCTGAAGGAGACATATAAAGAGGTTTTGTTCCAAACTTCTTAGCATAAAGCGGAAGTTCGCCCTTCACAAAAGCAGTCTCTATCTCACTTTTGTGAAGCTCCTCTACCTCATGAAACAGTTCCAGATTATATGCCTGTAATTCCTCATATGTGCACTTGTCCTTAAAGAATTTTTCATATAAAAAACGCAGGCCTTTTTCAAAATCCACAGCCTTATAATCCAGTATAGTTCCAAAACAATCAAATAAAAGTATCATTACGTTCCTCTTTTTCATTTCAAAATTTAGGAAACTCATTGTATCAAAAAAAATGCGCAATGTCATTATCCCATCGTAAATATATAATGATCAAGAGCGATACGTGACAGAGAATCCGATATTAGCTTAAATTCAAAAGGGATGCCTTAATTCACAATAAAGGCATCCCCATATTCTTTATTAAATACTCTTAAAATTCTGTTTTTTCAAGAAATGTTTTGATCTTGCCCCAATAGTTTACAGGATCTTTAACAACCCCTTCAATGTGTTCAGCGCCAAGAATCATACAATACTGTTTAGGACACTTTGCAGCTTCATAGAGCCTTGAGCACATCTGAGGATCAATAAACTGATCATCATCCCCATGTATAAAAAGTGTGGGCGTAGTGGATCTTGTAACAGCCTCAATAGGATTAACAACATTTATGTCATATCCTGCCCTGAGATAAATAATTATCCTTGCCAGGAAAAGAGCTATAGGTATCGGTATAAACGAGCCTTTAAAACTCTTATATGTAGAGGCAAACTGCTCCCTTAATGTGGAATATCCACTGTCTGCAATTGCTGCCTTAACATTTTCAGGCAGATTTTCACCTGTGGTCATAAGCGTCGTTGCTGCCCCCATGCTCATTCCATGAAGCAAAATATGAGCCTTAGGATCTCTTTTTATGATCCAGTAAATCCATTCAAGGATATCTAATCTGTCATCATATCCATAACCTACATACTTACCTTCACTTTTCCCAAAGCCTCTCAGATCGGGAAGAAGGCAATTTATTCCCTTTTCAAGATAATGTTTTGCATAAACACCGTTTGCTTCGTGATTGTCGGAAATACCGTGAATAACAATTGCATATCTGTGAGATTCTTCCCCGGCAGGAATAAAAGAAGCATGAAGCCTTGCCTGGTCAATGGCATCAATGTACATATCCTGTCTGTCAGGATGATTTCTGACAAACATCCTTCCTTCTGTTATTTCCTGATCAAAATCCTTGTCAGAATCAGTATGCTGACGAGGTACTGATGATATCTTGTAAAGATAATCGCTGAATGCATAAGCTCCGCTAAATAATGCAGAAATAACTCCAAGCTTAAATAAAGTATTCTTTTTTGCCATCTATAACTCCAATTCTTTTCTGAAAATTCTTATTCTTGCTTCAACTATTTATATCATATCATTATTTGAGCAAAAAATAGCAACTTTTACATTTTCTTTTTGTACTTGATGTTTTATCATTATTTATGTAGCGTTAAACTATTTTAGGGGTGCTTAAAATGAAAAACAAAAAAATTGAAAACAAAGTACAAGTATGTATTGATAGGGACTTTGCCATCAGCAAAGTGGATGAGCGTATCTTCGGCTCTTTTATAGAGCATCTTGGACGCGCAGTTTACGAAGGAATATATCAGCCCGGCAACAAATTTGCTGATAAAAACGGTTATCGTAAAGATGTCATGAAACTTATCCAGGAGATTAACGTGCCTATCGTAAGATATCCCGGCGGAAATTTCGTATCTGCCTTTAACTGGGAAGACAGTGTGGGACCCAAGAAGGACAGACCACGCAGAATAGAGCTTGCCTGGGGTGTGGTTGAAACAAATGATTTTGGTCTTGATGAGTTCATGACCTGGTGTAAGAAGGTCGGAACAAAGCCCATGTATGCTGTAAATCTTGGCACAAGAGGTATTGAGGATGCCAAAAATGTGGTGGAATACTGCAACATCAAGGGCGGTACAAAATACAGTGACATGAGAATTAAAAACGGCGCCAAGGATCCTTATGGAATCAAGCTCTGGTGCCTTGGCAACGAAATGGACGGACCTTGGCAGATGGGACACATGACTGCCTCAGAGTATGGCCTTAAAGCTGCCAGAGCAGGTCATATCATGAAACTTGTTGATCCTTCTATTGAGTGTGTTGCTTGTGGTTCTTCCGGACTTACAATGCCTACATTTGGTGAATGGGAGAGAACTGTTCTTGAAAGCAGCTATGATACAACTGATTATCTCTCTCTTCATCAATATTATGGCAATGCAGAGAATGATACTCCTAACTTCCTTGCAAGCAGCGTTGCAATGGATCAGTTCATCAGTCAGGTTGTTAGTATCTGCGACTATGTTAAGGCTATTAAGAGATCAAAGAAAACTATTAATCTTTCATTTGATGAATGGAATGTCTGGTATCACTCCAATGAGCAGGACAAAAAACTTGAGAAATGGGTTGAACACCCACATCAGCTGGAGGATATTTATAACTTCGAAGATGCTCTTTTAGTTGGTTCAATGCTCATCACAATGCTTCGTCATGCTGACAGAGTAAAGATTGCATGCCTTGCACAGCTTGTAAATGTAATTGCTCCAATTATGACATCTGATACAGGAGCATGGAGACAGACAATTTTCTATCCATATATGCAGGCAAGCGTATATGGAAGAGGAGAGGTTCTTAACACTGTTGTTAAAGTTCCTACATATGAGTCCAAGCACGGTGATGCACCTTTTGTTGACTGTGTAGTATTAAATGATGAAGAGAATGAGACTGTAACTCTTTTTGCTGTAAACAAAAATCTTGAAGATGACTTTGAGCTTACTTGTGATCTCAGACAGTTTGCAGATTACAAGGTTGTTGAGCACAGCGTACTTACACATAAAGATCTTAAGGCTGTTAATACCGAGAAAAATCCTGATAATGTTAAGCCTGTGGATATCACAAAGAAGTCCAAGGTTACAAAGGGAATCTTAAACAGCACACTTCCTGCAAGAAGCTGGAATGTGATCAGACTTGCAAAGTAATAAAGTTTAATTAAGTTTTAAGACTATTTACTACCGAAAAAATTGTTGACATGCATTTTTTTCGGTAGTATTATTTTCTACAAGTTAATAGTTTAAACCGATGAAGCGGAGATAACGTCTATGATGCCTTCACAGAGAGCCTGACCAGCTGAGAGCAGGCAAGAAACACATATTCAAATGGACCGCTGAGGGTGCAGTTCAAAAGTGAGTTGGAAAATCCTTCATTTGCTGAGTATGCTGCAACGTTTGGCACACGTTAGTTGTCAGGGATATGATGAAGTACTATTCTTAGTAACCTGTATCCTGTTAAAGCGCGTAGTTATCACTACGAATTCAAGGTGGCACCGCGGATCATACATTACAAGTATATTCGTCCTTGATAGAGACTATCTCTGTCAGGGACTTTTTCTTTTTCCAAAAGATATCCAAAAAGAAAGCGTTCCGACAATGATAGATCGGAACGCTTTTTGTATCTAAAAATTTAAACAGATTTCGGAGGAAAAAGAAATGATCAAGGACGCAATCGTAAAAATCGTAAACAAAGAAGACCTTACCTATGATGAAGCTTATACAGTCATGAATGAGATCATGAATGGTGAGACTACTCCCACACAGAACGCCGCTTTTTTGTCAGCTCTTTCAACAAAAAGCGCCCGTGCTGAAACAACAGAGGAAATTGCCGGTTGTGCTGCTGCTATGAGAGAACATGCCACTGCAGTTGAGACCGGAATGGATGTGTTTGAAATTGTCGGAACAGGCGGCGATAATGCTCACAGTTTTAATATCTCAACAACCTCAGCTATAGTAGCTGCAGCAGGTGGAATGAAGGTAGCCAAGCACGGAAACAGGGCAGCTTCTTCAAAATGCGGAACAGCAGACTGTCTTGAGGCACTTGGTGTAAATATAGACCAGAGTCCCGAAAAATGTGTTGAACTTCTTAATGAGGCAGGGATGTGCTTCTTCTTTGCTCAGAAATACCACACATCCATGAAGTATGTTGGTGCCATAAGAAAAGAACTCGGATTCAGAACAGTTTTCAATATTCTCGGACCACTTACAAATCCCGGAAAGCCTTCAATGCAGCTTCTGGGTGTTTATGATGAGTATCTTGTTGTTCCTCTTGCTCAGGTTCTTGTAAACCTCGGAGTAACAAGAGGAATGGTAGTATTCGGTCAGGATAAACTTGATGAAATTTCCATGAGTTCTCCGACTTCTATCTGCGAGATCAAAGACGGCTGGTACAAGTCTTACACGATCTGCCCTGAAGACTTTGGTTTTAAGACCTGTAAAAAAGAAGATCTTGTAGGCGGAACACCTGAAGAAAATGCTCAGATTACAAGAGATATCCTTTCAGGAAAAGAAACAGGACCAAAGCGTGATGCTGTTCTTTTAAACGCCGGCGCTTCCCTCTATATCGGCGGAAAGGCAGACAGTCTTAAAGACGGAATAAAGCTTGCCTCTGAAATCATAAGCTCCGGAAAAGCTACTGAAACACTTGATAAACTGATTGAGCTCAGTAATAAATAAAGATCCATTAAATTTGAAACAAGCTTAATGACAAATACAAAGGAAATCTATCATGACAATCCTCGATGAAATAGCAGCATATGCAAGAATAAGAGTAGAAGAAAAAAAGAAAGAAAAGTCTGTTGAAGCCATTAGATTTGAAGCAGCTTCATTCATAAAAAAAGACTTTCCTTTTGAAAAAGCCCTTAAGGGTGAAGGAATTTCTTTTATCTGTGAATGTAAAAAAGCATCTCCATCTAAGGGTATAATTGCAGAAGATTTCCCATATGCTGACATTGCCCTGGAATATGACAAAGCCGGTGCAAATGCTATTTCAGTTCTCACAGAGCCAAAATACTTTCTTGGGAAAGATTCATATCTTTCTGAAATAAGCTCCCTTGTTTCAGTTCCCTGTCTTAGAAAAGATTTTGTCGTTGATGAGTACATGATCTATGAAGCAGTAATTTTAGGCGCTTCGGCAGTTCTTTTAATATGTTCCATTTTATCAAAAGACGAGCTTAAAAAATATATTACAATTTGCCACAACTATGGTCTTTCGGCTCTGGTTGAAGCTCACGATGAAAATGAAGTACAGATGGCCTTGGATTGCGGAGCACGTATAATTGGTGTTAATAACCGCAATCTCAAAGATTTCTCAGTGGATACAGACAACAGCAAAAAGCTTAGGAGCCTTATTCCTGAAGATGTCATCTACGTTTCTGAAAGTGGAATAAAAGATCATAAAGATGTCAAAAAGCTTAGAGACATAGGGGTAAATGCCGTACTTGTCGGTGAAACCCTGATGAGAGCACAGAACAAGAAAGAAAAATTAGATGAGCTAAAAGGAATTAAGGTTTAATCTATGACCAAAATTAAACTTTGCGGATTGTCCAGATCTTCTGACGTAGCCGCAGCAAACGTTTTTAAACCTGACTATGTAGGCTTTGTTTTTTGGAAAAAGAGCAGGCGATATGTAGGAAAGGAAACTGCAAAGATTTTAAGAAAAGAGCTTTCTCCTGACATAAAAACTGTTGGGGTATTCGTAGATGCAGACATTGATTTTGTCACTGAACTGTTGAACGAAGAAATAATCGACATAGCTCAGCTGCATGGCAGTGAAAATGAAAAATATATTCATCAGCTTAGAGAACAGACAGACAAACCCATAATAAAGGCATTTATTATTAATAGTCAGGATGATATTGATATTGCAAATCAAAGCTCCGCCGACCACATTCTGGTTGATTCAGGAATGGGAGGTGGAAAAGGCTTTGACCGGGAGCTGTTAAAAGGACTGACAAGACCCTACTTTTTGGCAGGAGGTCTTTTACCGGAAAATGTCAAAGATGCCATTAGTGAAGTAAGACCTTTTGCCGTGGATGTTAGTTCAGGTATAGAAACTGACGGTCATAAGGATGCTTCTAAAATGGGTAACTTTGTGGCTAACGTAAGACTAATAGATGCTCAGATTGCAGCTCAGGCGCCTGAGCACTGATTTAGAAAATAATTAGGAGAAAAACTATGACAAACGCAAAAGGAAGATTTGGAATACATGGTGGACAGTATATTCCCGAAACTCTTATGAACGCTGTAATCCAGCTTGAGGAAGCATATAACCACTATAAAGATGATCCGGAATTTAATCGCGAACTTACTAATCTTTTAAATGAATATGCCGGAAGACCCTCAAGATTATATTACGCTGAAAAAATGACGAAGGATCTTGGAGGCGCGAAGATTTACCTTAAGCGTGAAGATCTTAACCATACCGGCTCTCATAAGATCAACAATGTTCTTGGACAGGCTCTTCTTGCAAAAAAGATGGGAAAAACCAGGCTTATCGCTGAGACAGGCGCCGGTCAGCATGGTGTCGCAACTGCAACTGCTGCAGCCCTCATGGGCATGGAGTGTGTAGTATACATGGGAGAGGAAGATACTAAGCGCCAGGCACTTAATGTTTACAAGATGAAGCTTCTCGGTGCCACTGTTATTCCGGTTACCACAGGAACAGCTACTTTAAAGGATGCTGTTTCAGAAGCAATGAGAGAGTGGACCTCAAGGATTGATGATACTCATTACTGCCTTGGTTCCGTAATGGGTCCTCATCCGTTCCCAACAATAGTAAGAGACTTCCAGTCAGTTATCTCTAAGGAAATCAAAGAGCAGCTGATGGAAAAAGAGGGAAGATTGCCTGATGCCGTAATCGCCTGCGTAGGCGGTGGATCTAATGCCATGGGAAGCTTCTACAATTTCATTGAAGATAAATCCGTTAAGCTTATCGGCTGCGAGGCTGCCGGAAGAGGTATCGATACCTTTGAAACCGCTGCTACCATCAACACAGGAAGACTTGGAATTTTCCACGGTATGAAGTCCTATTTCTGTCAGGACAAGTATGGTCAGATTGCTCCTGTTTATTCTATTTCAGCAGGTCTTGATTATCCTGGAATCGGTCCGGAGCATGCTTATCTTCATGATTCCGGCAGAGCAGAATATGTGGCTATTACTGACGAAGAAGCTGTAAATGCCTTTGAATACCTTTCAAGAATTGAAGGTATCATCCCTGCCATTGAGTCATCACACGCTGTTGCTTATGCAATGAAGCTAGCTCCTACACTTGATAAGGATAAGATCATCGTTATAACTATTTCCGGAAGAGGAGATAAAGACTGCGCTGCAATTGCAAGATACAGAGGTGATAAAACCATCAGCGACGATGAGTGATTGTTTGTTAATTTGAAGTTTTATACAGCATTTTGACTGTATTTTCTTAAGTTTATGATACAAGGAGATTATCATGAGTAATATTAAAAAGGCTTTTGAGAATGGAAAAGCATTTATCGCATTCATAACCTGTGGTGACCCTGATCTTGAGACCACAAAAGAAGCTGTTATCGCAGCAGTAAACGGCGGAGCAGACCTTATAGAACTTGGTATTCCTTTTTCTGATCCAACCGCTGAAGGACCTGTAATCCAAGGCGCAAATCTTCGTGCGTTAAAAGGTGGCGTCACCACTGATAAGATATTTGATTTTGTCGTTGACCTTAGAAAAGAAGTGACTGTTCCCATGGTATTTATGACATACGCAAACGTTATTTATTCCTATGGGGCAGAAGCGTTTATCGGAAAATGCCGTGAAATTGGCATTGATGGGCTTATCCTTCCGGATCTTCCCTTTGAAGAAAAAGATGAATTTAATGACATCTGTGTCAAAAATAATCTGGACCTAGTTTCCCTTATCGCACCAACTTCAGAAAACCGCATTTCAATGATTGCAAAAGAAGCGAAAGGCTTCATCTACGTTGTTTCCAGTCTTGGTGTTACCGGTACCAGAAGTAATATCACCACAGATCTTGATTCAATCGTAAAAGTAATTCGTGAGAACACCAATGTACCCTGTGCTATAGGTTTTGGTATCTCAACACCAGAACAGGCAACAAAATTCTCATCTAAAGCAGACGGGGTAATAGTTGGATCAGCAATTATTAAGCTTCTGGAGAAATATGGAAAAGAGGCTCCTAAGTATATAGAAGAATATGTGCATGGCATGAAAGCTGCAATTTAACAGCCTCCTATTTGCTAACGTGCAAATAGTTATATCACATAACCAGGTTCTTAATTACTGGAATTTTCTTTATAATTGTCACCAGTCCAATGCAGACAAACATCAAAACTAGTGCAAATAATCCTGTAAACCACATTGTTTCCGGATAGGGATGACTAATTATCCATGGCTTAACAAGTCTTATTATTGGCATATGAATAAAATATATTCCAAGTGTATTTATGGATATTAAATTTATTATTTTATTATTCCTTTGATAATTTAAAGCCAACGCAAAAATAGCTAAAACACTTATGAGTGTCATAATTATATTAAAGCTATTGAACACAACATCCCACATTTCACCATTTGCCTTTGAATATGCCACACCAAAAATTCCTAATAGGCATTCTGAAACAATTAGTGATATAACAGCATATTTATTTCTAATAGCGAGCGGAATTGATACGAACTTATTTCGATAATCATATACAAAACCGCCAATCCAAAAATACAGCCCAGAAAATGTTGCATCAAATGCAAATTTAGGCAGATTCAAAGATCTAAAATGAGGAGTGAATGTGGCAATTGCATTAAGTAAAACAAGTAAAGCAATAAAAGCACCATATATGATAACAATTACATGAAATATAATTTGTTTTTTATCATGAACCAGTTTTAATAGAGGAAAAATGACATATATGGCGACTAAAACGTACATAAACCATAAGTGATTATTCCAGTCTTGTTTTAAATCCAGTATTCCTCTAAGAAACTCCGAGCGACTTAACCATTCACCTTTAATCGGCATCATTATTGCCAGCGTCATTACTGACCAAATAAATGTTAAAATCATGAATCGAATGGTTTTTTTATAGTGCTTTTTGAGGTCTAACTCTTTACTAAATAACAGGTACCCATTTGAAAAGAAAAACATCGGTATACTTGTTGCCACTACGGTACTGCAAAAATAACGCAAATATGTTAATACTGAACTATTTTTTATAATATCGAAATCATAAAAGGTACTATGATATGAAAGTACAAAAAACATTGCTAATGCTTTTAACAGATCAATATAATAAAACCGTTTAGTTCTTTCAGACATATTTTCGTATTCAGTCATACTCACCTTTCCATTTCAGAAGGATAATTCTTACGTGTTGCCTTTGATCCTCTGCAGGTTCTCGTCTGTCTCTTTCAACATTTCTCTAAGGGATAGATTTTCATCATGTCCAAATTCGCAAATGGAATACTGCAGATGATTCATATACCTTGTGTTGTCAGTAAGGAGTTTGGCATTCTGAACAGACATTTCTTCCCTAAGGCTTTCTGCCTTTCCCTGTTCCTCTGTAATCTCTAAGACAGCGAATTCATCACCACGAATTCTGCCGTAGATACTTTTATCTTCGAATACCTCCTTAAGTATTCCGGCAACTCTTTTAACAGCTCGGTCGCCTTCTTCCTTTCCAAACATACTGTTAATTGTTTTTAAGGATTCCATGTGGATATATGAAACAATTGCATAGTTGCCCGGTTTAAACTCTTCCTTCAACAGGTCATATGCTTTTGCAAAGAAGCCTCTTCGGTTAAGTCCTCCGGTAAGATAATCCTGGTCTCCGATATGATCAAGAACCGAATCATCTCTTGCGAGCTCTTCCTGAACTTCATAGAGTTCTTCATTGGTCTTCTTAAGCTCTTTTTCAAGATATGAAACTCTTGATGCTCCGGTAACAACACTGAGCAAAGTATCAAAGTAATAATCAATGATAGAATTTGCCGTAAATTCTGTTACCAGAAGTCCCAGCTGATACTCTCCGACAAAGATTGCTCCTGCCACAAGAACTGCTGGCGCTTTATCTGTGAGCCCGGAAAATATCTCTGAAGCTCTTACTACCTTGTGGGCATCATTAGTATCCTCAATACTCCCATTTACAAGAGCGCTTTTTACACAGATATTTTCAGGTCTTTTCCACCAATACTTAACTGTATTTCTGATTTTCTGGTCATAAAGATATATTCCACAGGTATTAAGCCCGGATTTTTTTGTAATGTCTGCGAATACCTCGTAAACCTTTTCCTTGGCGTACTTTCTGTGAAGAAGCATATTACCAACTTTTGAGATAGTAGATAATGCTTCTGATACCGGTTTATCTACAAATGAAAAGTTCTTTGCAGGTTCGTTTTGTGGGAGAGACTTGTTTGCAACATAGAATACTGCATCACAAACTGCCTCATATCCGAGCTGCTCAAACTGATCATGATCAGTTTCAACTTCATTTACAGATAAAACCTCTACATCAAGGCCTTCCTGTTTAGTCAGAGTCAATACAGGAATTCCCGAGAACTTATTCAGAAATGCATCTCTTTTAAGGATTGGAGCTCCTTTTCCAATCCTGTCTATATCAATGATGAGTGCATCAAAATCGTCAGTATTTGCATAGTCAAATACTGCCATATGCTGATAATCATATGGATTATCTTCCTCATCCTCTGCAATAAGGTACTTGCCCGGCATAATGACAAGAGTTACTTCTTTATCCCTTGCAGCCTGGCTTGCACCTACGCAGATTCTTTTTACTTCTTTGTCCTCTAGCTCAGATATAAGCAGTCCGATGTTCATAGGCCCCTCATTCCCTGAATAATCTCAGCTGTTCCGAAAATTATTCCTCACTGTTGTCATCTTCTTTGCTGTCATCTTCTTGAATCTCATCAGGAATCTCATCGATATTGTCTATATCGTGATCACCGTCAGAAATCTTTTCTCTAACCTTCGCTATCTGTGCTACTGTTACACCTTTATCAAGATTGATCATCTTGACACCGGATGTTACTCTGCCGTGAATAGTTATCTCATCCATTCTAAGCTGAATAATGACTCCGGCATTTGTGATCATCATGATTTCATTGTCATCATTAACAGCTTTAACTCCGATAACATTTCCTGTTTTTTCTGTTATCTTATAGCATTTAACTCCCTTACCACCTCTGAACTGGCTGTGGAATTCATCAAGAGTAGTACGCTTTCCGTAGCCTTTTTCAGAAACAATAAGAAGTGAGTCGCCCTGTGTATTGAGCTGCATTCCAACAATTTCGTCAGTGTCATCCAGCATCATTCCGCGAACACCGATGGAGGATCTTCCCGTTGAACGGACATCACTTTCATCAAAGTGAATACACATACCATTCTTGGTAACAAGGAATATCTCAGCGTCTTTAGCGACGGTCTTTACTTCGATAAGCTCATCATCATCTCTTAAAACTATAGCTACAAGTCCGGTCTTTCTGACATTTGAAAACTCTGTAATAGGAGTCTTCTTTACAGTACCTTTCTTGGTTACCATAAACAGGCTCTTTTCTTCATCTTCAAAGCCCTTAACCGGGATCATTGCTGATATCTTTTCTCCCGGAGCAAGTTGAAGGAGATTAACAATAGCCATTCCTCTTGATGTTCTTGAAGCCTCCGGAATCTGATATGCTTTAAGTCTGTATACACGTCCGGTGTTGGTAAAGAACATGACGTAATTATGAGTTGTAGTCATAAGGATATCTTCAACAAAGTCATTGTCAATTGTTGTAATACCCTTAATTCCTTTACCACCACGGTTCTGGGATTTGAAGTTATCAATTGACATTCTCTTGATATAGCCAAGATTTGTCATCGCAATAACCGTATTTACATTAGGAATCAAATCCTCTGTATCAATATCCGAATCGTCCTGACCGATCTGAGACTTTCTGTCATCACCGTATTTAGCTGAAATCTCAGTAATTTCAGTCTTTATTACTCCAAGAAGAACCTTCTCATCAGCGAGAATTGCCTTCAATTCCTCAATCCTCTTTAAGAGCTCTGCATGCTCCTGTTCAAGCTTGTCTCTTTCCAAACCTGTAAGAGTACGAAGCCTCATATCTACAATGGCCTGTGCCTGAACCTCTGTAAGACCAAAGCGGGCCATCAATTGCTCTTTTGCAAGAGCGACTGTTTCACTGCCTCTAATAATTTTGATAACTTCATCAATGTTATCAAGGGCAATAAGCAGACCCTCTAAGATATGATTTCTTTCCTCTGCTTTATTGAGGTCGTACTTAGTTCTTCTTGTTACAACCTCTTCCTGATGCTTGATATAATACTTAAGCATCTCAGTAATGCTGAGAACTTTAGGCTCATTATTAACAAGTGCAAGCATAATGATTCCGAAAGAATCCTGCATCTGAGTATGCTTGTAGAGCTTATTGAGCATGATGTTAGGATTTACATCATTTCTAAGTTCGATTACAACACGCATACCTTCTCTGTCTGATTCATCACGAAGGGCAGTGATTCCATCGAGCTTTTTGAGTTTAACAAGCTCAGCTATTTTTGAAATCATATTTGCTTTATTAACAAGATAGGGCAGTTCCGTAACAACAATTCTGTTCTTGCCGTTCTGCATTGGCTCGATATTTGTTACGGCTCTGACTACAACCTTACCTCGACCTGTTCTGTAGGCCTCTTCAGCTCCTCTTGTTCCGAGGATTATACCACCTGTTGGGAAATCAGGAGCCTTGATGATTTCGAGAATTTCTTCGATTTCAGTTTCCCTGTCCTCAAGAATTCTGTTGTCGATCATCTTTACAACTGCATTTATAACTTCTCTAAGGTTATGAGGTGGAATATTAGTTGCCATTCCTACCGCAATACCTGTAGTACCGTTAACCAAAAGGTTAGGAAATCTGCTTGGGAGGATAGAAGGCTCTTTTTCCGTTTCATCAAAGTTAGGAACAAAGTCTACTGTATCCTTGTTGATATCGGCAATCATCTCCATTGAAATTTTGGTAAGTCTTGCCTCAGTATATCTCATGGCAGCTGCGCCATCACCATCTACTGATCCAAAGTTACCATGTCCATCAACAAGGCAATATCTCATAGACCAGGGCTGAGCCATATTTACCAATGAACCATAGATTGAGCTGTCACCGTGTGGATGATATTTACCCATTGTGTCGCCGACGATACGGGCACATTTACGATGTGGCTTATCAGGACCGTTGTTCAGCTCTATCATTGAGTAGAGTATTCTTCTTTGAACCGGCTTAAGGCCATCTCTAACATCCGGAAGCGCACGTGAAGCAATGACACTCATGGCGTAGTCTATATAGTCAGATTCCATGGTCTTCTGAAGATCAACCTCTTTAATCCTATCCGTGGTTGTCTTATCAAAAACGTCATCTGGCATTTCGTTGTTGATATTATTATTATCTGCCATTATTCTTTATCCTTTTCCTTGATATTTTTATCTTAGAAAATATCAATATTCTTTACAAACTTAGCATTCTTCTCAATGAATTCACGTCTTGGCTCAACCTTGTCACCCATGAGAGTAGTGAATGTTACGTCTATATCTGATGATGACTCCTCATCCATATTTACTCTCAAAAGAACACGTCTATCAGGATCCATTGTTGTTTCCCATAACTGTTCGGGATCCATTTCTCCAAGACCTTTGTAACGCTGGATCTTATTATTCTGATCACGCCCAACATCAGTTAAAATCTTATCCAATTCCTCATCAGAGTATGCATACCAGATCTTTTTGTTTTTCTCAAGCTTATAAAGCGGTGGCTGAGCAAGATATACATGTCCCTGTTTGATAAGTTCAGGCATAAATCTATAAAGGAATGTGAGCATAAGTGTAGAAATATGCGCACCATCTACATCGGCATCAGTCATGATAATGATTTTGTCATAACGAAGCTTGCTTATATCAAAATCATCATGAATGCCTGTTCCAAATGCAGTGATCATAGCTTTAATCTCTGCATTTCCATATATTCTGTCTACACGTGCCTTCTCAACATTAAGTATTTTTCCTCGAAGTGGAAGAATTGCCTGTGTAGCACGGCTTCTTGCTGTCTTAGCAGATCCGCCCGCAGAATCTCCCTCAACGATAAAGATTTCGCAGTTCTTAGGATCTTTATCGGAACAATCTGCAAGTTTTCCCGGAAGTCCAAGTCCATCAAGAGCTGATTTTCTTCTTGTAAGATCTCTTGCTTTTCTGGCAGCATCTCTTGCTCTCTGAGCAAGAATAGCCTTTTCAAGAATCAGTTTGGCAACATTAGGATTCTGCTCCAGATAGTATGTCAGCTGTTCTCCGACAATACCTGCCACAGCTCCTCTTGCTTCTGAATTTCCAAGCTTTTGCTTAGTCTGACCTTCAAACTGAGGATCTTCAATTTTTACGCTGATAATAGCAGTCAATCCTTCTCTGATATCTTCACCTGTCAGGTTTTCTTCATTGTCCTTGAGCATCTTATTTGCTCTTGCATAATCATTGAATGTCTTTGTAAGCGCAGCTTTAAATCCCTCAAGATGTGTTCCACCTTCGGGAGTATTGATATTATTTACAAAAGTATAAATGCTCTCATTGTAAGAATCATTATGCTGGAAAGAAACTTCAACCTGAACATTATTCTTGTTTCCTTCAAAGTACATGATATCCGTATAAAGAGCTGTTTTACTCTTATTAAGGTACTGAACAAATTCCTTTATTCCACCTTCATAGTGGAATGTCTGCTTTACAGGATTTTCATCATCCTCAACTCTCATGTCAGTGAGAGTAATCTTCAGTCCCTTTGTAAGGAAAGCCATTTCCCTGAGTCTCTGTTTTAAAACATTATATTCAAAAACAGTAGTCTCTTTAAAAATATCAGCATCAGGCTTGAAATATACTCTTGTTCCTGTCTGATTTTCAGGAGCAGATCCAACTTCTTTAAGAGGATAACAAACTTTTCCTCTTTCATATCTCTGCTGATATACTTTGCCTCCTCTTGTAACCTGAACTTCAAGCCACTCAGAGAGGGCATTAACAACTGATGCACCTACACCATGAAGACCACCGGATACCTTGTATCCTCCACCACCAAACTTTCCACCTGCATGAAGAATAGTAAATACTACTTCAACGCCGGTAAGTCCTGATTTATGGTTTACATCAACAGGAATTCCTCGTCCATTATCCTGAACGATTATTGTATTATCTTTATTGATGGTTACTTCAATATGGTCACAGAATCCTGCAAGAGCCTCGTCTACTGAGTTATCTACAATCTCATAAACAAGATGATGAAGGCCTCTGCTGGCAGTAGTTCCTATATACATACCTGGTCTTTTTCTAACAGCCTCAAGTCCCTCAAGAATCTGGATTTGATCGGCGCCGTATTTTACTGCTTCTTCGCTCATTTTTTGCTCCATTTCTTTAATTGTCACAACTTACTGTTCCTTCTGTAACTCTGAACAGTTTATCTATTGAAAATCTATTATTTACAAATTCATCAAGTCCGGTACAGGTAATTATTGTCTGAATATCGCCTATTGTATTAAGCAGATAGTTCTGTCTGTTACTGTCAAGCTCTGATAATACATCATCCAAGAGAAGAACAGGATTCTCTTTTTTTGCCTTTTTTACTATTTCAATTTCAGAAAGTTTGAGGGATAAGGACGCTGTTCTTTGCTGTCCTTGAGACCCATATTTTCTGATGTCTATACCATCCTGTAAAGAATCCGGATTTTCTTTTTCATTGCTTTTACATACTATGAATGAAAAATCATCTTTATGCGGTCCAACAGTAGTCTGTTTCGCATATGTGTCTTTTTGTCTTGATGATCTTAATTTCTTTTCAAATTCATCAGAATTAACATTTGGCTCATAGTAAACCGAGAGGAATTCTTTTCCTCCTGTCAGCTTTTCATGTATTGGTCTTATTATTTCATTAAGATCTCTGATGAATTTTTCTCTAGTTTTGATTATGACAGATCCGTATTCGCATAGCTGCTTATCTTGAACATCCAAAAGAACACTGTTTTCAGGATGTTCGAACAGATCCTTAAGAACCTTGTTTCGCTCGACAACCAATTTGTTGTACTTAGAAAGACTATTCAGATATATCTGATCCAACTGACACAGTTCTATATCCATGAATCTGCGTCTTTCCGAAGGACCATTTTTTATAATGCTCAAATCTTCAGGTGAAAAGAATACTACATTAAGCTTACCAATAAGGTCAGAAGCTCTCTTAATTTTCTGACCGTCTATTGCAATACCTTTGGATTTATTCTTACGAAGATGCATGTCTATACGATATTCGGCATTATCTCTCTCCAAAATCGTCCTGACATGCGCCTCTTCTTTTCCAAATCTGATAATTTCTTTGTCCTTGCTTCCTTTATGGGATTTTGTTGTTGCTGAAACAAAGATTGCCTCAAGAATATTTGTTTTTCCCTGGGCATTATCACCATAAAGAATATTAGTACCACTACTAAAATCTATTTTTAGATTCTCATAATTTCTGAAATCAGCCAGTTCTAATGATTTTATTATCATCTTTCAATCTTAACCTGTGTGCCATTGTACTCGAAAACATCTCCATCGTACAACTTTCGGCCACGTCTTTCTTCTATCTCACCGTTAACCTTTACAAGTCCGGCCTGTATGTCATTTTTTGCTTCAACACCAGAGCCTTCAAGCCCTGCCTTTTTTAAAGCCTGACCAAGTTTAATAAAATCATCGTTTTCTCTAAGCTTTAATGTTTCCATTTATATTTCCCGGTATTTCTGATATTTTTTCTCATTAAATCAGTCAACTGTTGTAAAGTTAACAGGAAGAACAAGATAAATGTATGTAGATTCTTTATCTCTGATAAAGCAAGGAGCCTTAGGATTAACAAGATAAATGTCTACAATTTCATCCTCAATGACTCTCAGGGCATCAATAAGAAACTTAGGATTAAATCCGATCATAAGATCTTTACCCTGCTTTTCTATATCTATTTCTTCATCCATGCTACCAATAGCAGAATTAATCTTAAGCTCAATCTTTCCATCTGTTACTGAAACTATAACAGGCTTTTTATCTCCCTCTTTTACAAGAAGAGTAGCACGGTCTATACAATCAAGGAATTCACGTCTGTTGATGCTTATCTTAGTTTCATAATCACTTGAAAGCATCTGATCAATACTAAAATATTCACCTTCTATAAGTCTTGAAACTACTGTAGTTTTATCAAATTCAAATAAAACATGCTTGTCGGTAAAATATATATTTACCATTTTCTCGATGCTATCACCAAGAATCTTACTGATTTCTCCAAGTGTCTTACCGGGTACAATTACCTTTTTGTATGGATAAGATTCATTAAGTTTAACTTTTCTGATTGAAATTCTATGACCGTCAAGAGAAACAAGCTTTAAATTCTCTCCGTCTACTTCAAATAATTCACCGGCCATCATCTTGTTTGTATCATTTTCTGCAATAGAAAAGATAGTCTGCTGAATTACATTCTTCAAAGTATACTGAGATACAGATACTCCATCTATTTTTTCGATTGATGGAAGATAAGTGAAATCATCGCCTTTTCTTCCGATAAGATTAAACTTTGCCTTCTCGCAGCTGATAGATACCTTATTGCTGGAATCTGATTCAATAGTTACATCATTATCAGGGAGTTTTCTTACGATATCTACGAAGATCTTTGCATCAATGGCAATAAATCCTCTTTCAACAATGTTACCTTCTACAATTGTCTGAATGCCAAGTTCCATATCGTTGGCAATAAACTTAATAACTCCTTCTGTAGCATCGACAAGTATACATTGAAGTACAGACATTGTAGTTCTACTTGGTACTGCCTTAGATACTATTTGTAATCCATTTACAAGATTAGACTTAGAGCAAATAAATTTCATTTAAACAAATACTCCCTTCGCCGCCATATATAAAATAATTATTAATTAATCATAAAAATATTAATAATGGTTGTTGAAAAGTGTAAAACCTATTCTATTATACAATTTATGCGGCTTTTTTACAAATTTTTGGCTGTTGAAAACAAAAAAATTACTGTTGAAAATTAAAAAGTTATAAACAAGGCAAATTTTAACAAATGAGGTTATAAAAAAGTAATACACCCTAATCCACAAACTATCCTCATACAAATAACATAGTTATATGAAAAGTTTTCCACAAATGTGGATAAGTATATTATAAAGAAGGATTAAGTTTCTTCATTATGACATCAAGATTTTTATTAAGTTCATCATCAAAAGTGCATTGCTTCTTTATTTTATTGATTCCGCTCATTACAGTTGTATGATCTTTTTTGCCGAGGATCCTTCCTATTTCTTCAAGGGAAGCATCGGTATGCTCTCTGCAAAGATACATTATTATCTGTCTTGGAAGAACAATCTCTGAATTTCTCTTTTTAGAGAAAATATCTTCTTTCTTTGTTCCATACTGTTCACAAACTGTATCAATGATAAGCTGAGGAGTAATAACTTTTGATTTATCGGGATAAATAATATCCTTAAGGGCTTCCATTGCATTTTCAAGAGTTATATCTACATTATTAAGACGTGAAAATGCGATTATCTTGTTATAAGCGCCTTCCAGCTCTCTGATATTTGATTTGATGTTTGTAGCAATGTAATTGATTACTTCATCATCTATTGTCTTTCCGTAATTTTCAGCATTTTTACGGAGAATTGCCATTCTGGTCTCATAATCAGGAGACTGAATATCAGCAATAAGACCCATCTCAAACCTTGATCTGAATCTCTCTTCAAGAGTTTCCATTTCCTTTGGAGGCTTATCGGAAGAAAGAATGATCTGTTTTCCGGCCTGATGTAATTCATTGAAAGTATGGAAAAATTCTTCCTGTGTTGACTCTTTACCTATGATAAACTGGACATCATCAACCATAAGTACATCCACAGTACGATATTTTTCACGAAGCTTTGACATATTTTCAGCTCGTCCGCTTCTGATAGACTCGATAACTTCATTAGTAAACTGTTCGGATGTTACATACAATACCTTTGCTCTGTGATCGTGTTCCATAATAAAATGGCCGATTGAGTGCATAAGGTGAGTTTTACCTAGTCCCGGTCCTCCATACAGGAAAAGAGGATTGTAAGAAATACCCGGAGATTCAGCAACAGCGAGAGATGCTGAATGGGCAAATTTGTTATTGCTGCCTACGACGAAAGTATCAAATCTGTACTTGGGATTGAGATTTGAATGATCATTATTAGTGTAAGTCTGAGACTGAGATTTAATGGTATTATCATTAATATCATCAGGTGTTTCTTCATTATTAATAATGTCTTTGTTCAATATAAAAGAAATATCAACCATTTCTTCTAAAAACTCAGAAATAGTAACCTTAAAAAAGTCCTGATAATTCTTGCTTATATATTGCAAAGTCATAGGATTGTCCTGTGGAATAAGGATTTTGACAGTATTATCCTGAAAAGTATAGACTGAAAGAGGATCTATCCAGGTTCTGAAAGAAACGTCAGTAATACCTGATTCAATTCTGATCTGCTTCTTAATATTCTCCCAATTTTCTTTTAATCTGTTTGTGATTTCATTAGATGATTGCATGAAAAAAACTCCCCAACAACGCATAATTATAGACTTTAACTATTTTAGCCTAATTGGATTTAAAATTCAAACAAACAGAGTCTTAGTTAAATTGTGGATAACTTTTTTTATTTTATGGAAAAAATTTCTTTTAAAATTGTTTTGTGGAAAAATAGCTTTTTATCCACCATAAAGAATCTACCGTTATAAATCGCACAGTTACTGGATTTTTCAAAATAATACACCGAAATATATACTATGTTTTCCACAAAATTCAAAAAAAATGTGGATAAAATACCCGGTAAAATATTAATCAACAGGTTATCCACAAAATCAACATTTTGCTGTGGATAACTTTTTTCAATACCACATATTGTTGATAACTTTTTTTAAAAAAAATTCTAGATTTGTCGTCTTTATTAAATGGCATAAATTGGCTTGACTGAGGCATTATTATTTATTATAATTATAAAGATTTTTTCCACACGGAATTGTAATTATCTTTTTACAAGGATAATTATGTACCTTAAATTATTTGTTTATATTTGAATAAGAAGGAGGTGTTTACCTATGAAGATGACATTCCAGCCTCATAAGCTTCAGAGAGCCAGAGTTCACGGCTTCAGAGCAAGAATGGCTACTAAGGGCGGCAGAAAAGTTCTTGCAGCCAGAAGAGCAAAGGGAAGAAAGAGATTATCAGCATGATTTAAAGGCCGCAATTTATGTGGCCTTTTTTCTTCAATTTAAAGGAAAATAATAATGCTTTTTTCAGAATCAATGAAAAAGACAAAAGATTTTCACAATGTTTATGAGAACGGCAAGAGTTATGCAAACAAATTTATTGTTTTATATGTGTGGGAAAATGGCTGTTCTACCAATAGAATTGGGATATCTTGCAGTAAAAAAATAGGGAACAGTATTGTAAGGCACAGATTTTCAAGACTTGTTCGAGAAGCATACCGACTACAGGAAAATGTATTCAATAGTGGTTTGGATATAGTAGTCGTAGCCAGAGCCTGTGCAAGAGAAGCGAGTTTTTTTGACATTCAGGATTCTCTTATTCGCCTGGCAGGGAAGGCCCGCATAATGAAAAATGGCGGTGAAGAATGAAACATATACTTATCTTTTTAATTAAGTTTTATAGGAAGTATCTGTCTCCATTAAAAAGGACAAAATGTCCATACATACCAACATGTTCAGAGTATGGACTAGAAGCAATAGAAAAGTACGGGGCAATCAAAGGGGGACTTTTGGCTATTTGGAGAATACTTAGATGTAATCCATTTTCCAGTGGCGGATATGATCCTGTTCCGTGAACTATTAGAGGAGGTAAAATTTGTTAGGAGTTTTGTTGACCCCATATAATGGGAAAATTGTTGGTCCTGTAGCTTGGCTATTGGGTCATCTTATGAATGGAATATTCAATGTTCTTAATGCTATTGGTATTCCTAATATTGGTCTTGCAATCATTATTTTTACAATCGTTATTTATCTTTGTCTTCTTCCATTAACATACAAGCAGCAGAAGTTTTCCAAACTTCAGTCTAAGATGAGTCCTGAACTTAAAGCTATTCAGGAGAAATATAAGGGTAAGAAGGATAATGATTCAATGCTTGCTATGCAAGCAGAAATTAAAGAGCTTTATGCCAAGTATGGTGTATCTCAGACAGGCAGCTGTCTTCAGCTTATTATTCAGATGCCTATTCTTTTTGCTCTTTATCGTGTTATTTATTCAATGCCGGCTTATGTTAAGATTATCAGAAATTCTTTCTATCCATTGGTTTCAGAACTTCGTGGTACAGAGGGTGCTTCTGATTTCTTACAGACTTTAAAAAGTGCAGCTGCTTATAGTTCCCAGTTCAAGAATGAACAGTTTATTGCCGGAGATGCTACTTATGTTGAGAACACATTTATAGATGTTCTTAATAAATTTTCAAGTGCTGATTGGACAAGTCTTTCCGAGAAATTTGGAAACCTTTCATCTTCAATTGATCTTACTCACAATGCTTTAAACAGATTCAATTCTTTTCTTGGTCTTAACATAGGTGACAGTCCTATGTATATGATACAGACAGCTTTTTCAAATAAGCAGTTTCTTCTTCTTATAGGTGGATTGGCAGTTCCTTTCCTTGCAGCATTTACACAGTGGATCAATACAAAACTTATGCCTCAGCCCGAAGATTCCAATAACGGTAAGGTTGATAAAGATGATCCGGCAGCTCAGATGCAGCAGTCAATGAAGACTATGAATATCATGATGCCTATTATGTCAGCGATTTTCTGTTTAAGTCTTCCTGCAGGTATGGGTCTTTACTGGATTGCTGGTGCTGTTATCAGATCTATTCAGCAGATTGTTATCAATAAGCACATTGACAATACAGATATTGATGCGGAGATTGCTAGAAATACTGAGAAGTACAAAGAGAAAATGGAGAAAATGAAAACATCTCCACAGATGAACATGTATGCAAATATGTCTACAAGGAATATTAGCAGCATTGCAAAAAATTCACCTGTTTCAAGTACTGACATGGATGCCAAAGTCTCTCATTCACGTAAAATCTATGAAGATAATAACATTCGTAAGGATTCACTTCTTGCAAGAGCGAACATGGTAAAAGATTTTAATGAGAATATTAATAAAGAGTAATTCTTTTTCTTTTGGGAGGTTGAGATGGAATTTAAGGAATTTACTGCAAAAAATGTAGATGATGCTATAACAGAAGCATGTGAAGCTTTAATGGTTACAAGCGACAGGCTTGAATATGAAGTTGTTTCAGCAGGTTCAGCAGGTTTTCTCGGTATTAATGCAAAGCCCGCGATTATTAAGGCCAGAGTTAAGGAAGAAACAAATGAAACTATTGAGAAAAAAGAGCCTGTAAAAGAGGTAGTTAAGGAAACCAAAAAGGAAGTAAAATCAGAAACAAACGAACAGGTAAAGGCTGTTAAGGCTCCATCAAATATTAATGCTGATGAATGCATTAAAAAAGCTAACGATTTTCTTAAGGATGTATTTGGAGCAATGAATATGGAAGTAAATGTTGATTCCAAGTTCAATGCTTCAGATAATGTTCTTGATGTTGAACTCAGTGGAGCTGAAATGGGTGTCCTTATTGGTAAGAGAGGTCAGACACTTGATTCTCTTCAGTACCTTATTTCTCTTGTTGTTAACAGAGACTGTGATGAATATGTTCATGTAAAAGTTGATACTGAAAATTACAGAGAAAGAAGAAAAGCAACTCTGGAAAATCTTGCCAAGAACATTTCATATAAGGTTAGAAAGACAAGACAGTCTGTTGCTTTGGAACCTATGAATCCTTATGAGAGACGTATCATTCATTCAGCTCTTCAGAATGACAGATATGTTACAACGCACAGTGAAGGTGATGAACCTTTCAGAAGAGTTGTAGTTACTCTTAAAAAATAAGATTGATTAACCCCTTGAGTATAGCTTGAGGGGTTTAATTATGTGACTTTCTACATTATAATATTTTTCACAAGTTGATGCTTTTACGTTTATTTAGGGTAAAGAGATGGGTGTATTAAATAATTATAATAATGATACAATATGTGCTATTGCAACTGCGATGTCTGATGCCGGGATTGGTATAATCAGAGTCAGCGGTAATGATGCTTTGGATATTTGCGATAAAATATATTGTTCATCAAAAATGATGCACAATCTTAAGTCACATAAACCAAACAGTATTGTTTACGGATATATTTGTGATGATTCTAAAGATGAAGATGATCAGATTGTTGATGAGGTCATGATTTCCTATATGAAAGCTCCTCACAGTTATACAAAAGAAGATGTGATAGAGATTAATTCCCATGGTGGAATGCTTGTTATGAACATGATTCTTCAACTTTTGTTAAAAAATGGATGTAGACTTGCTGAACCCGGTGAATTTACTAAACGTGCTTTTTTAAATGGAAGAATTGATCTGACTAAAGCAGAAGCTATAATGGATGTGATCAGTGCTCAGAACAATTTTGCCTTGGAGAGCTCAAAAAACCAGCTACAGGGAAAGATGTATAACAAGATCAAATCTTTCCGTGAAAAAATACTTTATCAGATGGCATTTATAGAATCTGCACTTGATGATCCTGAAAACTATGATCTTACCGGATTTCCTGAAAGACTCAAAGAGACTTTAAAGCCTATTATCTTGGAAATGCAAAGTCTTATTGACACTGCAGATGAAGGTCTTATCAGAAAAGATGGCATTAAGACTGTAATTGTTGGAAAGCCAAATGCCGGTAAGTCATCTCTTTTAAATATGCTTACAGGAAATGAGAGAGCTATTGTTACTGATATTGCCGGAACAACAAGGGATATTATAGAAGAGACTGTAAGGCTTGGAGATATTATCTTACATGTTATTGACACTGCAGGTATCAGAAATACCGAGGATATTATAGAAAAGATAGGTGTTGATAAAGCAAAGTCGAAAATTCAGGAAGCTGATCTTGTTCTTTATATTTTAGATTCTACAGCAGCTATTGATGATGAAGATAAGGAAATAGTTTCATTATGTAAAAATAAGAAGACTATTGTTCTTTTAAATAAAGATGATCTTTCAGAAAACATCATAGTTAATGATCATCATATTTCAGAACTTATATCTTCTGTTACCGAAAATGAAGTTCCTGTTATCAGAACTTCAATGCTTAATGGTGTTGGTATTGAAGAATTAAAAGAATCGGTGACGAAACTCTTTTTAAATGGTGACATAGTACCAAAGCAGGAGATATATGTTACTAATGTAAGACATAAGGATTTACTTAATCAATCACTTGAAAGTCTGAAACTGGTTATTGATAGTATTGATAAAAACCTTTCTGAAGATTTTTATACTGTTGATCTTACTGAAAGTTATGCAAAGCTTGGAGAAATTATTGGTGAACAGATAGGAGATGATCTTGTTGAAGAGATTTTCTCAAAATTCTGTATGGGAAAATAATTATGATAGATGTTAGAGAAAAATTTGATGTTGCTGTTATAGGTGCCGGTCATGCAGGTTGTGAAGCTGCGCTTGCTTGTGCCAGGCTTGGACTTGAAACAGTTATTTTTACTATGAGTGCTGACAATATTGCTTTTATGCCATGCAATCCTCATATAGGAGGATCTTCAAAGGGTCATCTTGTCAGAGAAATAGATGCACTCGGCGGAGAAATGGGTAAAAATATTGATAAGACATTTCTTCAATCCAAGATGCTTAATACCTCAAAAGGACCTGCTGTTCATTCTTTGAGATGTCAGGCTGATAAGATGGAGTATTCAAAATCCATGCGTAAAGTTCTTGAGTCTCAGGAACATCTTTTTATCAAGCAGGCAGAGGTTTCTGAAATTCTTTATGATGAGGCGGATGATGATCTTAAGAAAAATTCGTATCTTAATAACATTATCGGTGTAAAGATTTTTTCCGGAATTGTGTATGAAGCAAAAGCTGTTATTTTGTGTACAGGTACTTATCTTAAAAGCAGATGCTTAACTGGTGAAGCTATTACCTATAGTGGACCTAACGGACTTCAGCCATCAAATCTTTTATCAGACTCTCTTATTAAAGCAGGAATCGAACTTAGAAGATTTAAAACAGGAACTCCTGCCAGAATGGATGGAAGTACCATTGATTATTCTAAAATGTCTGAGCAGTTTGGAGATACGCCTGTTATTCCGTTTTCTTTTGATACAGATCCTAAAGATGTTCAAAAAGAGCAGGTTTCATGCTGGCTAACATATACAAATGAAAAAACACATGAAATAATACGAAAAAACATTGATAGATCACCTATTTATGCCGGTATTATTGAAGGCATTGGTCCTAGGTATTGTCCTTCAATAGAAGATAAAGTTGTAAAATTTCCTGATCATGATCGTCATCAGGTTTTTGTTGAACCGGAAGGAACTTTTACAAATGAAATGTATATAGATGGTATGTCTTCTTCACTTCCTGAAGATGTTCAGATTGCTATGTACAGAACTGTTCCAGGATTGGAAAATTGCAGAATTGTTAAAAATGCATATGCTATCGAATATGATTGTTTGTGTCCGGGACAATTATATCCTACTCTTGAGATTAAGAAGATTCACGGTCTTTTTAGTGCCGGTCAGTTTAACGGAAGCAGCGGTTATGAAGAAGCAGCAGCTCAAGGTTTATATGCAGGTATTAATGTTGCAATGCAGATTTTAGGAAAAGATTATTTATATATAGACAGATCTGAGGGATATATAGGCGTACTTATCGATGATCTTGTTACTAAGGAAAATCTTGAGCCTTACAGGATGATGACCTCAAGGGCTGAGTACAGACTTTTACTTCGTCAGGATAATGCAGATATTAGACTACGTAAAAAAGGTCATGATGTTGGTCTTATCAGTGATGAAAAATATGAAGAACTTCAAAAGAAAATTGACCTGATCAATAAAGAAGTTGATCGTCTTAAAAATACTGTTGTAGGTGCTAACAGCAAAATTCAGAAATTTATGGAAGATAATGGTAGTTCATCTCTCAAGACTGCTACATCTCTTGCTGAGCTTATTTGCAGACCTGAGTTTTCTTATGAAAAACTAGCTCCTATAGATCCTGAAAGGGAACAACTACCTGAAAGTGTTACTGAGCAGGTTGAGATTACTATTAGATATGAAGGATACATTAATAGACAGCAAAGACAGGTTGAGCAGTTTAAGAAGATTGAGAAGAAGATAATTCCTTCTGATATAGATTATGATGATGTATCCAGTCTTCGATTAGAGGCAAGACAAAAACTTAAAAAGTTTAGACCAATAAATGTAGGTCAGGCATCAAGAATTGGTGGAGTTAATCCTGCTGATATTTCTGTACTTGTCATTTATCTTGATTCTTTATATAGAGGAAAAAATAATGATAAATAAGTTTGATCAAATGATTAAAGATTTTTCTGAGTTTGGTATTAGCTTATCTGATTACCAACTGAATCAGTTTAATACATATTATGATCTTTTGATCAGATGGAATAGCTTTATGAATCTTACAGCAATAACAGATTTTGATGAAGCTTGTAAATTACATTTTGTCGATAGTATTTCATCATGCAAATATTTTGATTTTTCTGCTTCGAATTATTCTTTAATTGATATTGGAACAGGAGCCGGATTTCCCGGCGTTCCTCTAAAAATTGTTTTTCCTGAGCTACATGTTACCTTGTTTGATTCTCTTAATAAGAGATTGAAATTTCTTAATGAAGTTATAGATAAATTGAATTTAAATGAGAAGGGCAGTATTACAACTCTGCATGGAAGAGCAGAAGAATATGCGACAAAGAAAGAAGGTTCTTTAAGAGAATCTTTTGACATAGTTGTATCCAGAGCTGTTGCTAATATGTCTACACTTTCAGAGTATTGCCTTCCGTATGTAAAAGTTGGCGGAAAGTTTATTGCATATAAAAGTGAAAAAGCATCTGATGAGTTATTAGAAGCTAAAGGTGCTATACATTTGTTAGGAGGAAAACTTTCTTCCAGTTTTGATTTTGTTCTTCCTGATAGTGAGGTACAAAGGACTATCTGTATTGTTGATAAAATTGAACCTACCTCCAAAAAGTATCCTAGAAAAGCTGGCGTTCCATCAAAGCAGCCTCTTAAATAATATATCTTGTGTTCATTTGATTTTATATATATAAATGTTTCACGTGAAACATTAATTTTTTAATTTGTATTTGCTACAAAAAATTGTTTCACGTGAAACATTGAAATACAAAATATAGTGTTTAAAATCGTGAAACATAATAATTTAAATATAATTGTTTTAAATATGGATACAATTAAAGACACAATATATTGTTTTTTAGCAGTAGATTATCCAGAAAATTAATGAATCTATAAAATATAAATCAAATTTGTGCTAAAATCATATTAGTGCTTTGAAAATATGGAGGAGAGATGGGAAGAGTAATTGCAATTGCTAATCAGAAAGGTGGAGTAGGGAAGACTACCACTTCAATTAATCTATCAGCTGCCTTAGCTGAAAAAGGAAAAAAGGTTTTAGTAATAGATACAGATCCACAAGGTAATACAACAAGTGGACTTGGACTTGATAAACAAAACCTGGAAAATACTATTTATGAATTAATGATAGGCGAGTGCGACATTAATGAATCTATACATGAAAATGTCTTTGACAATCTGGATATAATTCCATCAAATGTAAATCTTGCTGCTGTAGAGATAGAATTAATTGACGCAGATCAGAAAGAATATATTCTTAGAGAAGCGATAAGTAGTGTAAAGGATAATTATGATTTTATAATAATAGATTGTCCTCCATCATTAAGTATGTTAACTGTTAATGCTATGACAACAGCAAATACTGTACTGGTTCCTATCCAGTGTGAATATTATGCACTTGAAGGTCTTGGACAGTTGGTGCATACAGTTAATCTTGTAAAAGAAAGATTAAATTCTGAACTGGAGATGGAAGGTGTTGTCTTCACAATGTTTGACTCCAGAACGAATCTTTCACTTCAGGTTGTGGAAAATGTCAAAGAGCACATTGATGAAAATGTGTATAAGACAATTATTCCGAGAAATATAAGACTGGCAGAGGCACCAAGTTATGGTATGCCGATAAATATATATGAACCCAAGTCAGCCGGCGCAGAAGCATACAGACTTCTTGCGGATGAAGTAATAGCCAGAAGATTTGATTAATTCAAATTCAAAATATAAAAAATGAAACTGTTGTGGAGGAAGTATGGCAGTAAAGAATGCTAAGAGAGGATTGGGAAAAGGACTTGATTCCCTGATTCCGGCAAAAACAAGTACAACAAAAGAATCTAAAATTGAAGAAAAGCATATTGAGGGAAAAATAGTAAATCTAAAAATCACCGAAATTGTCCCTAATAAGAATCAGCCAAGAAAGAATTTTGATGAGGATGCTCTTTTGGAGCTGGCAGATTCAATTAAACAGCATGGCATGATCAATCCTCTGATCGTAACAAAAAGAGATGGCAATTACATGATCGTTGCCGGGGAAAGAAGATGGCGAGCAGCAAGGAAGATTGGTCTCAAAGAAGTTCCTGTAATAATTAAAGAGTTATCGGATGAAGAAATAGCTGAGCTATCAATTATTGATAACTTGCAGAGAGAAGATATCAATTCAATAGATGAGGCATTTGCATTCAAGCAGCTTATCGATGCATATTCATATACACAGGATCAATTGGCAGCAATAGTTTCAAAGAGCAGAGTATATGTAACCAATTCTTTAAGACTGTTAAAGCTCTGCAAAAAGGTTCAGGAAATGGTAGTTCAGGAACTTATTACTGCCGGACATGCAAGAGCACTTATTTCCATAGAGAATGAAAATACTCAGGAAGAACTGGCTCAGAAAATTGTAGATGAGAATCTTAGTGTCAGAGAGACAGAAAAACTTGTAAAAAATCTTGGAAAGACACCAAAGAAAAAAGTTTCTAAAACAAATGCCAGCGTTGAAGCCGTATATGCAGAAGTATCTGAAAAATGTAAGCAGGCTCTGGGAACAAAAGTCGAGATATCATCAAAGGGAGAAGGCGTTGGACTAATCCAAATTGAATTTTATAATAATGATGATCTTGAGAAGATAATTAACAGACTCTGCAAAGAGTGATATTGAAAAAAGTATATAAAAGGCGGGGAGAATAAATGAATAGCGGAATCTTTAGTGCTATAGGACTATCAGGAATTGATCCTGCAATTATTTTTATTGTTCTGTTGGTACTACTAGTAGTTGCTTTTGTTCTATTAGTAGTTCAGGGAAATAAGTTAAAAAAACTTGAGAAAAAATATAACAAGTTCATGCAGGGAAAAGAAGCAGAATCACTTGAAGATGAAATAGTGGGATTGTTTCATGACAATCGTATGATCAGAAGCGAGAATGAGAAGAACAGGAAAGATATAATAGATATAAATAAGCGACTTAATCATTCTTTTCAAAAAATCGGCTTGGAAAAATACGATGCTTTCAGTCAGACTGGTGGAAAACTAAGTTTTGCTCTGTGTATGCTGGATGAAAATGATAATGGATTCCTTATGAATTCTGTTCATAATACTGATGGAATGAACTATTCATATTCTAAAGCAATAAATGGTGGGGTTTCTGATGTTGAGCTAAGCAAGGACGAAAAAAGAGCATTGGATAAAGCACTTGCAAGCGTAAACAGATAATAAAATGTTTTAAATTAAATTTTATAAAATATATTTTGGAGGAGATCGAAATGATCGACATTAAGTTTTTACGTGAAAATCCGGATGTAGTAAGAGAAAACATTAAAAAGAAGTTCCAGGATGAGAAACTTCCTCTTGTAGATGAAGTGATCAAGCTGGATGAGCAGAGACGTTCTAATCAGCAGGAAGCTGATGAGATCAGAGCTCACAAGAATAAGATTTCAAAAGAAATCGGTGGACTTATGGCTCAGGGCAAAAAAGATGAGGCCATGGCCCTTAAGGATGAGGTAGCAAAAGAAGCAAAAAGACTTGAAGAGCTTGAGGAAAATCAGAAAAAGCTCGATGAAGAAGTCACAAACAAGATGATGATAATTCCACAGATCATCGATGACTCAGTACCTGTTGGTAAGGATGATTCAGAGAACGTTGAGATTGAGAGGTTCGGTGAGCCTAAAGTTCCAGATTTTGAAATACCTTATCACACAGATATAATGGAGAGTTTTGACGGTATTGATCTTGACGCTGCAAGAAGAGTAGCAGGAAATGGTTTCTACTATCTTATGGGTGACATTGCAAGACTCCATTCTGCAGTTATCTCTTATGCAAGAGATTTCATGATCGACAGAGAATTTACATATTGTGTTCCGCCTTTCATGATTCATGGAAATGTTGTTGCAGGTGTTATGAGCTTTCCTGAAATGGAAGCAATGATGTACAAGATTGAAGGAGAGGATCTTTACCTTATCGGAACAAGTGAACATTCCATGATCGGTAAATTTATCGACCAGATCATTCCAGAGGAAGAAATGCCTAAGACTCTTACCAGCTATTCACCTTGCTTTAGAAAAGAGAAAGGTGCTCATGGTATCGAGGAAAGAGGTGTTTACAGAATTCACCAGTTTGAGAAACAGGAGATGGTTGTTATCTGCAAACCCGAAGATTCCAAGACATGGTATGACAAACTCTGGAAGAATACTGTAGATCTTTTCAGATCTATGGATATTCCTGTAAGAACTCTTGAGTGCTGCTCCGGAGACCTTGCAGATCTTAAGTGCAAGTCATGTGACGTTGAAGCCTGGTCACCAAGACAGAAGAAGTACTTTGAAGTTGGAAGCTGCTCAAATCTTGGAGATGCACAGGCAAGAAGACTTAAGATCAGAATTAAGGGTAAGGATGGAAATTATCTTGCTCATACACTTAATAATACCGTTGTTGCTCCTCCAAGAATGCTTATTGCTTTCCTCGAGAACAACCTTCAGGCTGACGGAAGTGTAAGAATTCCTGAGGTTCTTCGCCCATATATGGGAGGAAAAGAAGTCCTTATTCCAAAGGCTAAGGCATAATACAGTAAAAGAGAGGTGAAGTTGGCGTTGCATAAGTTCTTGAGAGCAGTAGGTTTTTCCAAGATAAAAGAGAAAAAGGAATTAACTGCGCTGATCACCAACAGTATACAGCTTGCTACCAGAAGATCCTATGTCACTACGGTTGAAGACGGAATAGTTGCTGTTTTCGAAAGAGACTTTGCTGATGACATAGGACTGGCAGTTTGCGGGGAATTTGATGATGATGATAAATTCATATATGAATATTATTATCCTTATCTTATTCCTTCAGGTATTAGTACAGAAGAAGATCTAAATGTTGAAAGACATGCAGCCACTGTATCATATGCAGGAGTCTGCAATGAACCAAGAATCGGTGTTACTTTAATCTATTATCTGCAGAACATGATCCCGTATATTAAATACGAGAACGAGGCTAAATTTCCTATAAGGGGAACTACCCTAAGTCTTTCAGCTCTTTCAACTAAAGGCCAGATACTGATGCCAATTGCTAAGACCGAAGAGGAAAAAGAGGTAGCCAAGAAAAAGACAAACTATCGAAATAAGCTCATTAACAATGCAAGAAAAGGTGATGAAACAGCAATCGAATCACTTACTCTTGATGACATGGATCTTTATACCAGTATTTCCAAAAAAATCAGAAAGCAAGATGTTTACAGCCTTGTGGATTCGTACTTTATGCCCTATGGGGTTGAGTGCGATCACTATTCAGTTCTTGGGGAAATAAGTGAATGCAGAAGAGTAATAAATAATTTAACTTCTGAAGCAGTGCACATAATGAGAATTAATTGTAACGATCTCGAATTTGATGTCTGCATAAATGAAGCAGATCTTTTGGGAGAGCCTGCTGTAGGAAGAAGATTTAAGGGAAATATCTGGATGCAGGGATTTATAAACTTTCCAAAATAAGATAGTACAGTCCTGTAACAGATACAGGATAACAAATATTTCTCAATAAGAAAGGAGCAAACAATATGGCTACACCACATAATAGCGCAGAAAAAGGTGATTTTGCAAAAACCGTTCTTATGCCGGGAGATCCATTAAGAGCAAAATTTATTGCAGAGAATTTCCTCACTGATGTTAAATGTGTTAATGAAGTCAGAGGAATGCTTGGATTTACAGGTAAATATGAAGGAAAAGAAGTGTCTGTAATGGGACATGGAATGGGAATTCCTTCAATTGCAATTTATACATACGAGCTTTTCAATTTCTATGATGTTGATAATATCATAAGAGTAGGCAGCGCAGGAGGATTGCAGGATGATGTTAATGTAATGGACATTATTTTTGCAATGGGAGCACATACAGATTCTAACTATGGTTTCCAGTTTGGTCTGCCGGGAACATTCTGCCCGACAGCATCTTATAACATCCTGGAGAAGGCTGTTAATATTGCAAAGAACAAGGGCGTGAGATATCACGTTGGAAATGTCCTTGCTTCAGATGCTTTCTATAAAAAGAACTGTGACGAGGCTGATAGATACAGAAATCTTGGAACACTTGCAGTTGAGATGGAAACTGTCGCACTATATATGAATGCTGCAGAAGCAAAGAAAAATGCACTTACAATTCTAACTGTTTCCGATCATCTCTATAAGAGCGAAGAGCTTTCAGCTGCTGAGCGTCAGACAAGCTTTACAGATATGATGGAGATTGCGCTTAAGACAGCTATACAGCTTTGATCTTAGCTTGGGGAGTTAAGGTATGAGTAATAGTATTTTTCCGCTTGAGACCAGGCATTTCTTTATAAAGCCACAGAATGAAGAGAAGCCCTTGGAAGAAGAGTGGAATGTTTGTTTAAAGGATGGGGATCAGAAGAAGATTGGAAGCATCAGCTTTGAAGATGCTGTTCTGCACGGTGAACTACAGATCAGTGTCGCACTTGATCCGGAGTTTAACAAGGTTGATTATAACAAAGAGATATTCTTTGCAATGTCGAACTTTGCTTTTCAGTCTCAGGAAGTGAGAGAGATAAGTACAAAGTGCAGATATGAAGAAGAGAACCGAGTACGTGGCCTTGAAAAAGCCGGTTATGTAAGACGTGAAACAGTTGATGGCATCCATCATTATTCCATCAAGAAACAGAAATCATCCTGGACAGGAGTATATGTTTTTGTTGGACTGATTGCAGGATTCATAATAGGAATAACTGTTTCAAATCTTTGGATGGGAACAGCAATTGGTGTTGTGACCGGTGCAATTGTCGGTTTTCTCATGGATAAACGAGATAGCGAGCCGCAGAGGCAATGAGTTAATAGGAGTCTGGTTTCAGACTCCTATTTTTAACTGGGATTAAGGAGAAGATAAATTAAATGATGGAAAGCGGGAGGGGATAAGACTATGATAAGCAAAAAGGAAAAAAACGTAACTATTTTCACCTTTCTCTTGAGCTACAGATCAAAAAGACTCATCTGCGTATACTTATCAGGCAGATCCTGCAAATATTCGAAACATTTTTTTGGTGTTGATAGAATTCCGTTTTCTTTGCATATTTTTTGAAACAGCTCCTGCAGCTCTCTTGCATTGGGACTTGGAAGCTCATAAGCATTCCCATATTGCTTGATGTATTTCTCTTTCATCCCCGGAAAATGCTTATCAAGCGCAGCATAATAGTATTCACGGTCCCCTTCACGAAGCGTAAGTCCCATTCCAAAATCGATAATGCCCTTGACGCCTGTTCTTACACATTCATTCAGGATAGCCGTAATGTTTTCCTTTGTATCATTGATGAACGGAAGTATTGGTGTCAGCCATACAACAGTTGGAATGCCTCTTTCCTGCATTATCTCTAGAACCTCGATACGACGTTTTGTATTGCAGACATTCGGCTCCAGAATTTTACACAGGTCATCATCGTAAGTTGTAAGCGTAATCTGAACTACGCATTTTGCATTACGATTAATCTCTGAAAGCAGGTCTATATCACGGAGGATTAAATCTGATTTTGTCTGAACAGCAGCACCAAAGCCGTATTTCAAGATTATTTCAAGACACCGCTTTGTCAGCTGAAGGTCCTTCTCACAATGCATATATGGATCCGACATTGCGCCGGTCCCGATCATGCACTTTTTTCTTTTTGATATCAGAGCCTTTTCCAGAAGCTCAGGAGCATTCTGTTTCACCTCAATATCTTCAAAAGGATGTGTGAACTGATAGCATTTACTTCTGCTGTCACAATAAATACAACCGTGGGTACATCCACGATATATATTCATTCCACAGTATCCACTTTTTCCGGACAGAATACTCTTGGCATTGGTAAAATGCATATTTTCACCTTCCGATAAGCTGTAAACCTTGTTGTTCATACTATTGTAACAAAAAAGGAGCCTGAAATCCAGACTCCATGCATGTTCCCGATGCGATTCGAACGCACGACCTTTCGCTTAGGAGGCGAACGCTCTATCCTGCTGAGCTACGGAAACACATTATGCATTGTCGCTTAAAAACTGCGAACAGTAGTATAATAACACAAGCATTGGGGCAAATCAAGATGCCTTGATGTGGTAAGAAGTGGTAAGAAGCGGGAACTAACTGGAACTAATACAAAACGGATGGTACAATAAAGAAGCGATGAAGGAATAGTTGGAGATATACTTATGACACTAAAAGAAGTAGAAATTGGCAAAAGCTGTGTTATCACCAGAGTTGGCGGCGAAGGTGCACTGAGACAGCATTTTCTTGATATGGGAGTAATTCCCGGGGCAGAGGTAACGGTTGTAAAATACGCGCCTATGGGAGATCCGGTGGAACTGCTTATTCATGGATATTCCCTGACCCTGCGTCTGGATGATGCAGCAAAGATAGATGTAGACCCCATATCTGAAAAAGAGATCATTACTGAAAAAGAGAAAAAGGCAAATCGTTCTGTACATCCGGGACTTGGAGAAGGTGGTAAATTTCATCCCAAGGGCAGCGGAGATCCATTACCCGACGGAACCATACTTACCTTTGCGCTTGTCGGAAATCAGAACAGCGGAAAGACAACTCTTTTTAATCAGCTGACAGGTTCAAACCAGCATGTGGGAAACTTCCCCGGAGTTACCGTTGACAGGAAAGACGGCGCAATTCAGGGACATCCAAATACACTGGTTACCGATCTTCCGGGAATATATTCAATGTCTCCGTACAGTAAAGAGGAGATAGTTTCCAGGGATTTTGTAATTATTGATAAGCCTAAGGCAATTATAAATATTGTAGATGCAACGAATATTGAGAGAAATCTTTATCTGACAATGCAGCTTTTGGAGATGGATGTTCCGATGGTTGTAGCTCTCAACATGATGGATGAGATAACAACGAATGGCGGAACCATAGACATTAACGAGATGGAAGCAGCTCTTGGAGTGCCGGTTGTTCCAATTTCCGCAGCCAAAAATCAGGGAATAGACGAACTTATTGAGCATGCAATTCACGTGGCCCATTATCAGGAGAAACCACTTCGCCAGGATTTCTGCGGAGAAAATGATAACGGCGGAGCGGTGCACAGATGCATACACGCTGTTACACACCTGATAGATGATCATGCAAAAAATGCCGGAATGCCTCTTTGGTTTTGTGCCACAAAGATAATTGAAGGAGACAAGCTGGTTCTTAAAAAGCTTAACCTGGACGACAATGAGAAAGAGACCATTGAACACATTGTTATTCAGATGGAAAAAGAGAGAGAGCTGGACAGAAGTGCTGCGATAGCAGATATGCGCTTTTCATTCATAAGAAAGATATGTGACAGCTGTGTCAGAAAACCAAAAAAGAGTAAAGAGAGCATCAGAACAGAGAATATTGATAAAGTTCTCACCGGAAAATGGACTGCGATTCCTCTCTTTATCATAATCATGTTTGTGGTTTCATGGCTTACTTTCAACGTTATCGGCGGAACTCTTCAGGGATGGCTGGAGGCAGGAATTGACTTTTTAACTGGTCTTACAGATGAAGCTCTTACCAGAGCCGGGGTAAATGAAGTAATTCACGGACTTATCATAGACGGTATTTTTGCAGGTGTTGGAAGTGTTCTTAGCTTTGTGCCTATCATCTGTACATTATTTTTCTTCCTGTCCCTTTTGGAAGACAGCGGATATATCGCGAGAGTTGCCTTCTTTATGGATAAGCTCCTCAGAAAGATCGGACTTTCGGGAAGAAGTATTGTTCCAATGCTTATCGGCTTTGGATGCACGGTCCCTGCAGTTATGTCTACAAGGACTCTTCCCAGTGAAAGAGACCGTAAGATGACAATTCTTTTGACACCATTTATGAGCTGTACTGCGAAGATGCCAATCTACGCTTTCTTCGTGGATGCATTTTTCCCTGAGCACAAGGCACTTATATTGGTTGGACTGTATCTTCTTGGAATAATCATGTCTATTTTGATGGCATTCGTCTTCAAAAAGACCATATTCAGGGGCGAGGCGGTCCCATTCGTTATGGAGCTTCCGAATTACAGGATGCCCAGTGCCAAGAGTGTAGGACAGCTCCTTTGGGAGAAGGCAAGTGACTTCCTCCACAGAGCGTTTTCCGTTATATTTATTGCAACGATAGTTATCTGGCTTCTTCAGAGCTTTGATCTGCGCTTCAGACTGGTAGCTGATCAGCAGCAGAGTATCCTTGCAGTAATAAGCGGATTCATTGCTCCGCTATTAAAGCCGATAGGTCTTGGCGACTGGAGAATCTGCACAGCACTTATAAGCGGATTTTTGGCAAAAGAAAGTGTGGTATCGACTTTAGGTGTTCTCTATGGACAAAATGTGGCAGCAATAATGTCCACGGCTACGGCAGTTTCGCTCCTTGTGTTCTCACTTTTGTACACACCATGCGTTGCAGCAATTGCGTCAATCGGAAGAGAACTTGGGAAAAAGTGGGCTTTGTTCGTAGTTGTATGGCAGTGCATAGTGGCCTGGGTAGTGGCATTTATGGCATATCTTTTGGCAAGTGGTCTTTGACGGATTGGGAATATCAATTCGGGAGATGGTTTAGAATTTTATAAACATACTTATGAGGGGAATAGATTTAAGAAGGAAAAAGAAAAATGTAATGAGGGCAGCAGTCACATGTATATTGTTACTGCTGCTTTCTGCATGCTCTTATAACTCAAGACAAAAAGACGTGAAGTATATCTCCGAAAAATATGCGGTTCCGGACAAGAAACAGCTTATAATCTATACCTCTCATAAGAAGGAGGTATATCTTCCTATAATCAGAGAGTTTGAAAAACGCACCGGAATATGGGTTGAGGTTCATGCCGGAGGAACGGCGCAGATGATGCAAGAGGCCAAGGCGGCATCAGAAACCGGAAGTGCAGATATCATGTTTGGCGGCGGTATAGAGACTTATCAGGCTCACCAGGATATTTTTTTCCCATACAAAACAAGTGAAAATGACAGTCTGGACAAAAACGATGTGTCAGAGGAAGGCTACTGGACAGCGTTTACGGAGCTCCCGATAGTGTTTATCTACAATAACAAACTGGTATCTTCAAGAGAAGCTCCGAAAATGTGGGAAGAACTTTTTGACAGCCGGTGGAAAGGGAAAATAGCTTTTGCAGATCCTAATAACTCGGGAACCAGCTATACAATTCTTTCCACAATGCAGCAGCTTTTTAACGAGGAAAAAGAAAGTCTGGTACCGAGATTTTATGAGCAGCTGGATGGAAAAGTACTAAGCTCATCCGGGCAGATAATACCGGAAGTTTCCGATGGCTCATATCTTGTGGGGATAACGCTTGAGGAAACGGCAAAAAAATACATTGCTCTTGGGTATAACATTTCGATGGTATATCCGGAAGACGGAACCAGTGCGGTTCCTGACGGTTGCGCAATTATAAAGAATGCGCCTCACTCATACAATGCAGGGCTGTTTTTGGACTTTGTGGTGGGATATGACACTCAGGAATTTGCCATGGAAAACTTCTGCAGAAGACCTGTCCGCATGGATATTCCTCTAAGCAGTGAATATGGCTATGTCAGGATCATTCCTTTTGATATAAAAAAGTCAGCGGCAGAAGAGACTGCAGTTATCGAGCTTTGGGATAATTTGTCCCGGGAAAAGGAGGACTAAATGGGTTTTATAAGGCAGTCCTTCAAAAGACAGATATTTTTTATTTTCCTTGCGGTAACTCTGGCGATGGTCATAATCGGAGGAATACTTACTGTTCAGGGGTTTCAGGCCAGCATCAAAGCAGATTATCAAAAAAATGATATTGAACAGGACAGAGTTTTAACGCAGAGCCTTGTATCCGACCTTGAGATGGTGAGTAATGCTGCAAACAGCATTGCCGAAAATGAAATTCTTTTATCAGCAGTTGCCGGGGAAAAGGGTGTGAGCAGTCTTTCTGTCTATTCGGCTCTTTATGAGAATACCCGTGATATCAAGGATTTTGCAACAGTAGAACTATATACGGGAGGCAAGTGTATATTCAGCACGAAGAGCGGATATTCATCAAACTATCTGCCGGAGAGCTACTCGGTTTTGAAAGAGGCAGTAAAGAAGCAGCCTCAGATAGTATATGGACTGGATCCCGCCACTTCTTCAGAAACAGGAGCTGCACTTCTGATAGCCAGAATGATGGTGGATGAGCCACAAAAAGGCTATGTTGTCATCAGAATTGAGCAGAATGACATTGTGGAAAGAATAAGCGGAAATATAAACTCAAGGGATGGATTCATGCTTACAAATGAGTTTCTAAGACCCTACTGTCTGCTTGGAATAGCCGAGGATGGAAAAGCACTTTCGACAATCAGAAACAACCTTATGAAAGGTGCGCTTTACAATGCCGGAGTTGAAAGCAATGTGTATATAGAGGAAATCGGATCAACGGGTCTTTTGGGAATCTATCTTACACCGCCAGCTTTAGACGATTCAGCAGTAAGAGTCGGGTATCAGATCATTGTCATTCAGGCTCTTATAAGCATCATAGTCTGTCTCGCAGTTGCTTCAAGAATGAGTTCATATTTTTCGAAACCAATAAGACAGATGGCACAAGCCATGAAACGCTTTAGAAAAGGAGACTTCGAGACCAGAATAGAGCTGGAGAGGGAAGACGAATTTGAGCAGCTTGCAACCGGCTTTAATAAGATGACTTCGCAGCTGAACCAGACAATGGAGGAGAGGGTTGCAGCTGAGCATAAGGTTAATGAGACCAGGATACAGATGATGCAGGCTCAGCTAAATCCACATTTTTTGTACAATACTTTGGATACGATAAAGTGGGTTGCCAAAGCCAATCAGGTTCCGGAGGTTGCAACCTTGTCTGCGTCTCTTGCCAGCATCCTTAGGACCAGCATTTCAGAAAAACAGTTCTGCAAGTTAGAGCAGGAGATAAAGCTTGTTGAGAGCTACTGCGATATACAAAAGATCAGGTTCGATGATTCTTTTGACCTTACAGTGAATCTGCCTGAAAATCTTGAAAATGCAATAATTCCAAAGCTTATCCTGCAGCCCATAGTGGAAAATGCCATTATCCACGGACTTGACGGAAGGACTGACGGACATATCTGGATTACGGCAAGAGGATGGGGAGAGAGCGCTTTCTTAGAGGATAGATCGGGCTTAGGAAAAAAGAAAGACCATGATATAGGAAGCGAAACCGGACCGGACCTTCTTGAAATAACCATAAAAGATAACGGCGCCGGTATAAGTGAAGAAGTTGTGGAAGCCCTTGCCAATGATGATCCCGACACTCTTGAAGGGCACCTTGGTCTTAACAATGTAAATACCATCATCAGACTCTATTATGGAAAAGAATATGGTGTAAGCGCCAGAAAGGCTGAAGAAGGCGGAACTGTTATGAAGGTTCTTTTACCTTTGTCATATAAGGAACCTGTGGATAACGGTGACTTAAAAGCATAATAGAATATTACTTACAGAGGGAAAAGAAATTGATAAAAGTTATGATTGTCGATGACGAGAAGTATGTGCGCATGGGAATAAAAAACGATACTGACTGGGCGCTGATCGGCTGCGAAGTGGTCGCGGAGGCTTCCAATGGAGAAATGGCGCTGGATATGGCGGGACAATTCAGGCCCGACCTTGTCATATCAGATATAAAAATGCCAAAGATGGATGGCATAGAACTTGCCGGCAGACTTCTGGAAAAATATCCTGACACAAAGGTGATATTTCTGACTGCCTATAACGAATTCGAGTACGCAAGGCAGGCTGTGAGACTTGGAGTGTCGGACTATCTTCTTAAGCCCTTTCATGACGGTGAACTTGAGGGAGCGATACAAAGGCTCTTACATCTTCATCCTAACGCATCCGCCGCGCAGGCTGAGCTGGAGAATGAGATGATTCCTCTTAAGAGAAAAGAGGAAATTGAGAACCGATATGTTCAGGCTGCAATAGAATACATAGAAAAAAACTACTCCGACAAGGATTTCAGTATCGGAAAGCTTTCTGAATCCATCAGCGTAAGTGAAGGTCACATAAGCAGACTTTTCAAGGCCGAAACGGAGATTAGTATAAACAACTATCTGACAAGATATCGAATAAGGAAGTCAATGGATTTTTTGAAGGATGTCCAGTCCAAGGTTTATGAAGTGGCGGAAAAAGTCGGCTATCAGGACATAGCTTATTTTTCCAACACCTTCAAAAAACTGGTGGGGACAGCGCCATCAGAGTATCAGAGTAAAGGACTACAATAGCTTCTACTTATAAAAAGTAAAAACACAAGATGTTGAAATTCTACAAATAATATCAGAATTGTCATCTGCAAAAAGTAAATTAAGAAATCTAAAATGAACCTGTAAAGCAAAAAACTGCCTGACAGGTTCATTTTCTTTTCCCGGGAAAATACGTCGGGCGTGTATAAAAGGAGGAAAAAAGGTGAAAAAGAAAGTATTATCTTCAATCTTGGCTTTCACAATGGTGGTTACAGCTCTTGTTGGATGCGGAAATTCCGGATCTTCAACAACTACAACATCTACCACTACAGACACACAGACAGCAACAACTGAAACAGCGACAGCAGATACTGCAGCAGCTACCGAGACAGCAGCTGAGCCGGCAGCAGAACTGACAGGAATCGATGCAATCATCGCAGAAGCAGAAGGCATGACAATGGAAGAGCTTGCTAAAAAGGCTATCGAAGAGTCAAACGGCAAGACATTTTACGGCGTAGGTAACAGTAGCCGTGGTAAGAGTGCACTTCCTGTATTTATCGAGTATCTTCAGTCAATTGATTCTTCATATAACATGGAGTTTGAATGGCAGCAGCCTAAGAACAACAAGATCTTTGAGCAGCTCACATCTGATTCTTTAAAGAGTGAAGGCACATTTGCCATGACTCTTATCCAGGATGGTAACCAGATTCAGAGCAAGATGGTTGATACAGATATCCTTAAGACATTCATTCCTAAGGAGTGGGCAGAGGCAAACGGAACTACAGCAGATGCTTATGCCGGATTCCTTCCTCTTCAGACACTTAACAAGGTATTCATGTACAACAATCAGGGCAGCGCAGAGTTTAATAACTGCTGGGACTTTGTATATGACGGATCACATCCTCTTTTCATGGGTGTTGACTCTGAGATCGTAGGAAAGAACTTCCTGATGATGCTCACAGATGAGAAGTACGCTACATGGCTTAAAGAAGCCTATGATAAGCTCGATGACGAGAAGAAGGCATACTTCGAGCCTACCATCCAGGCTATGCAGACAGATGCAAGCGACCTTGGACTTGGTGCAAATGGTGCTTATGCTCTTGCATGGATCAAGCTCTGGGTTAACAACTACAATGAGCAGACCGATGACGGCCCTATCTGTAACACTCTTGTAGATGCTTCAGCCAAGGATCAGTCAGGACTTCTTGTTTACTCAAAGCTTCGTTCCGTTGAGGAATCAGCAACAGTTTCAGTTAACAATATCAACGTGGCAGCTTATCAGGATGGTTACACAGGAATCGGTGGATACGGATATTGCCACTATCTCTTCCTTACAAAGAACAGCCCTCTTCCATGGACAGCATGTGCATTCATTGCGTACATGACATGTACAGAGTCAGGCTTTGAGGCTTGGGGAAAAGATATGGGTGGTTATTCATCCAATCCTACTGTAGCAGCAGAAATCGAGGAGAAGTTCCAGCATTCAAAGGGCGGTGGAGATGAGTTCCCTGCAAAGAACGACCGCGGATATGACTGGTGGACAACGACAGGTGAGCTTGTTCTTGAAGATCCTGCATATTGCTCAGAAGTTTCATTTACAGTTGGAAGCTGGATCGATGTACTTGATCACTATGCTCCGGGCGAGTAATCAAAGGCGAGCATAAAATCCGCATTTTCTATTATGTGGGTAAAGAATGACAGATGAGCCGCGCGGCGCAAGTGATCTAGACAAATATGTACTAAGGAACGATTTTTGTGCTGCGTAGCAAAGACCAATTATTTGGGCTTTGCGAAGTGTACAGCACAACGAGAGACGGGTACATATTGTCGTGATCACTTGTCCGTGCAGCTCATCGTTTTATTATCAGAGAAAAGAGGAATAACATGGAAGCAATCGCAAAACCAGACAAAAGTGCGATTTTCAAGAACAAGGTAAAAACTTGGTTTTCCCAACCTCAGAATATTATACTTTTGCTGTTTGGGATTGTTCTTACCTTCAGTACAGTTGCACCAATTGTCGCAATCATAAAAGATACTTTTGCTATTCATCCCGGAACCATTGATCAGCATCTGACAAAGAGAACTTCCGGATATACAATCGTCAATTATACAGATCTTTTTACCAGTAAACTGGCAAGGACAAATCTGTGGAATCCACTTTTGAACACAGTTATACTCTCAGTCCTTACCTGCGTTATTTCAATTCTTTTTGGCGGTCTGTTCGCATTCCTTGTAACAAGAACAGACATGAAGTTCAAAAAGTACTTAAGCTCAATATTTATTTTCCCGTACATCATGCCTCAGTGGACACTGGCTGTTGTATGGCAGCATATGTTTTATTCAAACAAAGTGACAGGAACTTCGGATGGTCTTCTGGCAGCAATTTTCCATATGTACTTTCCGCACTGGTGGTGTCAGGGAGTTTTCCCGAGCGCAGTTGTATTAGGGCTCCATTATGCGCCATTTGCATACATCCTTATCGGCGGTATTTTCAAGAATATGGATGCCAACCTTGAGGAAGCAGCAACAATCCTTGATACACCCAAGTGGAAGATCATGTTTAAGGTGACGCTTCCTATGATCAAGCCGGCTATTCTTTCCACGATACTTCTGGTATTCGGCAGTGCAATGGGAAGTTATCCGGTTCCGCATTATCTGAACCTTACAACACTTTCCACCAAGTATATTTCAATGAACAGTAAGTACACCGGTGAAGCAAGTATTCTTGCAATCATTATGATGATATTCGGTGTTCTTATCCTTGGAATGAACCAGCTCAGCTTAAAGAGCCGTAAGAATTACACCACAGTTACCGGTAAGTCAGGGCAGCTAACAAAGCTCACAATCGGAAAAGCAGGTAAATACATTGTTGGAATTATTTTTATAGTGATCACCTTCTTTACAAGTATCTGGCCAATCCTTTTGTTTGCGCTTGAGACCTTCCTTCCGAACCCGGGAGATTACAGCTTCCTTTATACAGGAAATCTGGCACATCTTACAACCAAGTGGTGGGTAACAAATGAAAACATTACAGAGAACGGCATGTATGGCCAGTCCGGTATTCTTTATAACAAAACCATCTGGCATGCATTCTTCGGAACACTGTTTCTGGCGGTTGTCTGTGCGCTTATAGCAGGAACCATCGGAACCCTTATAGGATATGCCGTTGCAAAGAACAGAAGAAGTAAGTGGGCAAACTATGTAAACAACGTAGCATTTTTGCCTTACCTTATGCCTTCAATAGCCGTTGGAGCAGCATTCTTTATCCTGTTCTCCAACGAGTACATCAATCTGTTTAATACATATACACTTCTGATAATCGCAGGTGTTGTTAAATATATACCGTTTGCATCGAGAAGCTCATTAAACTCAATGCTTCAGATTTCAAACGAACTGGAGGAGGCTGCGATAATTCAGAATACGCCATGGATAAAGAGAATGACTAGGATCATAATTCCGATTCAGAAGTCGTCGATCATAAGTGGATATCTACTTCCATTCATGACATGTCTTCGTGAGCTTTCTCTTTTCCTGCTTCTTTGTACACAGGGCTTTATCCTGTCTACAACACTGGACTACTTCGATGAGATGGGACTTTATGCATTCTCAAGTGCAATCAACCTGATCCTCATCGTGACAATTCTTGTATTTAATACACTGGTTAACAAGCTGACTGGCGCAAGCCTTGACAGCGGCATAGGAGGAAAGTAATCATGCCGGAAATTATTTTAGAGAATATAACTAAGCGTTGGGGTAAATTTTTTGGCGTGGATAACGTAAGCCTCAATATACCGGATAACTCATTCATCACTCTGCTGGGACCTTCAGGATGCGGAAAAACAACGATCCTTAGAATGATCGCCGGCCTTGAGACACCTACAGAAGGTCGCATAAAGATCGGGGACAAGGTAGTGTTTGATTCAAACGCAGGTATCAATGTTCCTGCAAACAAGCGTAAGGTTGGATTTCTTTTCCAGAACTACGCACTTTGGCCAAACATGACAGTTTATGAGAACATCTCTTTTGGCCTTAAGAACATCCACGAGGAAATGCCGGTCCTTGATGTTCCTGCAAAGCAGGCAGGAGATATGGTCAGAGCGCTCTCAAACGGCAACAAGGTAAAAGAGGTTGTGGAAGAGTGCAGGGATAAGACAGGAAAGCTGGATGAGAACAAGGCATATATCAAGCTCATTGACGCTTTTGGTATTTCAATCTATACGGCAAAAGAGCTGTTTGCGCTTGGCATTCATACGGCCTCAGACCCGGTTGCAGCAGCAAAGACAAAGGTTTTGGAATATGAAGGAAAGCTCTCGGATATCAAAAAGAAATATGAGAGTGAGGGAAAAGAGCTTAACGAAAAATTTGAAGTTACTAAAAACAAAGTGGTACTTCTTGAAAACAGAAAGCTCACCAAAGAAGAGATTGATTCAAGAGTAAGAGCCTGCTCACGTATTGTAAAGATCGGAATGTTCATGGACAGATACCCTGCTGAACTTTCCGGAGGCCAGCAGCAGAGAGTTGCTATTGCAAGGACACTTGCCCCTGAGCCACAGGTTCTTTTCATGGATGAGCCACTGTCAAACCTTGATGCAAAGCTTCGTCTCGAGATGAGATACGAGCTTCAGAGACTTCACGTTGAGACCGGCAGTACTTTTGTTTATGTTACGCACGACCAGATGGAAGCTATGACTCTGGCGACCAGGATATGTCTTGTAAACAACGGAGTTCTTCAGCAGTATGCAGCGCCTCTTGAAGTTTATAACAGACCTGCAAATCTTTTTGTAGCGGACTTTGTGGGAAATCCTTCAATGAACTTTGTTGACGCAAAGGGCAAACAGGAATCTGATGGTAGTGTATCTGTAGATATTCTTGGGGGAGTAAAAGCAAGATTCATTCCGAACGAAGCCGTTAACCTTGTAGACTGGAGAGCAGCAAGGGATAAAGATGCTGCTGATAAGCAGGAGTTTGAGCGCCAGAGGCTTATGCAGAAGGGCGCTGTTGAAAAGACTAACAAGGATGAGGTCTTCAAGTACCACGTTCAGAAGGTAGAGGAGCAGGACGAGAGCCTTATGGACGAACCTGTCATCACAGATGAAGACTTTGTTATAGGCATCCGTCCGGAGGCAATCGACATCGATGCAAACGGAAAAATAGACACAACCATTTACGGTGCGATGCCAACAGGTATGGAGTCTACTCTTAAACTCAGGATTGGCGAGTACCTGCTTACCAGCGTTATTTTCGGAGGCGTTATTTATCAGATCGGACAGGAAGAGAAAATCAGTATAAACGGTAAAGACATTCTGTTGTTTGACAGAAGATCCGGCAAACTTATCTGTGCGGGAAGTCTGGAAATCTGAATATCGTAAAATTATATATAAGAGGTCGAACAACAGGGTTCGGCCTCTTTTAGTCTGTATAAAAGCCCAAACTGCTTTATATGTGCACTTGCGTTGCGGTCCGTTGATGAGTATCATAGAAATTATCAGAAAATACTTGTATTGTTAGGGGAAAAAACAATCATGAGCGAGTTGGTTTATTCAAACATCAGTGATATTAGTAACATCAAAATCTTTGGAAGACTTGGAAAACAAAGACAGCCCCTGCCGCTTTTATTTAATGGCAGCGGTATTGAGGTCGTTGTGACAGGTTCAGATCTTTGGATTGACCTTGAAACAGATTCCGATTTCCATGAGCCATGGGTAGCCTATGAGATAAACGGCGCATTTATGGGGCGTCAGATGCTCCTTCCGGGCAAGCACAGAATCTGCCTTTTCAGAAATATGGAGCCTACAACCCCAAAGAGAGTAAGGTTTTATCGTGAGCTGCAGGCCATGAGCGAAGATGACAGATGCAAAGTGCTTGTAAACGGCCTTGAAATCGATGTAAACGGATGCTTCATGGAAGTGCCGGCTTACGAAAAAAAAATCGAGTTTATCGGAGACAGCATAACGTCCGGCGAGGGAAGTTACGGTGCCATAACCGATGTGGACTGGCTTGCAATGTACATGAGTGCTTCCGTGAACTATGCTACCATGACGGCAAAAGAGCTGCAGGCGGATTATCATCTTATCTCTCAGGGTGGCTGGGGCGTCTTCTGCGGATGGGACAATGATCCAAGGCACAATATCCCGTCAATTTACGAAAAGGTATGCGGTCTGGCAACCGGCCCATCAAATGAAAAATTAGGATGTCAGGACCCTTATGATTTTAAATCATGGCAGCCGGATGTGATCGTGGTTAACCTCGGAACTAATGATATATCAGCCTTTTCTCAGTCGCCATTTCTTAATCCCGCTGACGGAAAGACCTATAAACAGCATAGAAATGAAGACGGCTCTTTAAACAGAGAGGATGAACTAAAGATAGAAAATGCAGTGGTAAATTTCCTTACTATGTTAAGAAAGAACAATCCAAAAGCGCATATAGCGTGGTGCTACGGAATGCTATATTGCGACCTCAACATGACGATTACAGAGGCTATGAGCAAATATAGGGAAAAGAGCGGAGATACCAATATCTCATTTTTCCAGCTTCCGGACACAACGCCGGAAACCTACGGAGCTCATATGCATCCGGGAAGAAAATCCCATGAGGCAGCAGCCGATGCATTGGTACTATATCTTAGGAAAATAATGAACTGGTAAAGTATTGAGGAGGAAAGAATGGAAAACAGACCTGTAGGCAGAAAGAAAAACGTCGGAGAGGGCGGCGGAGGAGTTCATAAAAGAGGTGATGGACTTGGTGGTGGCCCTGTCGGAAGCAGTAACGGATATTCCGGAAAGACAGGCGGTTCAGGCACCGGTGGTGGCGGGCCTCAGAGATCCGGAGGAAGAAGCCCACTGTTCATGATCATTGTTGTTCTGTTTTTGTTACTTGGCGGTGGTGGAGGTCTGACCTCATTTTTAGGCGGAGGCCTTACTTCATCAGACACTCAGGCACCTGCGCAGTATGCAAACACAACTACTCAGACACAGACTCAGACACAAAGCCAGGCTTCCACAGGTGTTGGAAGCAACTCGTCAAATCAGACAGTGACGGGACTTGGTGGCAATGGAGGCCTCTCAACACTGAGTACACTGCTTGGCGGATATGGTTCCTATTCCGGTGGAAATATGGCATCAGCCAGTTGGAGTGATGCACCAAATACCGGCAAACTTGACACAAGTGTCGCAAGTGTTGCAAGGGCAAAGCGCACAGTCATTAAGGGCAACGGTGAGGATACAAACACTATCCTTGTTTTCATGTGCGGAGCTGATCTTGAGTCAAGAAGTGCCATGGCAACAAAGGACATTCAGGAGATGCTGGCAGCAGATCTTGGAGATAAGACAAATCTTATTATCTACACCGGCGGAGCCAGACAGTGGCAGAACAATGTTATTTCAAGTTCCACAAACCAGATATATCAGGTAAAGGGTGGGAAACTTATCTGTCTCAACGACAATGCTGGAAATGTTCCAATGACAAAGCCTGATACGCTTTCAGCCTTTATCAAATGGGGCGCAAAACAATTCCCTGCTGACAGATATCATCTTATTTTCTGGGACCATGGCGGCGGATCAACCGGTGGATATGGCTATGACGAGAAATTTGCCACTGCCGGAGCAATGTCTCTTGCAGGCATAAACAAGGCACTTAAAGACGGTGGTGTTACTTTTGACATGGTGGGCTTTGATACCTGTCTTATGGCAACAGTTGAGAATGCTCTTGTTGTATCAAATTATGCAGATTATCTGGTGGCTTCGGAAGAGACTGAGCCGGGTGTTGGCTGGTATTACACAGACTGGCTTACAGCTCTTGGAAAAAATTCATCAATGGCGACCACAGAAATTGGTAAGGCGATCATTGACTCGTTTACCTATGCATGTGCACAGACCTGTCCCGGACAAAAGACAACTCTTTCATTGATAGACCTGGCAGAATTGTCACAGACAGTACCTTCTGAGCTTGCAGATTTCTCAAAAGATACTTCTGAGATGATAAATAATGACCAGTACAAGGTTGTATCTGATGCCAGAAGTCAGACCCGTGAATTTGCAGCATCTTCAAGAATTGATCAGGTAGATCTTGTGGATTTCGCATACAGAATGGGGACCACTGAGTCAAAAGAACTGGCTGAGGCCTTAAAGAGTGCGATTAAATACAACAAGACCAGCTCAAATATGACAAACGCCTATGGTCTTTCAATTTATTTCCCTTACAAAAAGGCATCCAAGGTGGACTCTATGGTTGATACCTATGAAGACATCGGAATGGATGAAGACTATGCAAAGTGTATCCAGAGCTTTGCTTCACTGGGAGTTGCAGGACAGGTTGCATCCGGCGGAACGGGAAGTGCTATGCCTTCACTGTTTGGAGAACTTGCGGGTTCTGCCGGCGGATCAGGAAGCAGTGCATCTGCTGAGATGATCACACAGCTTCTTACAAGCTTTTTATCCAGTGACTTTAGCAGTGTTTCGGGACTTACTTCTTCCAATTCAGGATTCCTCGGCAGAAGTCTTGATGTTGAGAAAGCAGCAAGTTACATAGCAGCAAACCAGCTTGATACATCTGCACTTATCTGGACCACAAATCCTGAGGACTACACCTGTATTTCTCTGACAGAAGATCAGTGGAAGCTTGTTCATGATATACAGCTTAACATGTTCTATGACGACGGAGAGGGATATATCGACCTCGGAATGGATACAACCTTTGAATTTGACGAAGATGGAAATCTTCTTGCACCTGATGATAAGACCTGGCTTGCAATCGATGGCCAGATAGTAGCTTTCTATGTTGTGGATATTCAGGGCGATTCAGACAGCTATGCTATTACAGGCCGCGTTCCATGTGAACTTAACGGAGAGAGAACAAATCTGATCCTTGTATTTGATTCGGAGAATGAGGACGGGTATGTGGCCGGAGCCTGCTATGATTATGAAGAGGGCGAGACTGATACCATTGCAAAGAATCTGACTGAACTTGTAGAGGGTGATAAGATTGACTATATCTGCGACTTCTATGGCTATGACCAGAAGTTCCAGCAAAATTATTACCTTGGCGAACAGGTTACAGTTAAAGGTGATATGTCCGACATGGTGATCAACAATCTTCCTGTTGGAGACGGAACAGCGCTCGTGACTTACAGATTTACAGATATTTACGGAAAAGAATTCTGGACACCTGCACTGAAATACTGATCTTAGAGAGGGAAATATGCCCAAAATAGAACCAACAACACTTTGTTATATTGAAAGAGATGATAATTATCTGATGATGCACAGAGTGTCCAAAAAAAATGACATCAACAAGGATAAATGGATTGGTGTGGGCGGCCATTACGAGTTTGGCGAAAGCCCTGAGGAGTGCATTAAAAGAGAAATCTTTGAGGAAACAGGATTTGATATAGCTTTAGAGGACCTTGAGTATAGGGCAATGGTCACCTTTGTTACGGAAAAAGGGGATTATGAGCATATGTCTCTTTTTACCTGCAAGGCTCCATCAGGGGAACCGAAGGACTGTGATGAAGGAAAACTTGAGTGGGTAAAAAAGAAAGATGTTTTTTCGCTTAATCTCTGGGAAGGAGATAGGATCTTTTTCAGATTACTTGAGGAAAAAAAGGAGTTCTTTTCCCTGAAACTGGTTTATGACGACGCCGATAATTTAGCTGAGGCAGTTTTAAACGGAACAAAAATCAAATAAAAAATAATGCAAAAAACCGGATTCCTCGATGTGAAGAACCCGGTTTTTTGTTGTATAGGATTCTATTCATCTCCTATACACAAAGTAATGCGTGAAGGATAGAGATATATCTGATATATACACCCTTGGTGTAAAGGTATATATCAAATACCAAAAAAGCAGTTAATAATTTTATCAGATGAGAGTGCCGATGCGCTCTGAAATCTTCTTGAGATCAGCTGTAGGCTCATAACGCTCAACAACGTTACCCTCTCTGTCAACCAGGAATTTAGTGAAGTTCCACTTGATATCAGGATTGTTCTTGTAATCCTTGTCGATCTTCTTGAGCATAACATTCATAGCAAGTGCAGCAGGTCCTTTTCCAAAGCCCTCAAAGCCCTTCTGCTCCTTGAGGAACTTGTAAAGTGGAAGCTGGTTCTCACCATTTACATCAGACTTCTTCATCTGAGGGAACTGTGTATTGTAATGAAGCTGACAGAACTCATGGATTTCCTCATCTGTACCGGGAGTCTGTCCGGCAAACTGATTGCATGGAATATCAAGAACTTCAAAGCCCTGATCATGATACTGCTCGTACATAGCCTCGATATCCTTGTAATGTGGAGTAAAGCCGCAGCCTGTTGCAGTATTAACCACAAGAACAACCTTACCCTTGAAGTTATCCATTGAAAACTCGTTGCCCTGAGCATCAGTTACGGAATAATCATAAAAACCCATTGTAAACCTCCTTATAAGTAAATGTGTATGTGTGTGTTCCAACTAATCGCTTTTTGATTTAATGTAATTATATTGTGTACAATGCAAAATGTCAATAGTAAATTATTTTTTTCTTTTATCTTTCTTTTCAAATGATTACAATAGTAGAAGACACTGCTATTCTTTAGAAAAACGGAGACAAAAAATTGATATATAAAGAATTTAAAATTAAAGAAGAGGGATCTCTTGAAGGTACAAAGCTATCTGTTTACATTCAGCAGCCTTCGGACTCCTTAAAGATATCTAAAAGGCCGCTGGTTCTGATCTGCCCCGGAGGGGGATATGCATATACTTCCGACAGGGAAGCGGAGCCAATTGCTTTTGCTTTTATGGGAAAAGGATTTAATGTTGCAATCCTCAAGTATTCATGTTATCCGGCTCATTTTCCGACAGCTCTTTTGGAAGTGGGAAGATCAATCATTATTATAAGAGAGCATGCTAAAGAGTGGGAGATCGACCCGGATGCGATCGTTGTACAGGGGTGTTCTGCCGGTGGACATCTTGCTGCGAGCTATGCCTGCTTTTGGCAGGAGGATTTTCTTTGCGGGAAGCTTACCGGTACTAATACTAAGGACAATAAGGAAATTTTGCGGCCAAACGGACTTATCTTATGCTATCCGGTGATAACCGGTGGAGAATTTGCTCACAGAGATTCCTTCAAAAATCTTTTGGGCGAGAAATATGACGAGCTTCTTGAGAAGATGTCTCTTGAAAATTCCGTAAACGAAGAAGTTCCAAGGACTTTTATCTGGCATACCTTTACAGACGGATCAGTTCCTGTCGAAAATTCTTACCTATTTGCTATGGCTCTAAAGAGGTGTAACATTAATACAGAGCTTCATGTATTTCCAGAAGGCGGACACGGACTGGCTTTAGCCAATTGGATTTCTGTGGGCAGGGAAGGCAAGGAAAGCGTAAGGGCATGTGAACCATGGATTGATCTTGCAGTTACCTGGATGGGGTACTACTTGAAAAATGAGGATGAATAGCAGATTAATGCAGAATTATATAGTTTTCGATCTTGAGTGGAATCAGGGTGAATCACCTGCGCGAAATGGCGATAAAACACTTACCTTTGAAATTGTTGAGATCGGAGCCGTAAAACTTAATAGCAAAAAAGAAAAGATTGGCGAATTTTCCAGACTTATCAAACCTCAGATACATAAGCAGATGCATAGGATCACAGGAAGACTTATTCACCTGACCATGGAGGATCTTGAGCGCGGCGGTTTATTTCAGGATGTGGCCAGGGAATTTTTGGAATGGTGCGGAGAAGACCCGATCTTCTGCAGCTGGGGGCCACTGGATCTCACGGAATTTCAGAGAAATCTGGACTTTTATAAAATGCCGCTTTTATCGGACAGACCTATTGCTTTTTACGATGTTCAAAAGCTTTACAGTATTGCATTTGATGATGGAAAGAACAGAAAATCACTTGAAAATGCCATAGATGAGCTGATGCTCATAAAGGATATACCTTTTCACCGGGCGCTTGCTGACGCAGAGTACACTGCTAAAATATTCAGGATCTTTGATGAGAGGATTTTAAGGAGAGTGTCTTTTGACACCTATGTGACGCCCAAGACCAAGAAGCAGGAAATAAGGATAACCTTTGATAATTACCAAAAATATATATCCAGAGAGTTTGACACAAAGGAAGACATTCTTGAAAACATGGAGATCATGAGCACAAAGTGCTATTTGTGCCATCACAATATCCGCAGAAAGATCAAATGGTTTACTCCAAACGGCAAGCACTACTATGCGGTGGCTTATTGTGAGAATCATGGCTTTATGAAGGCGAAGGTCAGAATAAAGAAAGCGGAGAACGGAAGACTTTATGTGGTAAAAACATGTAAATTCATTTCCCCCGAAGAAGTCGAGGCCATGAAACTGCGACAACGTAAGATTAAAAAAAGACAGAACCCTGATGAATGATCGGGGCTCTGTCTTTTTTTACAAAGAAGCCTGCTGAAAATGATAATTCCTGAACATTATGTTTTAGAATGTATATTTCATAGCAATTACTTTAGCCTGGAATTGATTTTAAATTTTTTGGATTCTCTTTTCCTTCTCCTGTAGCGGATCCGGTCACTCTTTGAAGTATATCTGCGATTTGAACCGGTTCGTGATGAGATAGTACCGATAATAGTAAACAGCACAACAATCGCAGCTGCAATTATCATGAGAATCTTTACGTTAATATAAATGGTCTTGGGAATATCACCACCATCTCCCTCGGAGAAAGCCTTTTGTCCGGTGTAACAAATAAGAGCATGTCCGATTGGCACGTTGTTAAAAGTGTACTTAACGGTAGCTATGGCTGTAGGGGCATCTTCAAGGTCTGCATCGTTTACATCATATGAAATGGAATAACTGCTGTCCTCTATTTTGGCTGTCTTTGGAAGGACAATAAAAGAGCTGTCATCAATGCTTAAGATTGTTCCGGACTTTCCGAACACATCATGTTCCGATTCAAAGAACAATGAATCAGAAGGTGTATAGCGCTTGTCTTCCTCAGCCACATCAATAAGCTGGAAATTGTTAAATCCGTAATCAAAAAGGGTCACAGTATCTGTAAACTGGGCAGGAGACTCTTCCTTTAATACGACGCATATAAGGCGCATGCCGTTTTTTTCGGCACAGGTGACAAGAGTTTCTCTTGCAAGTGAGGTATAGCCTGTCTTGCCTCCAAGAACGCCGTCATATTTGACTTCTCCTGTAATGAGCTTGTGTTTGTTGTTGAGGTAAAAATCGTCAGGCTGAGTATCGGTTGGAGAAAAGTGATATCTTGGCGTGTTTCCGATCCTGCAAAGAAGTTCATTGTCAAAAAACTTCGAGGCAATAAGAGCCAGATCGTGAGCACTTGTATAATGATCATCGTCCTGAAGACCGTTTGTATTATTAAAGTGTGTGTTGGTGCAGCCTAGTTCTTTTGCCCTTTCGTTCATAAGATCCACAAAGGCATCAATGCTGCCGCTGACATGCTCACCAACTGCGTTTGCAACTTCATTGGCACTTCCTACCATTATTCCGTAAAGGGCCTGCTCCAGGGTGATTTTTTCTCCCACGTCCATTCCGATGGATGAACCGTCGTTTGGAACGCTGAATACGGCATCATGGGAAAATGTGATAGTATCGCCTAAGGAAGCGTTTTCCACAGCAAGAAGACAGGTCATTATCTTGGTAGTGCTGGCAGGGAATAGTTTTTCGTCAATGTTCTTGGCATAGAGGATTGTCCCTGTGGAAGCTTCCATAACTATGGCGGCTTCGGCACCGATAGCCGGCCCGTCAGGCCAGCCGGAAGTATCATTGCTCTGTATAGGAAGCTCTTTTCGCTCTAAAGCTTCCTTGGCATAATCAGGTGTTTCTGCTCGAGAATATAGAAAATTCTGAACAAATACGACGAGAAAAATGAGTGTCGCAAACCCCGCTCTGTATCTAGTTTTATTAAGAAAAGCAAGGAGTTTATTCATAGTAGAATAATCATACACTACTTTCCAAGTGCTTTCAAATGTTGTAAAATTCAATTATAAGTAATAAATGGTAGGATGAGATATGCGCTTAAGAAATATTGCAGGTTCCAGAGAAGTAATTGCTGAGAGTCAGTACACAGTAAAGGATCCCGAGACAAAAAAGGGACTCTGGAAAGAAGTATTTGGAAATGACAGGCCAATTCACATTGAGATTGGGATGGGAAAGGGAAGATTCTTAATGGATTTGGCGGAGCAGAATCCGAATATTAATTACGTGGGAATAGAGAAGTATTCCAGCGTATTACTTCGTGCAATACAAAAGCAGGAACTAAGGCAGCTTCCAAATGTTAAGTTTATAAGAATGGAAGCGGAGGATATAACTGAAGTTTTTGCTCCTTCTGAGGTGGACAAGATTTATCTCAACTTCTCTGATCCGTGGCCCAAGGACAGACATGCCAAGAGGAGACTTCCTTCAAGGGAATTCCTGGCAAGATATGACAAGATATTAAAGCCAGATGGAGTTGTGGAGTTTAAGACAGACAATATGGATCTGTTTGACTTTGCACTTGAAGAAGTAGAGCCGGCAGGATGGAACCTTGATGCTGTGACCTATGATCTTCACAATGACGAGGTCATGAACGAAGGCAATGTAATGACGGAATATGAGGAGAGATTCTCATCACAAGGCAACCCAATTTATAAGTACATTGTTAGCAGAAAGGGGAGTAACTTATGGACTATAGCTTAAACAGTCAGAACTTTGAGCAAGATGTGTTGAAGAGCAGCATACCGGTTTTGGTTGATTTTTCTGCAGACTGGTGTGGCCCCTGCAAGATGATGGCACCTGTCATCGACGAACTCGCTGATATGTATGAAGGCGAGTTGAAAGTTGGCAAGATCAATGTTGACCAGTCACCTGACATCGCACAAAAATACAATGTTATGTCAATTCCAATGTTTGCTTTCTTTAAGAACGGCGAGGTTGTTGAGACAGCAGTTGGAGCACTTAATAAAGCTAAATTGCAAGCGATAATAGATAAAGTGCTGGCCTAACGGTCAGCACTTTTTTACTACATGGGAAGACCTGTGTAAAAAAGGAAAAGGTATAGAACGTTGGCAGATAAGATTACTAACTTTGAAGACTACAAGAAAAAAGGCAACGAAGAAGATATCGACATCCAAATAGAAGATCCATACAACTTTTTCAATGAGCAGGAGAGAGAGGAGTACTTCCGGGAAAGGCAAAAGGAAATACAACACAATCCTTCTGATGATGAGCCCCGTGAAGATGAGCCGGTGACAGATGAGGACACCTACGATGAAGATGAAGAATATGAAGAAGAGGATACAGCAGATAACTCTTTTCCTATAGAATTCTTTATCAGGATATCATCAATAATTACGGGAATTGTAATTCTCGCTTTTCTGGCTATTGTGGTAAAAGTGAAGGTATTTGACAGGTACTTTGCCAAAGACCCCGATGAAATTCAGACGGAGGCTCCGGCATTACCTGCCGGCTATGCAGAAAAAAATGACACGGTCAAGGTTACGGCAAAAAGCCTTAATCTCAGGACCGTGGCAAGTTCGGAAAGTGATGCTACTATTGTTACTGCAGTTCCTGAAGGAACAGAACTTAAGAGAATTGCAGTAAGTGAGGACGGTAAATGGGCCCTTGTAGAGTACAATGGGACATGGGTTTACGCGTCCATGAAATACCTAACGACTCCTTGAATGGAGCCAGCTGTAGAACTTATCTACGGCATCGGAAAGGCTCTCGCTGGATCTGGCAAAAGAATCTGCATTGGATAAAACCTCAGAAAGGGTGGTATCCTTTGCATATTCCGCGATTTTTACGCCGCATGACTCTTCCAATGCCCGATAATCCATGTTTATAAGAAGAGTGTTGTGCATCCCGCAAACGGAAATGTAGAGTTCGGGATATTTTTTTTGCACAATGGCAAACTCGTCCAGGATCTGCTCACGGCTTTGAAGACAGAACAGAAGATAGATGGCCTCAACGATTTCATGGGGTTCAAGTTCATCCTGAGCAGAATCATTGGCAAATCCGTCATTTGTGACATAGTACTCGCATATTTCCTGGACTAATGCACCGATCTTTGGGTTATCATAGAGTTTTTGAAGTTCATCATATTTTTTTTCGCTCATAAATTAAGATTAATCTCTTTGAACAAAAAAGTAAAGACAGGTCAGACTTATGAAAATAGGATTAATTGATTCCGGAATAGGTGGATTATCGGTACTTCATGAGGCTTATCACCGGTTGCCGGGACAGGAATACTTGTTTTTTGCAGATGTAGAGCATGTTCCGTACGGGGAAAAGACGCCTTTGCAGATTACAGGGTACATGATAGAGAATGCTCAGTTTTTGATCGACAAGGGAGCTGAGGCTTTGGTTGTTGCCTGTAATACTGCCACAAGTGTTGCCATAAAGGAACTGCGGAGCAGATTTAGTATTCCGATTTTGGGTATGGAACCAGCCGTAAAACCGGCAGTTGAAGAAACTGAAAAAAAGAGGATAATGGTAATTGCTACGCCTGTGACCATTCGTGAAGACAAGTTAAAAAGTCTGCTTCACAGGGTAGATGAGGAGCACAGAGTTGACCTTCTCCCTATGCCAAGACTGGTTGAGTTTGCGGAGAAAGAGGTATTTGACGGACCGGAAGTAGAAGCGTATATAAGAGATCAGTTCAGAACCTTTAATAAGGCTGACTACTGCGCGCTGGTGCTTGGTTGTACACACTTTAACTACTTCAAGCCTGCATTTAGAGACTACTTTGGGGCGGGAACTCTTTTAATTGACGGCAACCATGGGACTGTCCGTCATCTGGCAGATGTTCTCGGTCTCAATATCAATCAACAACATACAGAGGTATTTTTTGAATCGTACCACAATATGTTGTGCCAGACAAAAACAGAATATTATTTTTCTAAAAAATTAATAAACGATGAGAAAACCCTGGAACACTTGAAAAGACTGCATAATCGCCTTGAACAGGTCAGAAATGTGTGAGTCTTTGGGGGTTGAAATTATCAAAATATTGTATTATGATTTTATTGTAACCACAAGATGTAGTTACCAAAGCGAATCTTGTGGTTACAACTGTCTATAAATGTGATTGTCTTTTAAGGGGGTTACTTATGAAAATCATTAAGAGAAGTGGTAAAGAGGTTGCTTTTGACGTAGGTAAGATCATTGCAGCTATAGAAAAGGCCAATAACGAAGTTACTGAGGAGAAGAAGCTTACAGCCGGACAGATCAGCGATATCGCTACCGGAGTTGAGAAGCTTTGCGCTACTCTTACTCGTGCTGCCAGTGTCGAGGAAATTCAGGACATGGTTGAGGATGGCCTCATGAGAGCAGGCAAATATGATGTTGCCAGAAAGTATATCACATACCGCTACAAACATGCTCT
>SVFZ01000021.1 GCA_015056585.1 Butyrivibrio sp. | reverse complement strand
TTCGCTAACATCAAAAGCCAGGAAATCCGGTCACCATCTGAAATACGGTGTATTCAGATGGTTTATTAAAGTTACCCTCAAACCAATAATTATAAAATATTCTCTAAAACCTATTGACTACTAATAGTTTGTCACCTCGATATATTTTTACTTTCCAACATTCTTTCTGTATTATCTAAGCTGATACCAAAAACCTTAGATAAAGCATATTAGTCAAACTATTCTTGTATTTATATTTTAAAAATCATGCATTCATATATCTGCCTTACACAAGAACAAATAATTTCCATCAAAAATTCATATACAGGAAGGTGCTGACACCCCCAAAGCTTATGATGCTCCAAATAAGCAGCGCTGCGGTCAGAAGCGTACTCATAACCCCGATCCTGCATGTCTTTACCCTGCGGAAGGCATTTTGGGAAAAGAATATCATGATGACCGATACTGCCACAAATATCCACAAACAGATGTCCCACACGAACGGTAATCTCATGAGCGGAGTCACTTTGATCACATACCACAACTCATCCAGTTGAAAGCAAGATGAAAGCGCAGTTGCTATGGGTTTTGAGCCGCCCACAAATATCCTGCCAAGAAGCGTAATTGCCTGCATTACACTCTCTGCCCTGAAGAACACCCAGGCGGCAGTAACATAAGCAAAAGTCAAAATTATACTAAAAATCCTTCTCGCCAAGGTACCAACCGATTGTTTCGAATTCCTTTTGACAGTCTTGCCCTCGGGATTATTGGCATTTACGCTTGCAGCATTCACTTCGGTTCCACTTGCATCGGCGCCTCTTCTTTGCACCATCCTGGTGATCACATACAGCGCACCATGCATGGCTCCCCATATTATGAAGGTCCATCCGGTGCCGTGCCAAAAGCCGCTTATCAGGAAAATGATCATCAGATTAACGTAAGTTCTCACTGCTCCCCTGCGGTTTCCACCAAGCGGAATATAGATATATTTTGTAAAAAACTTCGTCAGCGTAATGTGCCAGCGTTTCCAGAAATCTATAATGTTCACAGCTTTGTATGGAGAGTCAAAGTTCATTATCAGGTCGAACCCTATCATCATGCAAAGGCCGCCTGCCATGTCACAGTACCCGCTAAAATCAAAGTAGAGCTGAAATGAATAAAACACTGCAGTAAGCGCAGCTTCAAGACTTCCAAGTGTTTGAGCACTTCCAAAGCCGGCATCCACTGCTTTTCCAAAAGTATCTGCCAGGATAACCTTCTTAAAAAGACCGATGGAAAACAGAAGGAGCCCTCGCATTATCTTTTCCCAGTTCACGTGTGTCTGTCTATCGTTCTCGTCGCCTATCTGAGCTTCCTTTATTCTGCTGTTCCCATATACCTTCTCCATTTCTTCAGAAAAAGAACCATAGTTCATCAGCGGTCCCTGAAGGAGTTTTGGGAAAAACAGCACATAGGTAAGGTACGTGCGTGCCACAAACTTATCCACATCGCCCCTGTAAAGATTAACGATATATGAAATCTGATTGAAGGTATAAAAACTGATGGCCAGCGGCAGGAAGAAGCCACTTAGCTTAAAGAATAAAAGAAGTACCAGATTTCCGGATACGCCAAGGAAAAGCCAGACTTTATGCGGCTTCATCATGCGCCCGAAAAGTTTCACCTCCGCTCCCTGATCCCGCATAAAGCTCATAGGAATTGAGGTGCAGACATTCCAGACAATACTGATCAGCAGAATTGCCAGGTTTTCTACGCCAAAGGAGGAGAAAAAAACAAGAGACATGATTATGATCCAAAGGTCGCCAAAAAGTCTTTCGTTCCCTTTCTTTCGCCCGAAACTTCGCACTATATAAAAGCCGATCATGAAGATCGGCATAAATGCCAAAACAAATTGATAGGAATTAAAAACCATATTTTTCCCCAGCATAACAAAACTTGAATCAAAAACTCTGTCCACCTATGTGATTTCAAGAGCTACGATAAACTTTCACTCTCTCAGAGCCAGGATCTCCGGATCCCCGTAAATATTGTAGCCCTGAACGTTCTTCACAAGCTCAAGCCCCAGATCCTCGAGGTCACAGTCGATTTTGCGGTTCTCACCAAGTACGATGTAGCTGCACTTAGTCTCCCTTGTTGCCTCAAGAAGTGCCTTGCCATCAATGATCTCAGGCTTTTCCATAACTTCATATACAGGATTGTAATAGTCCCACTGTGTTACCACCATCTCGCGGCCGTAAGGCATAAGGATATCAGTATCGTACTGCCTCACAAAATGAACAAGCTCACCGGGAAATGCCACGCGAATCCTTGGCTCTCCCTCCTTCGGCGCCACAACGTCACAAATATCGATCACGCTCTGCGGAATATGATAAAGGTTTTCCGCACGGGACATATTTACACTTGCATACACAAATGATCCCGTAACCATGATAACCGCCAGGATTATTACCAGCCCCACTCTCTGATAAATACTTTTTTTCAGGGAAAAGAGAAACTTACAGCCCGCATACCCGATAACCACATACATCGGCACCAGCCACAACAGTCTGTAATAAGTATCGCTCCCATCATCGAATGCCGCCACATATACAATCTTAGTGACAGGGAAAAGAAATCCCACAAAGATCAGAAGCGGAAGGATTCCCAGCATAATTTTCTTTTTTACGCTTTCTTCAGTTATGGCAAGGTAAATGGCAGATGCCAGAAACAGCAGCAAGATTGCACCATTTCCGCCATACAGCTTCATTGTTACCCAGCATTGCATGAAAATTCCGTACATATCAAGTCCCCAAGCTCAATTTTAAAACATATTATTAAAGTGTCAAAAATGGTAACACAGATCGTTCCGTGCTTTGCACTCCCATAATCCTGCAAAGTATTAAGGCATTACAGTTTCAAATAAATCAACAGATAAATGGCGCTTGGTATCACACAACATATCGCGCCCAGAATTACTCTGAAGTTTCTTGCAAAGATAAGCAAAACCAGTGTTAGCAGTGCAATCAATCCACCGCCGAAAACAATTCCCATAGTAGTGCAAATGCCGGAAAACATATTTATCAGTCCAAGCACTATCCATGGTGACATACGGCGAAGCCTGTTTGCCTCCTTGAACTCCGCATAGGATTCAGTTTCCGCTTCAGCTATTTTCCCGAAGATATTTGTTCTCTTTGCATCTTCAAGCATCCAAAGGAATACCCACAGAATCAAAGGAAAAACAAGATTTGACACCAGTGCTTTTCCCTGCCAGGTCCTTGTAAGGAAAAAAGTCGCCGGTGTATAAATTGACACATTTCCGAATATCATCAGAGCCGAAACTATTATCATAAAAACAGGAATAATCTCCTGTCTGCGTCTGAAAAGAACCCTTCCAATCTCCACATATACCAGATAAACAAGCGGTATCACGATAAGAGGAATCACTGAATGTGAAACAATAGTGGCGTGAATGTCACTCATCCTCGCTATAAAAGCGATCCACATGGTGATCACCGCCAGTGCGTGTCTTTTGTCCAGTATTGTGGTCGTCCCTGTATAAGGCAGGATCGTATTCATAGCGTCCGCCTGCTGTGCCAGCAAAGACTCAACCACATAATAGGCATCATCTCCATCAAAGCTGGACATCACCACAGCCATAACCATCTGAAAGACCACCAGAGCAAAGAAAACTCCCCAATAGATCTTACTTTCAAGAGAATACGACATCTTAAGCATTCTCGGATCAGACCTTGGGCTTAAGAGCTCGTGAGCGGTGGCATGTGTTTCTCCCGGGAAAAGAGATAAATAACTCATCCCCTCGTGCTTTAACATCTGCACACTCTTGAGCACTCCAAAAGCCGTAAGTATTGTCAATGCCCACATGCTGTACCTGCAGCAATAGCTGAAGGCATTGTACACATAATGCAGCATACATGGAATCGCGATCACTTCAAACACTGCAAAATACACCAGGTATCCCAGTAAAAACGTAATTCCTATCGTTCGCCTCACCAGCGGTAGGATCCCGTTACACAGAATTCCGATGCCCATCGGCACAATCAGGAGCCATAATATTAACTTAAGAATCGCCAAAAACGCTGTAGCCATCAATTTTGTCTCTCTTCCAAGTAACTAAATTCTGTAATACGATCCACGCATGAACATTACGCTAACTGCATGGATGCCCAACTTCACAGCTGATTCTGGTTAAGTACCAGATTCAGGTGTTCCTGGAGAATACTAATGCCGGTCAGGTTCTCTCCGCCCCTTGGGATTATGATATCCGCGTACTTCTTGCTGGGCTCAACGAACTGCTCATGCATTGGCTTAACCGTCTCTGAGTACTGAGTTAGGATCGATTCAATGCTTCTTGCTCTCTCCACCATATCCCTGCGGATTCTTCTCATAAGCCTCTCATCTGCATCAGTATCCACAAAGACCTTGATGTCCATCAGGTCTCTAAGCTCCTTATTTTCCAGAATAAGAATTCCCTCTACGATTATTACCTTCTTTGGCACGACATGCACAGTGGCATCTGCCCTGTTGTGGATTGTGTAATCGTAAACAGGCATATCGATTGCCTCATTATTACGGAGTTTTTTTACATCTGCTATCATCAGATCCGTATCAAAGGATGCCGGATGGTCGTAGTTCAGTCTGCTTCTGTCCTCGTAAGACAAATCGTCATGAGCTTTGTAGTATGAATCATGGTTGATGACAACGATATCATCTCCAAACTTCTCCTTGATCCTCCTGACAATTGTTGTCTTTCCTGACGCAGTTCCTCCTGCAATTCCTACGATACAAATCTTCTCGCTCATAAATCTTTCCTCTTTCTTTTAGCCTTCCTCTGTCTATATATTTAAATCATCATTGCCTTGGAAAAAGCAAACATTCCCAAGTCTACTCAATCCTCTTTATACTCGCACCCATAGGACTTATAATACTTACGCCCCAGAATCTCCCCGCTTTCGCTGTCATAGATGATGATCTGTATATCATCATAGATGTGGTCATCATCATAGAGATAATTGATGCTCTCATCTTCCTTAGGATAAAGAAATCTAAAAAGCTGCTCAACAGGCTGATACACCATAGTTCCAAGCCCCGTTGCAATACCATCTAAGCTCTCGCTATCTCCGGCTTCGTATACCGTTACATTACTGCCGCCTTGAATCGTCTTGCCGTCACCCAAGTCCTTGATCAGGATATAAGGCCCACTGACATTATAAATCTTGTCGCTCCCGGCGATATTGCTCACAAGCTTCTTAACTTCATCATCGGAAAAAGAACCTGAGCCCTGATTAAGATAAACGACTGCGCTTACATCGTCAAGCGATAACATCTCCAGGTCGTCATAAAAGTTTGTCTGTCCCAGCAAAAAGTCCACATTCTCGCGGCTTGCAAGGCTCACGCATTCATTAAATTTCTCAAAAGCCGCATCGCCTCTGTGATCGGTAAGATCACCATTCTCCATAAGCCACTTTCCAAGATAGTCTGTTACCTTGACAGCACCGGTGATATTGAGGTGTCCCGGGTCATTCAGATCACAATCTATATCTATTATACCTAAATTCAGCATATTAAGATATGGCACGCTGTACCTTGCTGCAATAGTTCCGGCTGAGTTAGCTGCCATCTTATCATCGGTGGTTGCGCAGAAAGGCAAATACGTCACAACAACGCCGATACCCCTTCTCTGGCACTCATCAATTATCTTCATAAGATATTCCGCGCCGACAGTGTGCTCTGCAAGTTCCTGTCCTTCAGCGGGATCAGGGAAAAGAGTCGGCGACATCTCTACCTCTTTACGCATTTCAGAGCCAAATCTTGAAGTCACATTTTCTTTTCCCATCAAAGTATCGTAGTCATCCTTGGTCAGCTCATTCCACCTGCTGTGATATACAGAAAAATCAAACAAAAACTCCTTCTGCACATCCTTGTCGTGGATAAGGTCTTTCACTGCAGCAATCTTCAGCTTGTTAAGTGGCCAAACATCCATGTTGAGATGGAACTGATCGATGGAAGCTTTTTTATCAGACTCAGAAGCCGTCTCGTCCATTTCATCCAGGTACTGATAGTTCTTCTCCAGCATGTAGGCATCCACCACAACCCACTTTGGAGTGCAGTAGTCAAGCGCCTCGATGAGCTCCCAATATGTGGCCTGCATGACAGAGCCATGACCACCCATGTTGTAGGCCGTATAGCCATAGTCCTTGTAGAGCGTTACCGGGTCCAGTCCGTTTATTACGTGGGATGAGCCCATGAAAAGCACGTCGATATTACCTTCTTTTGCCTGCCCAAAAAACGGCTTGTACTTATAATCTGAGTCGTTTCGCCTGACAATGACCATCGCCCCGAAAACGCACAGACCAAGTACCACCAGAAAGCCCGCTATTTTAATGAGACTTAACAGTTTCTTTTTCATAATTTCACCTTAAAACTGCTGATAAATAAAGCTTGCAGCATCATAATTGCCTCCCCAGATGCCACACAAAAGAATTATCAGGATAGCCGGAATAATGATCATCCAGCGAATCACAAGATTCATGTCGATAATCTTTTCCCTGATGTTTACGCCCCTGCAAGAGGTCAGGTCAACCGCCAGCACCAGGATGATCCCCAGGAGCAGAACAAGCATGTTCGCCCCGTCAAGCCCATACATAAAAAGTGACCCGTCAGTAAGCACCCAGGGTGTTACCTTTACTGACTTTGCGATTATATCAAGAGCCATGTTAAGATCTGTAGCCCTGAAGAAAATCCATGCAAAGTTCACCAGCATGAATGTAAATACGACTTTAACTGCTCTGTGGGCAAAAGAATCTCGTTTGATGCCAAGAAGCTTAACCAGATAGTCTCGCGCAGGCTTTAAGAGCGAACCCACAATCTGGAACAGCGCATGCAAAAGGCCCCAGATAAGGAATGTAACTCCCATCCCATGCCAGATTCCGCTTACCAGGAAAGTGATAATAATGTTAAAAAACTTTCTTGCAGTACCTTTTCTGTTTCCGCCAAGCGGAATATAGATGTAGTCCCTAAGCCACATAGACAGCGAAATGTGCCATCTGTGCCAGAACTCAGCGATAGACCCCGACAGATAGGGGCTGTCAAAATTCTTCATAACATCAATTCCAAGGAGCCTGGCTGCACCTACGGCGATGTGTGAGTATCCACAGAAGTCGCAGTAAATCTCAAAGGAATAAAATATAGTTGCCAGGAACGTGATCGTTCCGGTGGCCGATGAGCCATACACTGCATCCACAAAGATGCCCATTCTGTCCGCCATTACTAGCTTCAAGAAAAATCCCCAAATGATCTCCAGCGCTCCGTCCTGCAGCCTGTAATAGTCCGTATTCACAGGGAAGTAGAACTGGGATATCATGTTGCCCGCTCTCTCTATAGGTCCTGCCACTATCTGGGTAAAAAATGAAACATAGAGAGCGTAGGCTATGAGATTCTTCTCTGCTTTGATGTCACCTCTTTTGACATCTACAAGGTAAGATATCGCTTTTAATCCGTAAAAAGAAATTCCGATAGGAGCAAGGATACTGTTTGGCACAAGAAATCCAGCAAGCTTGAAGCCAAATATCATGCATGCATTCAGCACAATACAGGATATAAACACAACATTTACCAAAAAGGATCCATGTACACCTTCATTTTTCAGATTATCCTTACGCTCTTGAACATTTTGATCCGGATTCTTACTCTTCCCGATTGCAAGCCCAGCTGCGTAAGTCGACAGTATAGAAAGCACCAGTATCAGCGCATACTTAGCATCAATGCTCACATAAAAAGCCATGCTCACCAGAAGCAGCCAAATATACCGATACTTCCGTGGCACTACATGATTTACGCCAGCTACTACCAGCAAGAAAGCCAAAAATCCAAACGAAGTAAATTGCATGTGTCTCTCCCCACAGCTCAAAAAATAGTTAGGAGCAGATGAAACATTTTACTAATAAAAAACAGAAGTCCGATTGCTTTGAATAACATAAAATGAGGACTTCTGTTTTTTGTTAGCTTAATGTTTCACTGCGAAGGAATAGTGAGCAGATAAATTTGTTTTCTTCATAACGGAGCTCCATTCACTCGTCAAAACTCAGTCTATCTCCACGCTATCATCTTCTTCCTCATTGGAGGTCTCGTGGTACTCTTCCTCAGTGTTTACATTCCAGATGTTGCTGCGGTCTGTGGCACCACTAAGGATATTCTTAACAACCTCGAAGGATGTGCACATGGAGTGGTCGATGTTGTTGTATCTGTGCTGTCCGTTACGGCCTACGCAGTACAGATTGTCGATGGTGTTGAGGTACTCAATGAGCTTGTCCATCTCATCGTAGGTATCAAAGTACGCAGGATAAGCTTTCTTAACCTTCTCCATATGATAGTCGATAACTTCGGAAGCGCTGTTTATGAGTCCAAGCTTGACCATCTCATCGATTGCCATCTTGGCGAACTCATCCTCAGTCATATTCCACATTGAGTCGCCTTCAAAGCAGAAATACTCAAGTCCTACCCAAACTGTATTCTCCAGATCTTTTACCAGATAAGGAGACCAGTTGTTGTAGATCTGGAAACGTCCCATCTTAACAGTTCTGTCCTGAACATAAACCCAGTTATCAGGCACGATATTGCCCATGGTCCTGATGTTTGTCTTGTTCACCAGGTTGAGCTTTGGCACAAGAACACCCAGAGTCATATAGTCACGATAAGGAAGGCCTGCTGCAATCCTTGCAGGATCTGCGGGAACATCATTCATTCCGGCAACAAGGTCCTTAATCGGCATTGAACTGATGACTACATCGCCTTCCATCTCCACTTCCTGTCCGTCCTTGAGGTAAGTGATACCAACAACGTGATTGCCATCCTTGCGGATCTTAGTGACCTTCGCATTTGTTATGATAGTTCCGCCAAGCTTTGTGATCTCGTCAGCTGTCACTTCCCAGAGCTGGCCCGGACCGAGCTTAGGATACTTGAATTCCTCGATAAGTGAAGTGTTAACCTTACGATTTTTTACTTTAAAGAGTCTGCCAAGGTAATCTCTTATGATTCCAAAGATAGAAAGGCCCTTGGTTCTCTGTTTTCCCCAGGACGCATCAATTTCGCTGGGATGTCTGCCCCAGAGATTCTCTGTGTAATACTCAAAGAACATGGAGTATAGTTTTTTTCCAAAATTATTGATGTAGAGGTTTTCAAGATTGTCCTCAGGTCTCTTGTGGAAAACAGATGCCATGTAAGAAAATCCGACTTTAAGCGTTGTAAGAAGTCCAAAGTTCTTGAAAGTCTCTGCCTTTAAAGAAATCGGGTAGTCATAAAATTTGGAGTCAAAAAGAATACGGGATACGCGGTGGCGCTTAAGCATAACCCTGTCTTCCTTCTCAGGATCAGGACCGCCGGGAGCCATCTTCATGGGTCTGTCAAGAACGATGTCGTCATATGTAGGCGAGCCCTGCTGCGGAAGCATCTTCTCCCACCACTCATTTACCTCAGGAACTTTGGAAAAGAACCTGTGGCCGCCCATGTCCATGCGGTTTCCCTTATAGTTAACAGTTCTGGAGATTCCTCCAAACTGCTCAGTTTCCTCAAATACGATAACCCGGTAGTCCTGTGACTTGGTCAAAAGCTCATATGCTGCTGTAAGACCTGCAGGGCCTGCACCGATCACCAATGCCTTCTTCATACTTTTTTCCTCATGTAGATATTGTCTATTATTGTTGGCCGGAATAATAATTGAGCATAGCCATGAAAAAACGAGAATTTATATCAATTCAAACCAACGTAATTAGTATATACTAAGGAAGCCTTTTCTTCAAATAAAACAAAAAAAGTGTTCACATATTTAGATTAGTGTTAAAATTGTCTAGTGAAAATTTTGATATTGTCTGTTTGTTACTTGGCAATATCAAGAAGGAGATGCGAAAGTATGAGAAAAAATTTATCGAAACTTACAGCCATAACCATGGCATTTGTGCTCACGCTCACAGGTTGTTCCCTTGGAGCAAAAGAAAAAGATGAATCCGGTAGTGAAGCTACCGAGCAGGCAAATGTAGAAGAAAGTCTTGAGGAAACTTCTGTGACAAGCACTGAGAACAGCTCTGCTGCACCAAATGAGGTTCCTTCAGATCGAATCATAGTTGTTGAAGATCTGGCTGAGCCGGAAATAGATGAAAGCGCATCCTCGAGCACAGAGGCTTCGGTCTACACTGATCAGGAAGAGAAAACGTATGAAATAGATAAAGAACTCGAAATGGTATTCTTTGGAGACAGCCAGTTCGCCAATGGCAGAAGTGATGGAACAGACATCGCAAGCTATGTGCAAAAGCGCGTTCCCAACGGCAAAGCTTATAACCTTGGAATCGGCGGTACCACAGCAGCCCTTGAGTATACTACTGTCAACTATCAGGACTACGAAAACTGGACATCAACTTGTTTCGTCGGAATGGCTTATGCTTTAGAGGGCAGAATCAACAGAAATCAGGTACTAGCAAGTTATCCTGAAGTTTTGGAGCAAATGAACCAGGTTGATCCGGCAACAGTTGATTACTACTTCATTGAATATGGTGCCAACGACTTCTTCAACAAAATTCAGCTTGATAAGTGGAGTTCCGGCTATGCAGACATCAACCCGCTCCACACCTACTACGGTGCTCTTAAGGCAGGTATAGATGTCCTTAGGAACATAAGCCCAAATGCCACCATAATTCTTATCACTCCTTTTTACGGAATGTATTACGCGCCGGATGGCACATATCTCGGCGATACATATGTTACAAGTAATGGTGTCGGCACCCTTCAGGATTACGCCAAGAAGATGAACAATGTAGCGGAGGAATACAGTTTATACTGCCTCGACACAATGACCAGAACTAAATGCGATCTCTATATGGACACCGCAAGTCAATACCTTATGGACAACATTCACCTCACTGTTACAGGTCGTCAGATATTCGGCAGAATAATCGCTCATATTCCAAACTCAATGGAAGGTTATGAGCCCACAGCCTACAGGCAGACCGAATATATAAAAATTGCAGAGTTCAATCCCGATGAATACTACAAGTATCCTGACGAGTACTTTGCCAGTGACTTCCCTGAAGAATATGAAAAGTATATGAACGGTGAATATCTGCTGGCAAAACCTGAAGAATAATATAGTTCAGGTAGCCTCAAACTTATCGTTTCAGTATAAAAAAATAAAAGCCCTCCAAGAGAAGCCCAATCATCGATTGGTCAGCGCCTCTTTGGAGGGTTTATTTTCGCTTTATTCAGTCATCATTCTCACCGTTATAGTCGTTCTCCCTGTGTCTGTGGAGCATATTCAGCTGCATTTCAAACTGTCTGCGGTCGCTGAGCGCCATGGTCGATAATATTACTCCGGAAAAGAAGCTCTGAACCGCCGCCAGCATTATAAAACAGCATACTATCAGCGTCGGGAATCTTGGAACCAGATGTGTAGCCCAGTACTCCTGCAAAATAGGGATAAAGAAAATAATTGAAATAATCGCCAGTATGCAGGCAAAGCCAAAGAAGAAGCCAAATGGCTTGTAGCTTCTGTACAGCCTCATCATGGTACGAAGAACCTTAAATCCATCAGAGTAAGTATTAAGTTTACTGGTAGATCCTTCCGGTCTGTCTCTATAGTCAATGACCACATTATCAATCTGCATGTTATTGTATACAGCGTGAATGGTCATCTCTGTTTCTATTTCAAATCCCTTGGATAATACAGGAAATGTCTTTACAAAAGCATAGCTAAATGCGCGAAAACCTGTCATGATATCTCTGACATCGCAGTTAAAAAGCCTGTTGATACTGCCTCTTACCAGGTTATTGCCAAAGTTGTGGAATGGTCTCTTGTTCTCCTGATAATAAGTGGATGAAAGCCTGTCTCCCACCACCATATCCGCGTTGTGGTTAAGAACCTTGTTCACCATTTCCGGTGCTGCATCCATCGGATATGTGTCGTCGCCATCCACCATCACATAAACAAGGGCATCAATCTCACGAAACATCCTGCGGATAACATTGCCTTTGCCTTGCATATACTCGTTTCGGACAATTGCTCCGGCTTCCTTTGCGACCTCTACAGTCCTATCCTTGGAATTATTGTTGTATACGTAAATGGTTGCCTCGGGAAGTGCTGCCTTGGCATCCCTCACAACCTTACCTATCGTTTTTTCTTCGTTGTAGCACGGAATTAATACCGCTATCTTGTCCATAAAACCTGACCCCAATACTTCTTTTCTAAAATGAATTCCACTACTTGTTTAAATGATATACGGATTGCGCCCCCTATATCATTTGATGTGATCATCGGCATTATTTTTGTTGCCGATCTTCATACGCTCATGACCGCCAAGCTTGTTGGCTGCGTCCTGATCTCCGCGAAGAATTGCGTTGACAATCTGCATTCTGAAGCCCGCATCGATAAAGTCGCAGTGCTTACAGAACGGATAATTCTGACGTCCTTCTGCAATCTGTCTTCTAACCTGCTGGAATCTCTCACTTCCCCAGGCCTCCTTGAGGGTCATCTTGGTCAGGTCACCAAAGTCTGTTTTCTCAAAGTTGTCGCAGCAGCAAAGCCCCATCTTGCCGTTAGGCATGATCCACATATCTGTGAATGGTAAAAGACATGTTTCCTTGATGACCTTCTCTGTCTCCTTCTTGTTTGGTGCACTTCCGGCTCTGTTGGTAAGAACCTCCTGTAGGTATCTCATCTGGATCTCGATATCAAGGTCCTTGAACTCATCAGGATGAGCCTTTACATAGTCATAAAGCTCCTGAATATTCTTGTGGAGCTTCATCTCCATGGAATAGTTATTGATGATAAGCTGATTGATGTATGGCGCAACCTCTTTTACCTTATCAATAGTAAGGATAAGGCCGTTTGTTGACATAAAGATAAAACTGTCCGGAAGCTTCTCCCTTGCATATTTGTGCCTCTCCACGATCTTGGTATCAAGCAGTGGCTCGTTGTTGCCGTAAAGAGTAAGGTGTCCCTTATAGCCCCAGTCAGCAAGCTGATCAATTATGCTCTTATACAGGTCATCATCAATCTTCGCAAGAGGTCTGCACTCCGCATGAACATTGGCTGTACAGAATGCGCAGGTGGAGTTACATCTGTTGATAGTCTCAATATTTACAACATTAGGCATCGGAACTTCCTTGGCATTAAGGAAGTAATCACAATAAGCCTTCTGTGATTTACTTCTGGTCACAAACTGGAGTTTAAGGTACGCATTACTTGCAAGCATCGGAAAATGCTTCCTCGCGAACCATCCAAATTTTCCCATAAAACTGTTAATTCTAATCGGCATTACAAAATCTCCTAAAACTATTTTCTAAAATCACATTCATTCCATACGCAGCATATGGCAGCCAGTAGATATAGTACCTCATGGTATATCTCGAGGACCCTTCCCAGAACTGATGGAAAGCCATTCCACCAAGTATCATGACAAGAAGAAGGATTTCCTGGGTTGTCACCTTTTGGACCGCTACCCCCGTCCCCTTGGCTCCTTTCGCCCGCAGCCGTACGAACAGATACACAAGCACACACAGGTAGCAAACGCTCATGAAAACATTCATAACCCATCTAAAGATAATACTACCTTTTCCGAAAACAATAAAGTCCTTTAAAATTCCCGGATTTTCCACGTGTCTGCTGACAAGGTCCAGATTGTGAGTAGAAATGCACACAGGATCTGCCCACTGGGTAACGAACTTTCTTGCCATAAACTTTGCAAAGTACACCGGATTCTGGGAAAAGAACTGTAATCTTTCTTTCAAGTCTTCTGTAGCTGCAATTTTTGTCTTTTCAGTATTGTATCCATTTTCTGCAAAGACATCATAGTTATATCTGTTATACCAGCCATCCTCAAGTTCGCTCTCGGAAAGTCCCATCACTATGTGTGAAACAGATGGGCTTCCCCCAGGAATTTCAGATAATCCTGTGAGCTTCATGTAATGGGAATTCACAAGCTCTTTCCCCAGCCAGGTGGCCAGAATAACAAACGCAATCAACACAGCCCTTACCCAAAAGCGCTTGCATACTTCATAGGACTGATATCCGTTTTCCCCAACGTCGTCCTTATGTACATTTAGTAAAAGAACTATCACAATGGCGATAAGCGTTATCTCGCTGTTGTTTTTTAGTAAGATTGCCAGTGCTATGAAGATTCCTGCAAAAATGCCATAACGCACCCTTTCTCTCTTCACAAAAAGGATTGCGAGATACAAGGCAAAAGTCTGTGGTGCAAGACTATAGATATCACCGTAAATGTATGTGGAATAGTTGTAAAAGCACAAAAGGCCTAAGCTTAAAAGTGCCATGATTCCGCAAATTCTCTTACTTTCGAACAATTCCCAGGTGATTTTATAAAGTAAGAATACTGTTATCAAAATGCTGATTAGCAGCGCAATGTCCCAGGGAAGATAATTTCCATGTCCAAAGCAAAAATCCATAAACTGCATGAACAGAAAGTACCCCAGCTGAAATGGCCAGGTGTACAGATATCCGCCGGCGCCTTTAAGTGAACTGTAATCTCCTTCTGAAAACTGCAATAGCGCATCATCAAGGAGGCTTGAATCATCCACAGGAAGTGGCTTTATATTCAATATCAAAGTCAGGGAATATACAGTGCAGAACAAAAGCGCAAGTACAATGAGCTTTCCCGACTCCAGCCATTTTTTCTTATACATGATAAAGAAAAATGCAAACACAAACACCATTGAGATCACTAGATGCAGAATTGTCTCCTTCTTGTAATGCGGGAAATCCACATCCACGTGAGCATCATAATATATTGTTGTGAAAAAACTTACTAAAAACACCACCGCTGAAGCGATGGTAAGGAGAATAAGCACGAGGCTGTTAAAAAACTTTTTTAAAACCATCAACTGTCCCCCAAAACCACGCTATCTTTTTCGTAATACCTTGCCATGATACGGTTTATCCAATACTCACTATCCTCTGTGATGTCATCAAATGCCAACATTGATGGCTTCTTTGAATATGGTAAAAGAACTGCATCCTTAATATTCTCATCCTTTAAAACTGCAAGTCTCTCCTGATTCTCACTAAGATATGTGGCTGCATCCCCGGAAGCAACATCGTAAATTGCCGCCGAAGCTGAATAGTATTGCGGATCATCGTAGACACAGAGAACAGACCCAAACAGGATAAAAGCCGCACCAATAAGGATCATCTGCGAAAGCAGTGGAGAAAAACTGTTATCTGAATCTTTTCCTCTTTCGGATGTTATCTTCGGCAATTCTTCTGAGTTCCTGCCACTAGCCTCAAATCGCTTCTCAATGCTCTGCTTTGCCCATACTGTCACGTAGAACACCACAAGCATCATCATCACTATATACTCTGCATATACAATTGACTTAAGGCGGCCCGCCTCCATGCTTGAAAGTGCGTAAAGCGGTGGAACCATGTTGGATGCCGAAAGTCCAAATGCAAACACGGTAAAAATAAGAGGATGCTCAAATCTATGCCTGATGCTATTGCTCATCTTCCATGAGATTACAATCATCAGCGCTGCTGCCACCAGTACTTCCCATCTTGTGTACTGATTGATCAGCATGTTGTATTCGTAGAGGATTGCAACAAGTATAGCTTTAACAGGTCCAAATCCCTCAACAAGTGCTTCCCTTGTGGCATTTCCCGGGGCAAAGCATGATGCCATAAATCCCAGAAGGTTAATGCACGCAGGGAGCCAGATGAAATGAACGTTGTAATCATTGCTTTTATCTTTGTTCTCAGCGGAATCCAATCTTACGATTCCGTTTTTATTCAGAACAACGATCACAATTACCAACACACTGCAGATTGCGCACTGAAGCGCAGTCATATAGTTGGCTCCACCAAGCCAGAAGCCCCAAAAGCATGCCCAAAAGAGTTTCCATCCCCTTCGTTTTTCTTCATCACAGGCTATCCTTATCACCAGTCCCAGCCAGAATAGAGCCATACTAAGCATAAACATATAGTTTATGGCACCGCTGAACCAGTAAAAAGACTCAACCCTTGGAAGTCCGGCCGGCATGCACTGCACGATAACAGTAAGCGTCAACATTGCTGCTGTATTTGCAAGATGCTTGTCCGTCTTAAAAGCTCTGACAAACAGTGCATTAAAGAAATAGCATACACCAAAGGTCAGTATACCAAGCATTTCAAACGCAACCAGCGCATACCATCTCTCTCCAAAGATACTGGGGCTGTAACAGAACATCACATTGGAAAAAAAGTACCCCATCCAGTTCATGTATTCATTAAAACCAACTTTAAATGCCGTAAAAAAAGTGGCAAAGATATTTCCTGTGCTGTTCCAGCATCTGTAGGTTTCAAGCGCCAAGGACATATCATCCGCGGAAGGCCAGTTATAAAGTCCCACCACTAAAAGAGGCACTGTCGTAACAATGTAGATGATCGTGGCGACAATGCTCAACATTTTGATATTCAGTTTTATGCTTAGTTTTGGAAGCTTATATGTAAACATATATATTTCTCTTATTAAAGATTGTTATATGTCATTATTTTTTATTGTATCCATGCATGTTCTGGCATTTCACAATATCATTGCATACCTTAGTATGCGTTAACCGCATCAATGACTCTTGTAACCTCTTCATCTGTCATCTCCGGGAAAAGAGGAAGTGTTGCGCAGTGAGCTGCAAGATATTCTGCATTAGGACAATCACCCTTTTTATATCCAAGATGCTTGTAGGCCTCCTGAAGGTGGCAAGGAACAGGATAATGACGGTTGCACTCAATATCTTTTCCCTTCATGTACTCAAGGAACTTCTCAGGATCACCCTCAACCTCAACCTCAAACAGATGGAATACAGGCTCTGTATTGTCAGGATGCGCCTGAAGTGTAAACTTAGGGTTCCTTATCTCAGCCAGGTATCTGCGGCCAATCTCCTGTCTTCTCTTTGTCCACTCAGGAAGATATTTGAGCGATACAGAAAGAACTGCTCCCTGAATACCTTCAAGCCTGTAGTTATATCCAATCATCTTGTGATAGTATCTGACTTCGCAGCCCTGATTCTTCATCACATTCATGTAATGGTCATATTCTGCATTATTAGTAGAAACTGCTCCTCCTTCTCCAAAAGCATAAAGATTTTTGCCCGGATAAAAACTAAAGCATCCAATCTCTCCGAGAGTTCCTACCATCTTGCCCTCAACCTTTGCTCCGTGTGCCTGAGCACAGTCCTCAACAACGAAGAGGTTATGCCTGTCAGCAATTTCTTTTACCGCAGGAAAATCAAAAGGCTGTCCATAAAGGTGCACGCCGATGATGGCCTTTGTCCTATCAGTGATCTTCTCTTCAATCTTAGAAGGATCAATCTCCCATGTATCAGCTGTGCAGTCTACAAAAACAGGAGTGGCTCCTGCATAGGTAACGCCCCAGGCCGTTGCAATATAGGTATTTGCCGGAACTATAACTTCGTCTCCTTCGCCAATTCCAAGCGCAGCCATTGCACAATGGAGGGCTGAAGTTCCGTTGTTAAGGCCCTGAACATATTTTGCGCCAAGGAAATCAGCAAACTCCTTGTCAAACCTATCCGCATACTTTCCACCGGAATAAGCAGTTTCTTCACAGCATGCCTTAATAGCATCCTGATACTCTGCCTCATGCTTCTTATAATCTCTTGTTAAATCAATTCTTTTTAGCATAAGCTTCCCTTTCAGTTTTGAAAGTCGTCCGTGACAAGCACTTCGAAATATTCTTGTCACTATTCGCAATTCGTATCTATAAGTGTTTATCCTTAAGATATCCGCGCATACCGTTTTTCTTCACGGAACATCTTTTTGAGCTTTATGATCTGTATAATGTAGTTCTTTATTGTCTTGGGCACGTTAACGGTTGTGTCATAGTCTTCCACCCACTCAATAGGCATATCCAGGATCTTCATCCCTTGGCGCTCTGCCCTGAGCAAAAGCTCCACAGTGTAGAACCATCCCTTGTCATCAGAGCACTGCTTCACCAGTTTTTTAGCCGCATCGGTCCTAAGGAAAGTAAATCCGCAGAGGGCATCTGTGGCCTTCATCCTAAATACAGTCTTTAATATAACGATAAGTCCGGCTGATGTGATCTTCCTGTACCACTTTCTACCATGGGTCTGGGAATCCTTGCTGAATCTGGAGCCATTAACATACTGCAACTTCTTATCTTTTTCAAACAGCTCTATTGTCTTGTTCAGGTATGATAAATCTGTTGAAAGGTCAATATCCATATATCCGACTATATCCGCATCGGTGCGAAGGACACCTGTCTTAAAGGCAATTCCCACACCTCTCTCCTCGATGCGGACATACTCAACTTCCTCATACCTCTGTTCCAGCATCCGCCCAATCTCAGGAGTGTCATCATCCGAACCATTGTCCACGATCGT
>SVFZ01000020.1 GCA_015056585.1 Butyrivibrio sp. | reverse complement strand
TTCATAGGCGGAAGTAGTGGGTTTGTTTTGGTGTGGTAACTTAAACAATACTCCTTTTAGGAGTCACTATCTACCGCCTTTCTTAAAAGTAAAAACGCCGCGCCACAGCCTTGGCAGGCCGTCGCGCAGCGACTTAGTTCACTCGGAATTAAATCTGTCTTGGCGGCTCAGAGAGTAATCATCGAGCCTTTATTACATGCTTCCATGAACAATTATCAAACGCCAAGTAGATCCTGTAAATCGGAAGTGCTCAAGATAGTTACAAGAGGCGGATTATAAGAGATAATGTTCTCATCTTCCATTTTTTTAACTCTCTATGTAGTGATGGACGTGAAACATTCATGATCATTGCCCAATTTGAAACGGATCCTGGAATCTTAATGACATCCCTGCCTGTCTGCCTGGCTTGCATTAACAGCCAGAATGCAGCTTTCTGCGCTATTCCGCTGTAGGATAACAATTCAAGCCTCTGTTGCAGCATGTAGGTGGCAGAAGCTATTTCTGATGTGAAATTCTCCAGGATTCGAATATCCTTCTGCATTAATACCAGAGCATCTTCTTTTCGAAAAACAATGAGCGTAACAGGCTCCAGGGAAACAACGTCACATGGATATTTATGGCTATGAGAAAAAGCTGCGGCAGGACCGATCATTTCCCCAGCGCCTCGTACAGAAACATTTATCTGGCTTCCATTTGGAAAAGACTTCTGTGCTTCGACACTTCCTTTAAGAACTATGCCTATCCGGTCAGCATCATCCATAAGATGGAAAATAGTTTCTCCTTTGTCATAGCCTTCAATGTGATGAGGAGCTTCTTCTAATATCTTCTTTATTTCTTTTGCTGAAATCCCCTTGAACAAAGTACTTGTCTCCAGTACAGAATAATCCATCACAGTTCTCCCTTCATTCAGATCATAGTTATAGTATACACGAAAAAAGTTATAAATATGTATCTGTGGATACAGATTTTTTTGGCGCGGAGGGATATACTTATCACAGAACGAAAGAAAAAATGCATACTAAAGGAAGGAGTACCGGGTTATGAGTTATACAGAATGGAAAGATAAAACAGAAGGATTCAGGACTATAGATGTAAGAGGCATTCAGGGGAATTTTTTCCAGGGATTGAAGAAACAGGCAATTGAGCTTCCGGCAGGAGAAGGACTTGAGATCATCCAGAGTTTTGACCCGATTCCGCTCTATGAGGTCATGGAGGGGCTTGGATATGAGCATTATACCAAGCAGGCTGGCGATTCAGAGTACCATGCATATTTCTACAGAACTGAAGTAAAGCAGGAAGAAAAGGATATCCCGATGAGACCTGCAGCTCTGACAAATATGCCGCTTATTGATGAAAAGCTTGGGAATATTGCAGTGAACTTCTGGGACCTGACCTGGAATGATGATAATCGCTATCTGCCGTATGAAACAAGACTTCTGCTATCCCTGACGAATGCAGTCGGGGCAGGAAGAATGCGCCAGGCTACAAGAGAGCTGGTGAAAGCATATATCCACGGATTAGATAGTGCTGCCCTTGATGATGTTTTTGAACTCCTTGCCTGGAATCAAGGTATTGGGTATTTCAGTTCCGAGATTGGACCATCCACTCTATTTGCGGCATATAAGACAATCAAAAATATGGAGAAACTGGGAAAAGGGCGCGATGAGATTAGTGGAATATTAAAAGAAAAGTTTGGCGAAAAAAATCCTGATGTAAGAGTCGGATAAGGCGGTGAGCTATGAAAGAAAAAGTAGGAGAGGTCTTTTCAATAGCGCAGGATAATAAGCCTGTTCCGGGATGCACAATATCAAAAGAGGTACATGGCGGAGAGAATTATATAGCATATTTTTCTCTTGCAAAAGCCACAGATATTAGTGCTGAGATCTATCCTTATCACAAACTTCTGATTATTGCAGAAGGCAGCGTGGAGATATATGGAACGGATGGATTCAGTAAAAAGCTGAAGAGTGGTGAGTGTATAGTAACAGATACTGACGTTCCGGTTGGAATAAGAACATCTGAAGGCGCAGTATACACAGAGATAGCATTAAGGAGGGACGATAAGATGAATGAAGCAGTAAGAGCAGGCGAGGTATTTAAACTGGCAGAACTTGTACCATATCAGGATGGTAAAATAGTAAATATGGATGTGGTCCATAATGACAAAATGAAATTTGTAGTCATGGCGTTTGATGAAGGTACCGGGCTTTCGGAACATGCAGCACCGGGAGAGGCTATTATCTTCGCATTGGATGGCGAGGGAATTATCGGATATGAGGGAAAAGAACATCCGATAAAAGCCGGTGAGAATTTCCATTTTGCGAAGGAAGGTATTCATTCCGTAAAAGCAATAAAGAAGTTCAAGATGGCGCTTCTTTTGACGTTGGAATAAGTTTTTTGAATCTGCTGTGATTGGAGAGGACAGGAGGTAAGCACATGATCAGAGTAGCATTTTTTGATACCAAGGCATATGACAAACCATCATTTGAGCAGTACGGGAGCAGAAATGATGTTGAATTCAAGTTTTTCGAGACTAAGCTGACTGAAGATACAGCGGATCTTGCCAAGGGCTGCGATGCTGTCTGTGTGTTCGTAAATGATACGGTCAGCGACAAGGTTATCGACAGACTTTATGAAAACGGAGTGAAGATGATTGCTCTCAGATGTGCAGGCTATAACAACGTGGATGTTGAGCATGCATATGGGAAGCTACATGTTGTTCATGTTCCTGCATATTCACCCTATGCCGTTGCCGAGCATGCAGCAGCACTTCTTCTTACCTCGGTTCGAAGGATCCACAAGGCATACAACAGGACAAGAGAGTTCAATTTCTCTCTCAGCGGGCTGACAGGCTTTGACCTTCACGGAAAGACGGTAGGTGTAGTTGGAACGGGAAAAATCGGGCGTATATTCATAGACATCTGCCGCGGATTTGGCATGAAGGTGATAGCTTATGACGCATATCCTGCTAAGGACAGCGGAATAGAGTATGTCACACTTGATGAGCTTTTCGAAAAGAGTGATATCATATCCCTTCACTGCCCTCTGACGGATGATACCAGGCATATGATAAATGCTGATGCCATCGAAAAGATGAAAAAGGGTGTCGTGATCCTCAATACTTCAAGAGGAGCCCTTATTGATACCGAGGCACTTCTTGAAGGAATCAAAGCCCGCAAGGTCGGTGCAGCATGCCTTGATGTATATGAGGAGGAAGCTGATATTTTCTTTGAGGACAGATCAGGTCATATCCTTAATGACGAGCTTTTATCAAGACTCATATCCATGCCAAATGTCATAGTGACATCACACCAGGCATTTCTTACGGAAGAGGCCCTGAATAACATAGCCGAGACCACAGTAAACAATATCCGTTCTTTCTTTGACAAAGAAGGAATCTGCGATAACGAACTTTGCTACCGTTGCGGAAATATAGAACACTGTAAAAAAGAGCGAAAAGAGAGATGTTTTTAAAGGAGGATGTTTATGAAGTATAAAGTAAATGAAACATGTATTGGATGCGGATTGTGCGCATCCACCTGCCCTGAAGCCTTTTCAATGGGGGATTCTGGTTTGGCAGTTGCTACTGAAAAAGAGGTTTCGACGGAATTGCTTGCAAGTGCAGAAGATGCCAAGAACGGATGCCCACTTGGCGCTATTACTGAGGAGTAAATGTGAAATGAGCTTCTGAATATTTATTCTGCTTTTGGAATAAAATAGGCTGTTTTAGACGGCCAAAAAATTACACATAATCGATTATATTTGAATTATAATATTAGTGAGTAGGATGATTTTTGATGACGCAGTCACTCCAATAGGCATCCCATTATAAGCGATTGACATAATTACTCCTATATAGTAGAATTTAAAAAACTACTATATAGGAGTTTTTTAAATGAAGGCAAATGGTGGATTTTTAGTTACAAAAGTCAAACAGCTTGGAGATCGTGTTTTCCAGAAAATTCTTTCGGAGAAAGATGTTGATGCTTTCAACGGTCCTCAGGGGAGAATTCTATATGTACTTTGGCAGGAAGACGGAGTTCCAATAAAAACAATTTCTGAAAAGAGTGGCCTTGCAATTACTTCTCTTA
>SVFZ01000019.1 GCA_015056585.1 Butyrivibrio sp. | reverse complement strand
GGAGCAACTACACTTGAGCTGATAACCGGGGTTTTGATGGAGGCTCTTTTTAAAGTAAGATACTGGACGTATTCCCACAAGAAGTTTAATTTCAAGGGATATATCTGCCTTGAATCCACACTTTTCTGGGGGCTTTTGACGGTTATCTTTTCCCATTTTCTGCAGCTTCCAATAGAGAAATTTCTTATGATGATCCCATATATGTTTATGTCGATCATCACGATCCTTACGACTATATACGTCACCTTTGATTTTGCTGTGGCCTTCAGAACAGCCATAGAACTTAGGGACGTCCTTATTTACATGGAAAAAGCCAAGGCAGAAATGGCAAGGATGCAAAAGCGCCTTGATGTTCTTATTGCTTTTAAAGGAGAAGAGGTAAAAGAGGGAATCGAGCAGAGAGTCGATGGTATTACCGAGAAAGTTGGGGAGATTGGAAGTGAAATAGGTTCTACAGTAGGGGCGATAAGTTCCGGAATCGGAAACGGAATAGGCTCTACTGTCGGAGCAATCAGCTCAGGAATCGGAGGCAGACTTGATGTAATCAGTTCATCTCTGGAGAAGTCATTTAATGCGGCCAAGGAAAAAATTTCACTGAACCCGTCAGCATATGTAAATGATGTCAAGGAGGAGGTGTTTGAGCTCTACACCAAGTACCGCATAATGATGGAGAAGGTGACACCGTCTCCGGTAAAGAGTTTCTTCGACTGGTACAGAAACCGTACAATCCTCGATACAAATATGGATTCAGAGGAATTCAAGACGAGTCTTGAAGAACTTAAAGAGCATGCCTCTCAGAATCGCGATAGAAAAAAATAAGGATAAAAAAGGGAAAGATCACATTTCACACAGTTTAATGAAATGTGGCCTTTCCCTTTTTAGTAAGTAAAATAGATATTTCCGGCGCTCTCCCTAGAACAAATATTTTTATGCGAACATGATTTACTTGGCGGAAAAACTCTTAAAGCCATAGTAGGTTGCCAGAGCTTCATTTATCCAGAATTCAGGATTTGACGGATCTCCAAAATCATAGAATTCATGGGTGTTTGTAACCGCTCTGGGAATCTCGTCTATAGATATTACAACATCGCTCCCCTTTGGATAACCGTAAAGATTTTCCACAAAGTTCTTACATTCTGCATAGTACTGAGGTATTTCGCCGCTTGCGAGCTGATGCTCGATTTCAGCGAACTTGTTTGCATTAATATCACCCGGAAGGATGACACTTAAGAAAATAGTGGTAGTAACCAAAATCGGCGCAAAGAAACTGCTTTTTTTCCCAAGCAGCATGGCAAGTACGTAGCCGATAACAATTGCAGAAAATATTGCTGATAAAATAAAACAGCCATTTAACAAAAAATCACACCTGTTGGCAAGACCCGACGTTGCGCCGTATCCAAGTGTTGCAGGGAAAGCTGCAAACCAGGAAGATACGGGAGAGAGGATAGCGATTATTGTAAGGAGCTTCAAATCTCTTTTGGCTGACTTTTTCTTCAAGATAAGGCCAATAATTATGCCGATGATCACAAACAAAAGAAGAATCTGGAGAAGAAAATCTTCTTTGATAAGGTGATAGTAGTTGCGCAGACAGATTTTAATTGAGCTTTTAACAGCCGGGATAAGACCTCCTGAGGAAGGTGACTGCATTTTTCTGAAAAAATTTCCGGGAGCAACAGTATTTACCAGGGCTCCGATAAACCACCATTTAAAGATCCTTCTTCCATCGTAATCAACATAGTGATTTTTAACAGAATAAAAAATCAGTATGAGCAGGGCAATGTAACATCCGGCGCCAGCCACCATCAGGGTTCCGCCACCTGCAAGAAAACCAAGAACCTTTGCAAGAATCATGTCAGATCTTTTGCCGAGTCTGTAATAGCGCAGGGTAAAGGTAAGGCCAAAAAGCATTACAGAAAACGGAAATCCGTAGGAAGTGCTTCCTGAATACCAGAATAGAACTTCATAGTAGGTAATAAAACCAAAGAGCGAAAATATTGAAAGTGCGCCCACAACCGGAATTAGAAATCTGCTTTTTCCGGGGGCTCTTTGGAACAGCTCATAAATGAGAAATAGTAAAGAAGCGAAGATGAGGATCACGTTTATTATCATAACTATTCTCAGCTGCGGATACATAAAGCCATTTATAGGACTGAAAAGAGCCTGTATGAACATGGAAAAAAATGTTCCCTGCCAGATAAGGTAGATGAGTCCTGTAAAAAATAGTGAATAAAAAATGTGCTTTAAGAAAAACTCTCTGTAAATTCCAAGGTCAACACCATGAGAAAAGTCATCGGTTGAAAGTACGGTATATGTGCCGGCTCTTGCAAGAACCCATAGCATATAGATAATTGCCGCCACTGCAACCGTTGAAACGACAATCTTAAGTATCCTTTTAATATTGTCCATTATTGGTATCCTATAACCTAAAATGATTTTAAATCTTGCTATTTTCGACTGCACAGATAATCCTTATCTGTGCAGTAAATTATACGTTAATCCGTATTATCAAGTTTTAACACGCTGAGGAATGCGGACTGCGGAACTTCTACGTTTCCGATCTGACGCATTTTCTTTTTACCCTCTTTTTGCTTCTCAAGAAGCTTCTTTTTACGGGTTATATCACCGCCGTAGCACTTGGCAAGAACGTCTTTCCTGTAAGCCTTGACGGTTTCTCTGGCGATAACCTTGCCACTGACAGAAGCCTGGATAGGAATCTCGAAAAGATGCCTTGGAATCTCTTCCTTGAGCTTCTCACACATTTTGCGTCCTCTTTCATAAGCTCCGTCCTTGTGCACGATAAAGGAGAGGGCATCGACTTCTTCCCTGTTGATAAGGATATCGAGCTTAACGAGGTCTGACTTTTCATATCCTTTAAGCTCATAATCGAAGGAAGCATAACCTCTGGAGCGTGATTTAAGCGCATCAAAGAAATCATAGATGATCTCATTAAGAGGAAGTTCATACTTAAGAATAGCTCTGGTCTGTTCAATGTAGTCAGTGCTCAGGTATTTACCGCGTCTCTCCTGGCAGAGCTGCATGATCGCACCTACATAGTCCGTTGTAACCATGATTTCGCCGTTGACGATAGGCTCTTCCATGTATTCAATCTCTGAAGGATCAGGAAGGTTTGTAGGATTTGTCAGGTCAAAAACTGTGCCGTCTGTCTTGTGAACCTTGTAAACAACGGAAGGAGCAGTGGTAACCAGGTTGAGATCATATTCCCTTTCAAGTCTCTCCTGGATAACTTCAAGGTGAAGAAGCCCAAGGAAACCTGCTCTGAATCCAAAGCCAAGGGCCTGGGAAGTCTCGGGTTCATAGAATAAAGAAGCATCGTTGAGCTGAAGTTTCTCAAGAGCATCTCTAAGATCTGAATAGTGAGCGGAATCTGCAGGGTAAAGACCGCAGTAAACCATAGGCATGACCTTCTTGTAGCCCGGAAGAGCTTCTGAGCAGGGATTAGCCATATCTGTTACTGTATCACCTACGCGGGTGTCCTGAATATTCTTGATGGAAGCGGTAAAATAGCCAACATCACCGGCTGTAAGCTCGTCACTGGCAATAAACCTGCCGGGACCAAAGTAACCGACCTCAACAACTTCCGCCTCGGCGTTTGTAGCCATGAACTTAACACGCATACCTTTTTTGATAACGCCGTCGCGGACTCTTACAAAAACGATAACTCCTCTGTAGGAGTCGTAGATACTGTCAAAAATAAGCGCCTTTAAAGGGGCATTAGAATCACCGTTTGGAGCAGGAATCTTAGTTACAACCGCTTCAAGAACATCCTCTATGCCGATGCCGTTTTTGGCGGAAATAAGTGGAGCGTCCTGAGCTTCGATGCCGATAACGTCTTCAATTTCATCCTTGACTTCCTGAGGCTGCGCACTTGGAAGGTCTATCTTATTGATGACAGGGAAAACATCAAGGTCGTGGTCTAAAGCCATATAAACATTAGCCAGGGTCTGAGCTTCTACACCCTGTGAAGCGTCAACCACAAGGATTGCGCCGTCGCAGGCAGCAAGAGACCTTGAAACCTCATAGCCAAAGTCAACGTGACCGGGGGTATCTATCATGTTGAAAGTGTACTCCTGGCCGTCTTTTGCCTTGTAGATCATGCGGACTGCCTGAGATTTTATGGTGATACCACGTTCTCTTTCGATGTCCATATTGTCAAGGACCTGGTTCTGCATCTCTCTGCTGGTGAGAACTCCGGTCTTTTCTATCATTCTGTCGGCAAGTGTTGATTTGCCGTGATCTATATGTGCAACTATACAAAAATTCCTGATTTTACTCTGATCCAATTGTATTACCTCATCTTTATTCAAATTTATTTCATTGCGAATGCCAGGTATGTTATAATACTTTAAGTTGTAATCCTGTCAGACATAATATATCTGACAAGATTTCTTCACAGAATAGATTTATAATACCATGACACATTCGAAAAATCTATTGACAGTTTATGGTTTTTCATCTAGAATATTTCTACGTATGTGGCATTAACTGTCCGTGTCCGGCTTAATGCGCACACGTGTATATTAAACAATAATAATGACGTATTAATTCGGAGGTAATTATGGCAAATATTAAATCCGCCAAGAAGAGAGTATTAGTTAATAAGAAGAAGGCTGACAGAAATCAGATGATCAAGTCTGCTGTTAAGACAGAGATCAAGAAGGTTAGAACAGCAATTGAGGCTGGCAACAAGGAAGAGGCTGCTAAGGCACTTCTTGCTGCTACATCAGCTATCGACAAGGCTGAGTCAAAGGGTGTATTCAAGAAGAATACAGCTTCAAGAAAAGTTTCTCGTCTTGCTGTTGCTGTTAACAAGATGGCTTAATCTTAATTTTGTAAATATATTTATTGAACATTTAGGACCTCGTATCTTCTCACCGGTACGAGGTCTTTTTCTATGTGCATGGGCGCTGAAAGGAAGATGCTGCCATGAGGCAGCCTGCGCCTCGCACGAGTAGGGAAACCTTATACCTCTACTTGATTTTATTTGACTCTGTAAGAAAAATAATGTATCATACTGAATTTGTCAGGGGCTTGTCCGCTGACTCGACAGTTCGTTTGCACCATCCTGTCGTTAAACAAAACCAGGGCTGATTAGATTGATACTTAGTGTATATTCTATGGCTCTGCGTAAATTACGCAGAGCTTTTTTCTAATCTTGCTCTGAAGTTAAAGAAAGGTTAGAAAAATGAATTTATTACTTGGAATTACGGAACTTGTACTTTGCTTTAGCGGAGTGATCGTTATGGACAGACTCTTTGGCAAGAAAGGGCTGTTTGTATGGATGGCACTTGCCGTTGTATTTGCCAATATACAGGTTTCCAAACAAATTGATCTGGGCAGTATTTCTGTCTCTCTTGGCAATGTACTTTTTGCCTCCACTTATCTTGCAACAGATATCCTCAATGAAAAATATGGCGATAAAGCCAGCAAAAACGCAGTAAAGCTCGCAGCAGCAGCTCTTGTTTTATATATAGCTTTCGCACAGATCACGCTGGCATTTGTGCCAAACGCTTATGATGCAGTGGATCCGAGCCTTAAGGTCGTGTTTGCAATGTCTGCCAGAATAACTATAGCGTCAGGATTTATGTTCATTGTTTCAAACTGGTGTGATGTCATTCTTTACCAGAAGATCAAAGAAAAAACCGGTGAAAGATTTATGTGGTTTAGAAACAACATTTCCACAATGGTCTGCAACTGCCTTGAGAACTTTGCGTTTTCAATCCTTGCTTTTGCGGGAGTTTATCCTGTGTCATACTGCATCGAGATGGCTATTGCCGGTTCAATTATTGAGATGATGATAGCAGTATGCGACACTCCGTTTTTGTATCTTTCAAAGGCTCTTTACAAAAGATCCGGAATTCTCCTTGAAGATGACGGAACTGATGCAATAACCACAGATAGCGCAGAAACAGCGCCAGCCCATGAGGTAAATGTATGATACATGATCTTGTAAGATATCAGTTCGATAATAAAAGTGCTCTCAAAAGAGAAAATGTCCTTTTGGTCTCCATGGGCTGTTCCTGGGGAAAATGCGCTTTTTGCGACTATCAGGATGACAAAGCGTCCACAGTTCTTGAATGCGATGCTTTTAACAAAAAAGTTTTAGAGTTAGTTCGGGGAAAAGAAATTGGCTGTAGCTGCCTGGACGTTACATGCTCCGCATCCTACACGGAACTGCCTTTTTCCACAATGAATTATATAAGGCAGGTTTGTCTTTTAAAGGGCATAAAAACCGTAATCCTTGAAGGACACTACATTTTCAGGAAAAGCAATCCTTTTTATACGGAATTTTTTAAGGAAAAAGATATAGATGTGATTTTCCGCTGCGGCGTGGAAACCTTTGATGAGCACATACGTGAGGACATTTTAAGAAAAGGGCTGCCACACGTTGACGCTGTTGAACTTTCCGGGCATTTTGGCTGGATAAATCTCATGTACGGCATGGAGTACCAGACATTTGAGCAGCTTGAAAAAGACATAGCTACTGGCCTTGAATACTTCGAAAGAATCAACCTTAGCATCTACACTACTGTTTCCGGCGGCCCCAAAAGGGATGCAGCAAAGATAGCTGAATTCTATCATAGTGATTTGTATAAAGACCTACTAAAAAACCCAAAAGTTGATATCTTCGATGAATGGGATGAAGAAAATGGCCATAACGTGGGACACGACAATATTGCTCTGGCCATTTAATATAACTATATATTCCGCATGATAATAAGCGATATTTAATGGCAGGAGTAATATGTTATAATGATTGGTACTAAGGCTAAGGAAGTGTTTCCATGAATAAACAGCTTTCTATCTATGTTCATATCCCCTTTTGCGCAAGGAAGTGCTTTTACTGCGACTTTCTTTCTTTTAATGCGGGAGCTGACCGGATAGAGAGCTATTTTTTTGCCCTGGGAAAAGAGATTTCGATTTGGACAGATAAATTCAATGGCATGGGATATGAGGTAATCTCCGTGTTTTTTGGCGGAGGAACGCCAAGCTTTGTGGAAGCTAAGTATATTGTGGAAATTCTGGAACTGATCAGGACAAAATTCTCACTCAGAGCGGATGCTGAGATCACGATAGAAGCAAACCCTGCATCAGCCATGTATGAGAAGCTTTTGGACTATAGACAGGCGGGAATCAACAGACTCAGCATTGGAGCCCAGTCTCTTAATGACGAGGAACTAAAGCGGCTTGGAAGACTTCATGATGCAAAGATGTTTTTTGAAACCTATGAAAATGCCAGGAAAGCAGGCTTTGACAATATCAACATCGACATAATGAGTGCGCTCCCGGGGCAGAGTCTTGATTCCTACGTGAGCACTATAAAAAAAGTCACTGAGCTAAGGCCTGAACATATTTCCGCCTACAGTCTGATTGTGGAGGAGGGGACGCCATTTTTTGACATGGACCTCAATCTCCCTGATGAAGAGACAGACAGGCTGATGTATCACAAAACCTTGCAATTACTCTCAGAATACGGATATCATAGATATGAGATTTCAAATTATGCGCTAAGGCCTGAAACCGCCGGGAAAAAAGAGGCGGATGCCATAGAGGCATACGATAAATATGAGTGCCGCCACAACAAGGTTTACTGGCAAAGGGGCAATTACTTGGGGTTCGGTATCGGCGCTGCATCGATGGTTGAGAATGTGCGCTGGAGCAATTTGAGGGACATAGGAAAATATGTGGATGTGCTTTCTGATATCCGATTAAGATCTGGGAATGAAGGTGATTTAGGCAGAAGTGAGGAACCTAGGAATGACAGCGTGGAGCCCAAATTTCTCAGCATATGCGAAAACATCGAAGAGCTGACCGTTAACGGGCAGATGGAGGAGTTCATGTTCCTGGGACTTCGCCTTACAAAGGGTGTCGATACAGGACAATTTCAGAAACTTTTTGGGAAAAAGATAAATGAAGTGTACGGGAGTGTTATAGAGAAATATGTTGGGCTCGGACTCCTGGAGAAAGTGCATTTTCATGAATCCGGTTATCCTGGTAATGGGAAAGAAGCAAATGAAGCTGAATTCCTGCGCCTTACAGAGAAAGGCCTTGATGTCAGCAATACGGTAATGGCAGAATTTCTGATCGATTAGCGGTTATAGTTTATAAGAATATAGAAATAAGCAGTGTTGGAGGAATATTAAATGGCAGAAACTTTAAAAAAGAGAAGTGAAGTTCCGGAGAACCTCAAATGGGATACTTCAAGACTTTATAAGACCAAGGAGGACATGCTTAAGGTTCTTCATGGGTGCAACGATCGCAGCAAGGAGATAGAGGATAAGTATAAGGGGAAACTTTGCACGAAAGAGGCGATGAATGAGTGCCTGGAGGTTTATGCCGGGCTCCTTAAGGATCTTTTCCTTGTTTCCGAGTACGCGAGTCTGAATGTATCTGTAGATTATACGGATGCAGAGGCAAAAAAGACTGAGTCCATCGTATCATCGGAGACCTCACAGATTTTTAGCAGACTTTCATTTATTTCAAGCGAGATTTCCGATGCGCCACTTAAAGTTGTCGAAGAAGCGCTTAAGACAGCAACCATCGGCAAAGGTTATCTTGAGGATGTTCTTAGAAATAAGCCTCACAGATTGGGAGCCGAGACAGAGGCTGCCCTGGTTTCTCTTAACGAGACAATTGCTGCACCTTATCAGCTTTATGAGACAACCAAGCTTGCTGATATGCAGTTTCCCGATTTTGAGGTGGATGGAGTAAAGCATCCGCTGGGCTATTCTCTTTTCGAGGATAATTATGAGTATGAAAAAGATGCTAAGGTTCGCCGCGCAGCATTTAAGGCATTTTCCAATAAGCTAAGGGACTACATGTACACAACCGCTGCTGAGTATGGCGCTCACATAAGAACAGAGAAGATCTTCGCTGACCTTAGACATTATGACAGCGTTTTTGATTACCTCTTATTCGGTCAAAAAGTGACGAGGCAGATGTATGACCGTCAGATTGACCTTATTATGGAGAAGCTTTCTCCTCACATGAGAAAGTATGCAAGGCTTCTTAAGAAGGCCCACGGACTTGACAAGATGACCTATGTGGATCTTAAGATCACACTTGACCCCGACTATGATCCAAAGGTTACGATTGAGAAATCCAAGGAATATATCATGGACGGCCTTTCCATAATGGGACCGGAGTACAGGGAAATGCTGGAAACAGCCTACAGGGAAAGATGGATTGACTTTGCCCAAAACGTTGGCAAATCTACAGGCGGCTTTTGTGCAAGCCCATACAGAAACGGATCTTTTATTCTGTTATCCTGGAATGAGAGGATGAGCGATGTCTTTACCCTGGCTCACGAATTGGGACATGCAGGACATTTCAAGGCCTGCGGAGATGCGCAGAGCATCTTTGATACCGATGTTTCACAGTACGTGGTGGAAGCTCCTTCAACAATAAATGAGCTTTTGATGGCAGAATACCTCAAGAAAAAGAGCGGAGATGACAAGAGATTCCGCAGATGGGTCCTTGCATCACAGATTTCAAACACCTATTATCACAACTTTGTTACGCACCTTCTGGAGGCAGCTTATCAGAGAGAGGTTTACAGGATTGTGGATAAGGGCGAAGCAGTTCCTGCTGAGAAGCTTAATGAGATATTTAAGGGCGTTCTTGAGAAGTTTTGGGGTGATGATGTGGAGCTTACAGAAGGGTGTGAACTCACCTGGATGCGCCAGCCTCACTACTACATGGGACTTTACTCTTACAGCTACAGCGCAAGCCTTACGATCGCAACACAGGTCATGAAGAGAATTCTTAATGAGGGACAACCGGCTGTTGATGACTGGAAAAAGACTCTTGCAGCAGGCAGCACTGTAGATCCTATCGGCTTTGCCAGGATGGCTGGCGTTGACGTTACTACCGATGCAGCTCTTCTTGATACAATTGATTACATCGGCGGTATCATTGATGAGATTGAGACTCTTATGGACTGATCCTATATTTGATTTGGAGGGGAAATGAATTACAATTTTTTTGCACTTATATCCAGAATGAAATATATCAACAGATGGGCGCTTATGCGCAACACCAGGGAAGAGAATCTATGCGAACATTCCATGGAAGTTGCAATGATTGCACACGCTCTCTGCACAATAGGAAATGTGCGATACGGCAAGCACCTTGATGCCAACAAGGCAGCGCTTATCGGGCTTTACCACGATGCCTCGGAGATCATAACCGGAGATATGCCAACGCCTGTCAAATATTACAATGATGAGCTAAAGCAGGCCTACAAACAGGTTGAAGCTATCGCTGATGACAAGCTTTTGGAGAAACTACCGGAGGATCTGCGCCCTTCCTTTGAGGAAATCTTTAAGCCCGAGGACACTGATGAGGAACGCTATATGCGAAGGCTCGTCAAGGCAGCAGACAAGCTTTCTGCTCTTATCAAGTGCATCGGTGAGACAAATGCCGGAAACAGTGAGTTCCGTACCGCCAAGGAAAGCACAGGAAAGGCCATCCGCAATCTCTATAAGGAACTTCCTGAGGTGGTGGACTTTGTGAATGAGTTTTTGTCTTCCTACGGCAGCACATTGGATGAACTTACATGATTTTGACACTTCATGGTAAAAAAGGAACAGTTTGCGCTCTGCATATCGCAGGGCGCATTTTTTATATTAAAATGATATGTAGAATTGCTATGATACTATTCAATAGCTCAAGTTTTATATCATATCAGTATTGCGATATAAAATCATGGAGCACTTAAGGAAGGAAGCAAAACATGCAGAAGATAGATTTTAACGAAGGCTGGTCATATAAGAGAATAGATAAAGAGGATGAGTACAAAGCGGTCACACTTCCTCACGACGCCATGCTTTCTGAAAACCGCAGCATAAATAATCCGGGAATCCACAATCTTGGCTACTTTGAAGGTGGAGACTATGAGTATAAAAAGAGCTTTAACCTCCCGGAAGATTACAGGAATAAGGACATTATCCTTGAATTCGAGGGAGTTTACAGAAGCCCTGAAATCTATATAAACGGAAAGCTGCAGAAAAAGTGGGACTATGGCTACACCGAGAGAGCTTTTCCTGCTGAGAATCTTTGCTTTGGAGAGGGAAAAGAGAATGAGAACGAGATAAAGGTTATCGCTCACAATTTAGACCAGCCAAACAGCAGATGGTACTCTGGATCAGGCATTTACAGGCCGGTCTGGATGTATGTCGCCGAAAAAGAGCACATTGAGTTGGGTGGAGTAAAAGTAAGAACCATTTCAACAACTCCTTTTGACAAAACCTACAGAAAAGGGGATGCTATGATCGGGCTTAAAGTGCTCACGAATACAAGTGCTTCTTCAGAAAATATCAGATACAGGATATTCACAAATGATGAGGGAAAGAGGCTCATTGCAAGCGGAAGCGCACCAAGTAACAAAGAGACAGAAATAGAGCTTAAAGATGTCTATTTATGGAGCGCAAAAAGCCCAAAGCTCTACACTATAGAAATAGAATATAAGGGCGATCATACCAGAGAAAACTTTGGAATCAGGACCCTTACCTGGGACAGAAAAAACGGTATGAGGGTCAACGGCAAAAGAATTCTTCTTCGCGGCGCCTGCATTCACTCAGACAATCAGCTCTTGGGCGCAGTTACAGATCCTGACGCGGAAGAGCGCAGAGTTAAGCTCCTTAAAAAGTGGGGCTACAATGCCATAAGAAGCGCACATAATCCGTGTTCAAAATACCTCTTGGATGCCTGCGACAAGTACGGCATGTACATGATGGATGAATACGTGGATATGTGGTACATCCACAAGAATATGCACGACTATGCAGGATTTGTGGAAAAGAATTACAAAGAAGACTTAAGGGCAATGGTTGAAAAAGATTATAACCATCCCTGCGTAGTCATGTACTCCACGGGAAATGAAGTGGCTGAGACAGGAGAAAAGCGCGGAATAGTGCTTACAAGGCGGATGACAGAGTATCTTCATGAACTTGATGCTTCAAGGCCGGTAAGCTGCGGTGTAAACATCTTTTTCAACTGGCTCTATTCCATGGGCTTTGGAATCTACAGTGATGAGAAAGCCAAAAAAGATGCAGAGAATCCCGGCAAAAAGAAAACTGCAGTCGGCAGTGAATTTTACAATCAGATGGCGGGAATTTTGGGCGATACTTTCATGAAAGTCGGCGCAGCGACTTACCCCTGTGATGTTAAGACGAGGGATGCTTTTGCAAACATGGACATCGCAGGCTACAACTATGGTATCCTCAGATACAAAACGGATCTGAAAAAATATCCCGAAAGACTTATCCTTGGCAGTGAAACCTTCTGCAAGGATGCCTATAAGTTCTATGAGTTTGCAAAAAGAAATCCCGGCGTCATAGGGGATTTTGTCTGGGCAGGTCAGGACTACATCGGGGAAGCGGGAATAGGATCCTGGGAATACGAGGACTATGCTCCAAAAAACGCAGACCCGGCAGGCTGGCTTACTGCAGGCTCAGGAAGACTGGATATCACAGGAAGACCCCTGGGAGAAGCCTATTACACTTTAGTTGCACTGGACAGAAAAAAGGGACCTTTTATAGCGGTAAAACCTGTTTACCAGACGGGAAAGCACACACCTTCTGCATGGAAAATGACGGATGCCATAAGGAGCTGGTCTTATGACGGATGCGAGGGCTACAGAAGCGAAGTTGAGGTCTATGCAAGAGCAGAAGAAGTGGAGCTTTTTGTAAACGGTGTTTCTGAGGGCAGGAAGAAGGGAAAAGACTGTGTCTTCAGATTTACAGTTTCCTACAGAAAAGGAACTATAGAAGCTGTAAGCTATGATAAATACGGAAACGAGATAGGAAGAGACAGCTTAAGTACGGCGGGAAGCAAGAATATCATCACCATAAAGCCTGAGGAAGAGTGCGTCTGTAAAGGCCATTTATCCTATATCAGAATCGCTATTACCGATGAAAACGGCGTGGTAAAGCCGATGGAGAAGGACAGGATAAAGGTAAGTGTCACAGGCGGAGAACTGCTTGCCTTGGGAAATGCCTGCCCGTACAATCCTGACGGATATCTTAAGGATGAGACCTTTACCTACTACGGTGAAATGCTGGCTATCGTAAGGGCGCAAGAAGCAGGCAAACTCACACTTACCGCCACAGGGCAAAAGAATGGATCAAGTTCCTGCACCATTGACATAAGGTGATGGGACTTAGATGCCGGAAATTTATAGATGTCGAGAATTGCAGATGCCTGACATTACAGATCCCGGATAAGAAGTGAACCTTGTTTTTGGGGAAAGAGAGACAAAAATGTTTAATATAAAAGAATTTACAGTTGAAGATCTTTTAAAGGGGTGCGTTACAGATAACACAGCGCCACGCTTTGCATGGTCCTTTGAAAGCAATGTAAAGGGTGTGCGCATAGTCAGCCAGGAACTGACAATCGGCAGTTTTAAAAAGGAAATTTTAGAGGAACAGTTTTTTATCTATGATGGCCCTGCGCTAAAGCCACGCACTGTATATGAGGCTATTTTAACCGCAAGGGCTGATAACGGTGAGGAAGCAAAGGCTGAGATTACTTTTGAAACGGGGAAGATGGGTGAAAAGTGGTCGGGAAAATTCATCACAGACGGTGACTACGTTTTTACCGAGAAAAAGGTTTCTCCAAAGGTTATGGTATTTAAAAGGCCCTTTGAGCTTAAGAAAAAGACGGTTAAAAAGGCAAGACTTTACGCCACAGCCATCGGAATGTACAGGATGGATTTAAATGGCAAAAAGGTTGGAGATCTTTTCCTTACTCCCGGTTTTACCTCCTATAAGACAAATCTTCAGTACCAGACCTATGATGTCACGGAGCTTTTAAAGGCAAATAATACTCTTGTGGCTACTGTTTCCGGAGGCTGGGCCGTGGGCTCTTTTGTCTACTCCAGAGAAAACAGGGTAACAGCCGATAAGCAGAGCTTTATGTGCGAGATTCGCATTGAATACGAGGACGGCGAAGAAAGTGTTATTGCAACAGGCAAGTCCTGGGATGTTTCTATGAACGGCCCGGTGCTGATGGCGGATATATACGATGGCGAGGAGTACGATGCAACGGTAAATGAGAACACTATGTTCTTCAAACAGGTAAGCGAAAGTAAGCTTACCTTTACGCCTGATCTTTTGGCGGACTACAGTTCTCAGGTAAAAGAGCATGAGACTTTTGAGGCGGTGTCTGTAAACAAAATCGGGGATGAGCTCATCTACGACTTTGGACAGAACTTCGCGGGGCTGGTGCACCTTGAGATTGAAGGAGAAAAGGGACAGGAGATAATCGTGCGTCATGCTGAAGTTCTTCATCCCGACGGAAGCCTTAACACCGACTTTCTCCGCTCCGCCAAGGCGCAGATCCGCTATATTTGTAAGAATGGACACCAGGAGTACTGCCCCTCTTTTACCTACATGGGATTTCGCTATGTCAGCGTAAAGGGAATAGAGCCTTCCAAGGTAAAAGTGACTGCAAGGGCGCTCTACTCCGACGTTAGGGACAACGGCTCTTTTACCTGCTCAAATGAGATGATAAACAGGCTTCAGGAAAACATCAGGTGGGGAGCAAAGTCAAACTTCGTGGACATCCCTACAGACTGTCCGCAGAGGGATGAGAGAATGGGCTGGACCGGAGATATAGCTCTTTTTGCAAGGACAGCTGCTTACAACTACGACACGGGAAGGTTCCTTAAAAAGTGGCTCAAAGACATGAGAGCAGAGCAGGGAAGGGGCGGCGGAATTCCCAATACCATTCCCTCATGCGGCTTTGGATTCCCTGTAACCATGCCACTTATGGCGATAGACTTCTGGGGCGATGCTTCGCTCATGGTTCCCTACGCTGAGTACCTGGCCCGCGGCGATATAAGAGTCCTTACAGATAACTATGATATGATGAAAAAATATGTGAATGCCTGCAGATTCTGGGCGGGACTTCTTAGCTTCGGAAAAAGAAAGTATCTGTGGAATACACTGCCGGTCTTTCATTTTGGCGACTGGGTAGCTCCTGATGCGCCGAAGATGAGCCAGTGGCAAAAGAGAGCAAAGTGGACAGCCACAGCAAGCCTTGCCAATACATCAATGCTTTTGTCTAAGATCGCAGAAATCCTTGGGAAAAAGAAAGATGCACTGGAGTACAGAAAGGTCTCAGAGGGCGCAGCAGAGGCTTACAGGAAATATTTAACCGACGGCAACGGCAGGCTTAAGAACGAGTTTCAGACTGCCTATGTACTTCCAATCTTTTTTGATATGTTCAAGGGAAAAGAGAAGCAGAATGCAGCGGACAATCTGGCAAAGCTTGTAAGGGATAATGACTACAGGATCGGCACGGGATTTCCGGGAACGCCATACATTCTTTTTGCTCTTGCAGATAACGGACACAGGGATGAAGCCTTCAAGATGCTTTTGTGCGACAAATGCCCGTCCTGGCTCTATGAAGTCAGAGTGGGCGCGACCACTATCTGGGAGAGATGGGACGGTCTTGACGAAGAGGGCAACTGCCCTATCGGCGATGACGGGACAGGCAGCATGATTTCCTACAACCACTATGCATCAGGTGCTGTGGGCGACTTCTTCTACAGAAGGATTGCGGGGATTGAGCCTCTTTTACCGGGGTACAAGTCATTTCGTATAAAGCCGGTTCTTGGCGGCAATCTTAGTAGTGCAGAAGGAAAATTAAGAACTCCCTACGGCGAGATTATAAGCTCTTGGAAAGTGGAAGATAATAAATTTACAATTGATGTTAAGGTGCCGGTAGCTACTACTTGCACGCTGTTCCTCCCCGACGGCACAGAGAAAACCCTAGTGAGTGGGGAGTACACCGAAACGTGCATGCTATCAAATTGATGAAAAAGAATATGCATTGTGTTATGACAAACAACTGATTCCCTTGTAATGTGCCGCATACAAGATAAAGATATCTTTACTTGTATCAGGCACATTTCTGCAATTCACTGTATAATTAACGTGAGGGGTACATATGCTGAAACTTGCAATTGTGGATGATGATCCAAATTATCGCAGGGAGATTGGAGCTCTTTTGCGACAGTATGAAACTGAATATGGCGAGAAATTCCAGATTTCAGAGTACACTGACGGAGACGAGCTTTTGGAGGACTACAGGCCGGAGCTTGACATCATTCTCCTTGATATTGAGATGGAGTTCGTGGATGGAATGACCGCAGCTGCGAAGGTTCGCGAGGTTGATCAGGATGTGATCATAATCTTTATCACGAACATGCCCCAGTATGCCATAAACGGCTATCAGGTGGGAGCCCTGGATTACATCCTAAAGCCCCTTAGCTACTACGCTTTTTCCCAGACCATGAAAAGAGCCATCGGGCGAAGAAAGAGCAGCGAAAAGAAATATATCATTGCCGGAGAGCGCGGAATAAAGCAGAAGATAGATGTTTCCGAGATCCTCTATGTGGAGGTGATAAACCATGACCTTATTTTCCATACAAAAAGCGGTATCATAAATTCCAAAGGAACCATGCGGGAAACCATGAAGGAACTGGAGGGACTTTCATTTTTTCAATGTAACAAAGGATACCTTGTGAATCTGGAGTTTGTGGATGCTATAACAGGAAACGAAGTAAAGGTTGGAGATGAATATCTTCTTGTATCAAGAGCCAAAAAGAAGCCGCTTATTGATGCACTTAACGAATATATGAGAAGGATGGGAGATTAAGTTGGAAATAGGAATAAGACAGATTTCAGAACTGGGAAATACACCGGGATTGTGGTATGCCTTTGCTTATTTCACATCATCCTTGTTGTTTCTTGCGGTTAACCACAACACAAGAAAGGGGCCAAGGAAATGGCTGCCTGTCTCTTTTCTTGGTATTTTCCTTGTGATCTTCATGCAGCTTACAGGCGGAGGATACGGTCTTTTCTTCATATTTGTCATGTGCGTGATCATTACGGACATGTATCTGATCTTTCACCTGTGTCTTGAGGGCGATTTTTACAAGAAGTTCTACTATACGATACGCTCGTTCATGCTGGGGGAGTTTATGGCATCTCTTGGCTGGCAGATTTACTATTTTGGCGTAAGAAACAATGCCGTAAAGACAGATCTTTTCCATCAGGCATTTGCCATGGTCATAACATATGTAGTAATTCTTGGGATAGCGATACTTCTGGAAAAAAGAAATGCACAGCGAAACCGGGAGCTTATCATCAGAAAGTGGGAGCTTATCGTAATCTTTTTTGTAATGCTGATCCTGTACTCGATAAGTAATCTTTCCTACGTGGTTACCGGAACTCCGTTCACAACGGTTCACACTTCGGAACTCTTTATCATAAGAACAGTCATTGATTTTGCGGCGGTTTCAATGCTATATCTCTATCATGAGCTGATGCTTCAGACTGTGGAGACCATCGAGGCCAAGACCTTAAAAAATATGTACGAGATGCAGTACAGCCAGTACCAGATTCAGGAAGAGAGCATGGCTTTGGTAAATCAGAAGTACCATGACTTAAAACATCAGATCCTGGCGCTGAAAGCCGGTGCCGGCGCAGATACAGACGACTACCTGGACAAGATGCTTCAGGATATCAAAAGATATGAGACCAGTTACAACACCGGAAACAGAGTGCTCGACACAATCCTTTCCGCGGAGGCCATGAAGTGCCAGGCAAGAGGCATCGAGCTTACCTGCGTGGCCGACGGATCAATCCTGTCTTTTATGGATCCCATGGACATAAGCGCTCTCTTTGGAAATGCCCTTGATAACGCCATTGAGGGAGTTGAGAAGATTCCGGCAAAAGAGGAGCGCCTCATACACATGGCCATTGACAGGCAAAAGAGCTTTGTAAGGATCTATGTCGAGAATCGCTATACCGGTAAGATCAAGTTCAGGCACAATCTTCCACTTACCACCAAGGCCGATACAAACTACCACGGTTTTGGAATCAAGAGCATGAAGAGCATCGCAGAAAAATACGACGGCTCCATCCAGGCCGAAGCAAACGACGGGTGGTTTCGCCTCTCCATCCTGATTCCCACAAAAGAGTGAGTACAAAAGGTGGGGGCTAATAATATATATATTTACAGTTCACGACAAAAAACGACCGTTTCCGCAGACGGCCGTTTTTTTTATGTTTTTTTGTTAGGATAGAATCATAGATATGAGGGTGACGAAAGGAATAGATAACATATGAACGAGAAGATGTGGCAGAATCCGCTTTTTAAAAGTGCGATAAAGAGTGAAGATGTGAAGATGCCGGAGATGCTCTTTGGCTATCTTATAGGTCCCTTTGGAGCACTGTTGTCCTCTGGTATTTTTACCAGCATGCTCCAGAAATATTTAAATGAAGTACTTGGCCTTTCCAATGGATTTCTTACAGCGTTGCCACTCATATCTACCATATTCATAATCATTGCAAACCTGGTGGTTGGGCAGCTCATTGAAAAGACAAAAGTGCTGGCGGGAAAAGCTAGACCATGGATACTGCTTTCTGCAGCGACTCTTTCAATAGCATCGATCCTGATGTTTATAGTTCCTTTTGAAGGCGCGGCAAAAATGATATGGATTGCAATTGCCTACAACCTTTACTACTCAGTTGCATATCCGATATACAATACCGCAAATGCGACCATGGTACCTGTTTCAACAAGAGATGGCAAGCAGAGGAGTGCACTGGCTTCCCTCAGCAATATAGCAGGTCTTGGAGTAATGGGAACCGGCTCAATGGTTTTCCCGATCCTTGCATCAAATATCCTAAAGTACGATCAGAGCAAGTGGCTTATGGTCATGATATTTGTGGCAATCATCACAGCACTTACAATTATTTTGCAATATAAGTTTACAAGAGAGCGTGTTACCGAAGAGGACCTTCGTTCCGATAACAAGTCGGGAAAAGAGCTAATTAAGAGCGCATCCATAGGCCGGCAGCTAAAGGCCGTTACTTCCGAAAAGTGGTGGTGGATCATCATTATCTTTTACCTGTTGTTCCAGTGGGCGGGAGCCATAAAGAACGGCTCTATGACGCAGTTCTGCGAATGGGTTGTGGGCCTTGATATTGTGGGAGGAGACTGGGGAATTGCCCAGACCATCCTGTCTATAGCAGGAGCGGTTCCGATGGCGGCAGCAGTGGTCATCGTAATGCCTATGGCGAACAGGATTGGAAAAGCAAAGACTACGTTTATCTTTCTGGTGATCGGTTTTATCGGCGGGGTGATAGCAGGTCTTTTCCCTGAAAATCTTGTGCTGGTGGGAATCGGTGTGGGCCTTAAGTGTCTTGGTTCTTCTCCGGCGTGCTACCTTATCCTTGCGATGCTGGCTGATGTAATTGACCACATTGAATATAAGACCGGACTTCGCACAGACGGCCTTACAATGTCAATCTATTCATCACTTATGGTTGCAGCATCGCCTATTGGAACAGCTATTTTTAACGGACTTTTGTCAGCAAGCGGCTTTGATCCGACAATAGTCTTTGGTGAGGGAGTGCAGACGGCATCAGCTAAGATGGCTCTTTCAATATCGTATATCTGGATAGAAACTGTCTGCTACGGAATCTGCGCGCTTTTGATCCTGGCCTTTGGCGTGGAAAAGAATCTTAAGGCTGAGCAGGAAGAGATAAAGAAGAGAAAAGGACTTTGATGCCGTTCATGTTTAAAAAATAAAAAATTTTTTTTAGGAGGTATTTATGAAAACTAAGAAATTGGTTCCGGCTATGAGGGGAGTGTCAGCACTGGCTGCCTCAATGCTTGTCTTATCATCTCTTGGCGCAAATGTTGCCGAGACATATAGGAAGAACCTCGATGATGTGCTGGGAACACAGAGTTATGTAACTTCGACAGATGGGGAGAATGCCAGATTCATTTCTGATTACAAGACCATCGAAGACATGGCAGCTGCGGCAAAAGATATCGCGATCCGCGAAGGTCAGGAAGGAACAGTCATCATGAAGAATGACAACGACGTTCTTCCTCTGGCACAGGGCAGAGAGGTTGCACTTTTTGGTCTGGCTGCTTATGCACCATATCCGTATAACGCCAAGGATTTCAGAGGCGGAAATGAGGATTCTGTTGAGCTTTTGCAGGCTCTTGAGGAGTCAGGTGTCAAGGTAAATGAAACGCTTAAGGACTTTTACCTGAACAAACTCCTTAACAAACATGAAGTTATTACACAGAATATGTGGACAGGAGCTGATGAAGTTTCAATCGGCTTTGACTATATCTACAACACTACAGTTGGAGACCTTTCAGATTTTGCCATCACAGAGGTCCCTGCAGGTGAGTACGAAAAACTTGGACTTTCAAGTGACTGGAAATCAAAGATCAATAAAGAGAATACAACAGCTATCTGCGTATTTGCCCGTCCCGGCGGAGAGTCAAATACCTACGGAACCGATACGGCTGTGGACTACTACGGAAATGCCACAGGTGAAGATCCATTAAAGCTTTCAGCTGACGAGCTTTCAGTAATTGATGCGGCAAAAGAGACCTGCGATAAGGTTGTAGTTCTTTTGAACACAGGAAATGCAATGCTGATCTCTGATATCGCTGAGGGTGGAAGCCACGAGGTAGACGGTATCGGATACATCGGATGCATCAACGACTACCAGTGCATCGGTATTGCTGATGTCCTTACAGGTAAGGTGAATGCAACAGGTGCTCTTACAGAGGCGTATGTTGTGGATCACAGTTCACTTCCTGCTATGCAGAACTTTGGCGGCGATTATTATGCTGACGCTGCTTCTCTGGCAGCAAATGCAACAAACGGTTTTGATGAGCGTTACCCGAATGTAGAGATTTCAAATGAGTCATCAGCCAGCTCTTTTGGCGGTGGAAGTCCAACCTACAGCGCCGGCGAGTACATTGTGGAGGCAGAGGGCATCTATGTTGGCTACAAGTACTATGAGACCAGATACTTTGATGCTATCGCCAACCCTGAATTTAACGCATCTTCTTCAAAGGGTGCTACACAGGGCGCTAACTGGGATTATAATTCCGAGATGGTTTACACCTTTGGACATGGCCTTTCATACCTTGATTATGAACAGAACCTTAAGAGCATTGAGGTTACAGATACAGTAGACGGAAATGTATCAGCTGTTGTTGAGGTAAAAAACAACTCTGACAAGGACGGCAATTTCCTTGCTCAGCTCTATGTTTCTCAGCCCTATACAGATTATGACAAGGCAAATAATGTAGAGAAATCAGCAATCATGTTCCTTAATTCTGCAAAGGTGTTTGTAGAGGCAGGAAAGAGCGCAGAAGTTACAATCGAAGTACCTGCAAAGTATCTTGCAAGCTATGATTACAAGAACGCAAAAACATATATTTTAGATGACGGTGACTATTACTTCACAGCAGCTGCCGGAGCACATGAAGCTACAAACAATGTTCTTTCAGCTCTTGGATTTAACGAGGAGCAGGGGGTAGATGCAGCGGCAAAGGGCAATGCTCTTGTATGGAACAAGGATCAGTTCGACAAGACTACATACTCAGTAGAAAATGATGTTGTAGTAACAAATGTAGCTGATGATGCAGACCTTAACTACTGGACAGGCGAGGAAACAGTTACTTATCTTTCAAGACAGGACTGGGATAAAACATATCCTGTAAACTACAACAAGGATGTTACTGTTACTCTTGCAGACAGCGCAAAGGCAGATGAGTGGATCGACCTTTTAAAGGGTAAGGTTTACGATATTGCAAGCGATAACCCGGCTGCAGAAGGCGAAGACAAAGGCCTTAGATTTGATTCAACATCAATCGGCTATGAGCAGCTTGAAAACGTAAATGATGCTTACTGGAATGACCTTGTTTCACAGATCACAATTGATGAGGCAGTGGGCGCTGTAATTCACGGCGGAAGCCAGAGTGATGTCCTTACAAATGTTGAGAACCCTATAGTTAATCAGAATGAGGGTGTATGCGGATTTACAGCAGCTTATACAGATGAGGCAACAGGAAAAACATATCACTTTAATGTAAACTCACAGTCACTTCTTGGATCTTCCTTTAACCCACAGCTGGCTTATGAGTGGGGATTGGTAGAAGGAAATTCAGGACTCTGGCTTGAGAGATTCGACCTCTGGGGCACAGGCCTTACACTTAAGAGAACTCCTTACAACGGACGTAACTACGAGTATATTTCAGAAGATCCAATGCTTACAAACAGAATTGGATATGGCGTTTTACTTGGATGTGCAGAAAAAGGAATCTTGAACGGACCTAAGCACCTTGGATTTAACGATCAGGAGCACAACAGAAACGGTGTTGCAGTTTACCTCAATGAGCAGAAACTCCGTGAAACCGACCTTAGAGGCTTCCAGGGAGGACTTGAGGATGCAAAGGGCCTTGCTGTAATGATCGCATTCAACAGACTTGGACCTACAAATGCTTCTGCATATGCACCTCTTATCACAGATATTCTCAGAAAAGAGTGGGCATTTACAGGCGTTATTTCTACAGACATGATGAACAACATGTACTACTTTACACCTGAAGGAAGCATCATGGCAGGTGTAACCCAGATTGCTGACTTTGCCACAAACGATAACCACATTAACCTTGGAGAAGGCGGAGTAGACGGAACCTGGGGCTACCTTTCAGTGGACGCTGTAAAGAACGATGCAGTACTTGTAGAAAAAGCAAGAGAGAACCTTAAGTACCAGCTCTATACTTTTGCAAACAGTGCCATAATGAATGTTTCTACCATCAAGGTAAATGTATGGTGGGATAATGTCCTTAATGGAATTAAGAGTGTAAGCACAATCCTTCTTGTACTTGGTATGCTTGGATTTGTAGCATTTTCCCTGATACCGGAAGGCAAAAAGGAGGAAAATAAGTGATGAATATGTTAAAAAAACAGACAGTTGGTTCATGCTTTGCGGCAGTTACATTACTTTTGGGAATCGTTTCATTTATCTTATACGGAGCAAATGTTGCCGGACAGGGATATTTCCACGGCGCATCCGTAGATGTGGCTGTAAGATATATGGTTTTGGGAATTGCTTTGGGAGTCTGCGTACTGGTCCTTTCCAATATTCCCTTAAAGGATGGAGTGGCAAAGGTGATCACCTTTGTATCAGACATCGAAAGAATAGCAATACCTGCACTTATGATCGCAGCTCTGCTTACAATTGTTTCAGCAAGAGTTGAAGGCTTTGCATTTATATACTTCTCAAATGCAGAGGTTCTTCAGGAGGTTCAGACTCCTGCAAACATTTCCTCAGCTCACGGAGCCATTGCAAACATCGTTTGTCTTGGAGTAACAGCAGTTGTCGGAATCATCGGAGCTTTCTTCAGCACAAGAAAAGCTGAGCAGTAAGTATATGTAATTATGATATACGAATTGCTAATTTACTACGTAAATTGCTAATTCCTCATATTTGTTCGGGTCATAAAGTCAAAATGCTTAACATGCAAGCATGTACGCATTTATGACTTTTGACACCTATATCATAAAATTTAATAAAAAAATAAGAAACGGATGCTTTGCGAAAACTACTGCCTTTGCGAAGTGTCCGACTTTTTTATAGTATGTATTCACGTTGATTTTTTGACGCTTGAGCGGCATAATTAATAGACAGGACGCTTTCGATGTTTAGGCTTTTCTAAGTGTGTTGTATTTTTATTCATGGATTTTAACTTCAAGAGGTTATTGATTTAAGGAGATAAGGTTATGTCAGTTATCCAGGATATCCTAAGAAAGGCAAAAGATGAGGGAGCTTCCGATGTGCATGTAACAGTCGGACTTCCGCCCAAGATGCGATTAAATGGCAAACTCATCCCCATGGAAGAATTTGGAAAGATGCTTCCTCCTGACACCCTGGCTATCGCCCAGGAGATCATGAATGATAAACAGAAGGCAAAGCTTGAAGAAAACGGCCAGCACGATATGTCTTTTTCCATACCCGGAGTAGGACGATACAGGCTTAATGTATTCAAGCAGCGTGGCTCTATAGCTATGGCTTTTCGTGTTGTTGCATCTGAAATTCCATCAGCCGAAAGCCTTGGAATACCTGAGACTGTTTCTGCTTTATACAAGAAAAAAAGAGGATTGGTGCTGGTTACGGGGCCTACAGGAAGCGGTAAGTCAACTACACTGGCATCCATTATCGATACAATAAACAATAACAGGGAAGCTCATGTCATTACTCTTGAGGATCCTATTGAGTTTACGTATCAGCACAGAATGTCGATCGTAAACCAGAGAGAGATAGGAACAGACTCCAATTCATACGCAAATGCCCTTCGAGCTGCTCTCCGTGAAGACCCTGATGTTATTCTTGTGGGAGAGATGCGTGATCTTGAGACCATCAGTACAGCCATCACAGCAGCTGAGACCGGACATCTGGTTTTGTCATCAGTTCATACCATTGGTGCCTGCAATACTGTGGATCGTCTGATAGATGTTTTCCCATCTCATCAGCAACAGCAGATCAGGATCCAGCTTGCAAGCGTTTTGGAAGCCATTGTTTCGCAGCAGCTTATCCCTGCAGTTGACGGCGTTTCCAGAATTGCTGCATTTGAAGTGCTTCAGGCAAACAGCGCTGTAAGAAACCTTATCCGTGAGGGAAAATCCCATCAGCTGATAACTGTCATGCAGACTAACAGAAAGCTTGGAATGATATCCATGGACGATGCAATCCTTGAACTCTACAGGGAGCAGAAAATATCAAGGGATATGGCGATCCAGTTTGCCCAGGACCAGGACACAATGCAGATGAAAATGCTGCGATGATAAAGGTTATGTAGAATTACTGAGTAAACAAATAGAAGGGCTGTCAGAAAAATGTTTTTCTGATGGTCCTTTTAGTACCATAAAAGTGTAGTTGTTAGAGAGTAATCAACTCTGGCATCTGCACTTATTTTTTTTGTAGGGGAAAGAAAAATATGAATATATAGTGCTTGGAGTTGTTGATAACTAAGGCGAAAGATATTTGCTTAGAATTGCTAACAATTTAATTGCAATAAATTTATAGTGTGGTATAATAGATTCCACGAGGTGACTAAATTATGGATAAGGATTTTAATATTCAGGAATACATGACCCGTGGAGTTGAGAGAGTGGTGGCAGATGCTGTAAAGGCTACTCTTAAGAACCCCAAGGAAAGTGCGTTTATGGCAAAATTTGCACTTGCTTCAAAGGCTGCATCCAAAAAGAGAGCAGGGCTTGAAGATGAGGGAGAACATATTCCACCGTTTCTTATTGCCAGCATTACCAGCAGCTGTAATCTTCATTGTGCAGGCTGTTATTCAAGATGCAATGATGCAACTGTAGATACAGAGCCGGTTAAGCAGCTTACAGATGAGGAATGGCTTCATATTTTTGACGAAGCAAGTGACCTGGGAGTTAGTTTTATTCTTCTTGCAGGCGGAGAGCCGCTTCTCAGAAAGGGCGTCATCGAGGCAGCAGGCAGGAAGCAGGACATTCTTTTCCCAATATTTACAAACGGAACATATATGGC
>SVFZ01000018.1 GCA_015056585.1 Butyrivibrio sp. | reverse complement strand
CTGGCTAAAAAGTATGATTGCAGGTTTGTTGATAATGAAACTCCGTATGAGAGAGTAGAGAAAGGACATCCAACAATCGTAGATTACTTTTACCACGAAGAAGTAAGAGGAACTGCCAATAGTGGAAAGAGAAATGTAATGCATAATCCTTGATGGAAGAATAAACCGGAATATTATATTGCGAAAAAGCCTGAACTGCGGTTTAGGCTTTTTTTGATTACGCGAACATTATTGACATATGTCAGTACCGTTGATAATATACATTATGACATATGTCAGAAAGGATGGATTATGCCTAAGCTTACAAAATGCAGAAAAATAGCGGGACTTCCCGGGCAGTTTGGTTTTTGCCCGTCAGAGAGCATCGAAGGAGAAGCTATACAGCTAACCTTTGATGAGTTTGAAACAATCCGTCTGTTGGACAGAGAAGGAATGACCCAGGAACAGTGCGCCAGAGAAATGGGAGTTGCCAGGACAACCGTAACAGCCATGTATGAGAGTGCGCGCAAAAAGATCGCTAAGATGCTGGTAGAGGGACGTAGCCTTACTATTTCAGGTGGCAATGTCAGATTTAATATTATGCAGAGCGGGAACTTTAAGGACCTTAGAGTAAAAGGAGAAAATGAGATGAGAATTGCAGTAACATATGATAATGGTGAGATTTTCCAGCACTTTGGACATACAGAGAAGTTCAAGGTTTATGACGTGGAAGATGGAAAGATTGTTAGACAAGAGATAGTAGATACAAACGGACAGGGTCATGGTGCTCTTGCCGGATTCCTCATGGGCGGAAAAGTTGATACTCTCATATGCGGGGGAATCGGCGGTGGTGCCCAGGCAGCACTTAGAGAAGCTGGAATCAAATTATATGGTGGCGTATCAGGTAACGCAGATGAAGCAGTAAAGGCATTCCTTGATGGTACACTGGATTACAACCCTGATGTTAAATGCAATCATCATGGAGAAGGGCATAAATGTGGAGATCACCACGAAGAAGAACATCACTGCGGAGGCCATTGTGGTCATTGAGCTGTTTCTGACATTTGCAAAGATAGGTTTATTTACTTTTGGTGGTGGCTATGCCATGATCTCGCTGATACAGGACATCTGCGTGGAAAAGAAAAAGTGGATCAGCCATGATGAGATGATGGATATTACAGTCATTGCTGAATCAACACCTGGGCCGATTGCGATAAACTGTGCTACTTATGTGGGATATAAAAAGTGTGGTATGGCGGGAGCAGTCTCTGCTACAGTAGGAGTAATCCTTCCGTCCTTTGTTATCATCTATCTGATTTCACTGTTCCTTGACAGTTTTCTTGAAATAGCGTGGATAGCCAGCGCTTTTAAAGGAATAAAGATTGCTGTAGGCATACTGATATTGGATGCTGCGCTTAAGATGATAGTAAAGATGCCAAAGAAACCATTTCAGCTGTTTGTGTTAATAACCGTTTTTCTAATTATGATGGCAGTAAATCTTTTTTCCATAAAGATATCATCAATATCTTTAATGATTGCAGCAGGCCTATGCAGCCTTGTGGTATTTTGCGTCAGGAATAAAATAAACGGGGAGGAACGAAGCTTATGATATACATTGATCTCTTCCTCGGATTTCTGAAAGTCGGACTGTTTTCTTTTGGCGGAGCTTATGCAGCAATACCACTTATAAGGGATGTGGTTCTACATTATGGATGGCTTGATGATGAGAAATTAGCCTATATGATTGCTGTAAGCGAAAGCACACCCGGACCTATTATGGTCAATATGGCTACATATGTAGGCAGCATGACGGCAGGGATTCCTGGGGCTTTGATTGCAACATTTTCAGTTGTTCTTCCTGCGTTTGTGATCATCGTACTCATAATGATCCTGCTGAAGGGATTGTTAAAAAATCCTTATGTACAAGCTGTGCTCAGAGGATTAAAACCATGTATCATGGGGATAATCCTTGCTATGGGTATCAGCATGATCTTGCAGAGCACTGTCATTAAGGTGACAGTACTTGCCCCGGATTTAAGAGCAGTAGTGATATGCTCTGTTCTGGCTGTGGTCTACTTTGGCTCCAGAAAAATAGTTAAGTCAGGGATATCACCGATCCTACTGATTTGCATTGCTGCAGTAATAGGAATAGTCGTATATTGACTGAATATTTTGACATATTATGGTATTGGAAATATAATTGGGGATGATTCCTATATTTGCAGGGAAGTTTAGCTGTATGAAGACTGTATTTACAGTTGATAAATTGATCGGGAGAAAGATTTGAAAAACAGCACACAATCAAAAATGAATAGGACATTTACAGGCATCATGGCGGTCATGGTGCTTTTGGTGGTGCTGTTTTCTGCCATTTTTATTGCTTTTCACACAGACCATGACTGCAAAGGCGAAGACTGTCCGATTTGCGCATGCCTTCAGCAGTGTGAGAACATACTCCATGGTGTCAGTGATGGCTCACAGTTTACAGCTTCCGGATTTATTCCGGTTGTTCTTATTGCAGGTTTTATACTTGTTTCATATTGTATCGTTATTTCTGATACACCTGTTTCAGCAAAAGTAAGAATGAATAATTAAATATTTTCCGTATGGACTATGGTCGGCCTTTTTGGTTTGGACCTCTTGTTTTTGTACACAAAAATAGAAACATTTCGGAGGATATTTGATTATGAAAAAAAATATTTCAGTTCTTTTGGCTGCCATATTAATGGTTAGCTGTCTTTCTGCATGCGGCTTAGAGGGGGCTTCAAAAGCAGCTGCTAGCAGTAAGCTTCAGATTGTTACCACAATTTTCCCGGAATATGACTGGGTAATGAATATACTTGGAGATAAGGCGAATGATGTGGAAGTAACAATGCTACTGGATAATGGCGTTGATCTTCACAGCTATCAACCGACAGCAGAAGACATTATGAAGATCTCAAGTTGTGATCTGTTTATATACGTGGGCGGAGAATCAGATGAGTGGGTAGAAGATGCCCTAAAAGAAGCAACCAATATAGACATGTGTGTAATTGATCTTCTTGACGTACTCGGCGACAGTGTGAAAGAAGAGGAGGTAGTAGAAGGCATGCAGGAAGAAGAACATCATCATGAGGACGAAGACGCTGACCACGAGCATGAGGATGCTGATGAACATGATCATGACCACGAGGAAGATGAAGAGGAGGTTGAATACGACGAACATGTCTGGCTGTCTCTTAAAAACGCAGCAATGCTGACAAAGAGTATTTCAAATGCACTTCAGGTTATCGATAAAGATAATGCAGAGATATACAAGGCAAATGCTGATTCCTATATTTCAAAACTTAATGCCCTGGATAAAAAGTATCATGACACAGTCTCATCTGCATCAAAGAAAACACTTCTTTTTGGTGACAGATTTCCGTTCAGGTATATGACGGATGATTATGGACTGTCATATTATGCAGCATTTGTAGGTTGTTCTGCCGAGACAGAGGCAAGTTTTGAGACAATATCATTCCTTGCCGGTAAAGTTGACGAGCTTTCGCTTAATTCAATCATGACAATTGAGGGTCCTGACCACAGAATAGCTGAGACAATAGTGCAGAACACAACGAGAAAAGACCAGCAAATACTTACCATGGATTCAATGCAGGCAACAACTTCAAAGGATGTGCTTGGTGGCGCCACTTATCTTGGTATCATGGAAGCAAACCTTGATGTACTGTCTGAAGTACTAAATTGATACCGGGAGGAAATATATGGCTTTGATAACCGCATCTGATGTGTCGCTTGGTTACGACAATCATGCAATAGTAAAAGAACTGAATTTTGAAGTGAATTCCGGGAACTATCTGTGTATTGTCGGAGAAAACGGATCCGGAAAGTCCACACTTATGAAGACGCTGTTGGGACTACGGTCTCCCTTAAGTGGGCAGATACATTTTGGTGATGGTCTCAAAGCCAACGAGATAGGTTATCTTCCACAGCAGACGGTCATACAGAAGGATTTTCCTGCAACCGTGAGAGAGATAGTTCTTTCCGGATGTCAGGGACGCTGCGGGCTGAGGCCTTTTTACAACAGACAGGAAAAAGAGCTTGCTGATAAAAACATAGAGCGTATGGGCATAACAGGCCTTAAGAATCGTCCTTACAGAGAACTGTCAGGCGGCCAGCAGCAAAGAGTTCTTCTGGCCAGAGCACTGTGCGCTACGCAAAAGGTTCTTCTTCTTGATGAGCCTGTAGCGGGACTTGATCCAAATGTTACAGCAGGAATGTATGCCCTTATCGAAAAACTCAATATGGAAGGAATCACAATAATAATGATATCCCATGATATTTCTGCTGCCATAAGATATGCAAGCCACATCCTGCATATAGGTGACAGGCTATTTTTTGGAAGTAAAGAAGAGTATCTGGGAAGTGATGCTGCTAAGGCATTCTTTGTGCCTTATGAAGGAGAGGGGGAAATGAATTATGCTTGATAAAATCCTGATGTATATGCAGTACCCCTTTGTCCGATATGCGCTTATTGTCGGAGTTCTGATAGCTCTTTGCTCATCACTACTTGGAGTTACCCTTGTGCTTAAGAGGTTTTCATTTATCGGAGACGGTCTTTCGCATGTCGCTTTTGGGGCAATGGCAATTGCTGCTGTCCTTAATCTCACAAATAAAATGATCATCATCCTGCCGGTGACAATCATATGTGCAGTACTTCTCCTAAGGACAGGTCAGAATACCAGGATAAAAGGAGATGCTGCCATTGCCATGATATCTGTGGGAGCCCTTGCATTCGGATATCTCCTCATGAATATCTTTTCCACTTCATCCAACCTGACAGGAGATGTATGCAGCACCTTGTTCGGATCCACGTCAATCCTGACGCTGACAGGCGGAGAAGTATGGCTGTGTGTGGTACTTTCTGTAGCAGTAGTTGTAGTATTCATTTTGTTTTATAACAAGATATTTGCTGTTACTTTTGATGAAGATTTTTCAAGGGCAGTTGGAACGAAGGCAGAGGCCTACAACCTGCTTATAGCAGTTGTGATAGCTGTTATCATTGTTCTTGCGATGAATCTTGTAGGATCGCTCCTTATATCGGCACTTGTGATATTTCCGGCTTTATCAGCAATGAGGCTTTTTTGTAGTTTCAGGATGGTTACGTTTTTTTCAGCAATTCTGTCAGTAATATGCGCATTCTCAGGGATGATGATATCAATCCTTGCCGGAACGCCGGTGGGATCCACAATAGTTGCAGTAGACGTTTTGGCTTTTGCCGTATGTTATGTTGCAGGATTGTTTTTCGGAGGTAGTCCGGCATGAGGAAAAGAGAAGGATATTTAGTTTTAGTGATGTGTCTTATGCTTCTGGTAACCGGATGTGGTAATAACAGCGCTGACATTACGAGGAACAATGCGACATCTGGAAGCGTTGATGAAGTTCTTTTCCAGAAGATATCTGAAGAAGAAAGCATACAAAGTGTGGAGACTGAAACAAGAGAGGATCAAACAGAAAAGAGTCAGGATTCTCTTATAGTATCATCAGATAATACTTATGAAGAGGCACAGGCTGATGAAATCGATATATCAACAGATGATGGGGAGTGTGAAAAAAATGCTGCTCCCGGAGTGGATGTAGATCTAACAGTATTATCAAGTACGATGGTCTATTCGGAAGTTTATAACATGATGGTTTCTCCGGATAATTATAAAGGCAAAACTGTCAAAATGAAGGGGCAGTTCGTTCCATATTATGATGAAGCCACAGGTAAATACTATTTTGCTTGTTTTATCTCTGACGCTACAGCCTGTTGCTCGCAGGGTATAGAGTTCATATTATCAGATGATTATACATATCCTGCAGATTACCCTCAAGAGGGAGACACAATCTGTGTGATTGGTACTTTCGATACGTACATGGAAGGCGAGAGTATGTACTGTACGTTGAGAAATGCTGTATTGGCATAACCGCATCGTCGATTTTATCTGAATATATTCTTTCCAAACTTGCACCAAATGCAAGTCCAAAGTGATACCATATTTATAGTTGCAAAAACCTAGATTTTGTCGAGGAAAGAGCCCTTTCGATGAAATAATATTCTTGAAAGGGCACTTTTTTGAGTTTCTATTTCAATTTTAATGTATAAGCAGTTTGTAATAGGTCATAGAATGTAATCCAAGTTGGTGATTTTTGATAATGCCTGTGAAGTGAAAAATTGTTAATTATGACCTTT
>SVFZ01000017.1 GCA_015056585.1 Butyrivibrio sp. | reverse complement strand
TGGAGAATCTCGCTCATGGCTTTTCTTTTAAGGCATGAGTTTCCTGAGTTGGACATAGATAAGGTTGTAGATATGTGCCTTATCCATGACCTTGGCGAATGTTTTACCGGTGATATTCCTACTTTCGTTAAGACAGACGACGACAGGGAAGTAGAGGATTCTCTTTTAAACAGATGGGTACAGTCTCTTCCGGAGGAAATATCTAAAGATATAGCTGAACTCTATAAGGAAATGGACGCACAGGAAACAAAAGAAGCAAAGCTTTACAAGTCTCTGGATAAGCTGGAAGCTCTTATTCAGCATAATGAATCGCCGTTGGATACCTGGGCGGAGAATGAGTATGAGCTGAACAAGACCTATGCTTTTGATACTGTAGCTTTTTCAGATTGGCTTACAGAACTGAGAAAGGCGGTACTTGACGACACATTAAAAAAGATTGATGAAGGATAAGATAATTGCAGATTGGAGCATTGATTGCATTTTGGAGTGGATGATCACGACACAGCAGATTTATACTCTACATTGTTAGCAGGTGCTAACATCAACTATAATACAGGAGGAGTATAAAAATGAGTAGTGATAATGCAAGAGACAATCTTGTTAGCGGAAACATTGTAAAAACCATGATCTCTCTTAGCATTCCGGCAATCCTTGGTATGGTTGTAATTGGACTTTATAACTTTATGGATGCCGTATTTGTTGGGAGGATGGTAGGGCCTGAGGCCATGACTGCAGTTAAGGTATCATATCCCTTTACGCTTTTAAACAGTGGTATCTCAACTCTTATCGGAACTGGCTCAGCTTCAGTTTTATCAAGAGCCATCGGCAAAAAAGACCAGGCAACTGTTGATAAGATCATGGGTAACCTGATAGCCCTTGTTGTTATCCTGTCGGCAGTGATCATGGCTGTTGGTCTTATTTTCACAAAGCCTCTCCTTTTACTTTCAAGAGCAAAGGGAGACATTCTTGTGGAAGCAGACAGATATCTTAAGGTGGTGTTCCTTGGTTCTTTATTTGTAAACTTTGCCCAGTCTTCAAACATGGTCATGAGAGGAGAAGGCAAGCTTAAAAAGGCCATGCTCATCATGGGTTCAGGAGCAATTCTCAACATCATTCTCGACCCAATCCTTATCACCGTATTTGGAAAAGAGAATGGAATCATCGGAGCTGCTGTCGCAACAGTTTCAGCACAGCTTTTCCAGGCAGTTTGGGCGCTTATTTATTTCACAAAAAAGAGCGATACTGTAAAAATAGGAAGGATCGGTATTGTAGGCGAAGTTGCAAAGCCCGTATTTAGCGTAGGCGTCTCAGCCATGCTCATGCAGGTGATGACAATGCTTCAGCAAACAGTTATGTACAACACAGTAGAGCGCTGCGGTGGCGGTGAATGGCAGACTATTCTGGCTGCTGCCTTAAGCCTTCAGGCGTTCTCATTTATCCCACTTTGGGGCATCAGCCAGGGATACCAGCCGGCAATTGGAACCAACTATGGCGCAAGAGAATTTGGCAGGGTACGTTCTTTCAATAAGGCCTTCATGATCGAGGCAACACTTTTAGCAGCACTTTTCTACCTTCCGGTAATGCTTGCACCAAAGGCAATGCTGTCCATGTTCATTACAGATACAGCCATTGTTGAAATGGGAGCACCAATGCTGAGAGTTATGTTTGCTTCATACATCACATACGGTGTATTGATCCTGGTTATCACATTCTTCCAGGCAATCGGAAAAGGTGGCAACGCAGCTATTCTTACGATACTAAGGCAGGTACTTCTTTTCCTGCCACTTGTTCTGATCCTGCCACTTATATTTACCAACAGCGTTGCTGGTGTGTTTTTCGCACAGCTCTTTACTGACGCAGTTGTGCTTTTGATAGCAGTAGTCCTTATGGTACGTGCATTTAGGGATATCAGCAGAGAGGAAAATATTAAAGTAGTTTATGACAAAGCAAGTTGACGCAGCAGAGCTTTTTAGAAAGTACATGTATATCATGTGCGACAAAGAGGCAGAAAAGACCTATCGCTTAAGGAGCAGTGCAGGCGAAGGCATCATGAGAAATTATGAGATAGCAGATGGTATCGAGCTGGTTTATTCGGAGCTTGAATCCTACTATCCCGTGGTGAAAGAAGTGCCTGAATCTGTTGATTATGTAGAGATCATGTATATGGTTGAGGGACACGCTGACTTTGAAATGGAGGGAAGGCGCGCTGCCTCAGCCAACAAGGGCGATATCTGTATCTTCAACAGCCGCATCGGGGCTAAAAAGATAAGCTTTGGAAAGGGCGGCATAAGATGTATCAGTATAGTTGTCCTGGTTGATATATTAAAGGATGTGCTAAACAGCTTTTTTGGCACCGAGAAATTCAATGGTGAAAGCTTTTTTGAATATGTGCTAGAAGCTAATTCTTGCGTATGCTTTGCTGCAAACGAAATGCTAAGGAACATCTTTACAGAGCTGGTGATCCTGCCAGAAACCTATGGAGAGTATCACAGGAAGCTTCTTACCCTGAGAGCTATACTGGCTCTGATGAGCGACAAAAATACAAAAAGCTCTGGATATAGCTATTTTAGCGGAGATTCTGCAAATAAGGTCCACGCGGCCCGGAAGATACTAGGTGAGAATCTGGCGCAGAATATATCAATAGAAGAGCTTTCTGAAAAAGTGGGTCTTAACCGGACCACTCTTCAAAGGGTATTCAGGCAGATGTATGGCGTTTCTGTTTTTGAATACAGAACCCGTGTCAGAATGCAGGAGGCCAAGAATCTTCTTCTTGATGGAAATCTTTCTGTGACAGAAATAGCTGGACTTTGCGGTTATTCTAACGCCAGCAAGTTTTCGGCTGCATTTAAAAAGATTTTTTCAGTCACGCCGACACAGTGGAAAAGCGCTGATAACTAAAACGTAGGCGCCTATCTGGCAGAAAAGCTGGGGGTATGAATTTGACCATGAATATACGGCATATGAGGTGTCAGGCTAAAAAGGATATTTTGGAAAGAACAATACTACGAAAAGCATACCAGTATAGGGTATGCTTTTTTTATCCTAATGTCGATGAGGATTGCATTGACAACACGCAATGTGTATAATAATATATACGCAATGAGTATGATGTTTTTATAGGTGGTAAGAAATAGTATGGACAGCAGGGAATTTTTGATCGAATTAAGAAATAGTACTGGAATGTCAAGGAAGGAGTTCTGTGCTTACTTTGAGATTCCATATCGCACGCTACAGGACTGGGAGCTTGGTAAT
>SVFZ01000016.1 GCA_015056585.1 Butyrivibrio sp. | reverse complement strand
TCTACGGAAAGCGGTATTCCTGACTTTAGAAGCAAGGACGGATTATACAATCAGCATGATGTAAGATTTGATATGTATCAGCCGGAATATCTTTTGAGCCACAGCTGTCTTGTGCATGAACCAAAGGTGTACTACGAGTTTCACAGACAGAAGATGGATACAAGGAATATTCAGCCTAACAACGCCCATAAATATCTGGCGGCATTGGAAAAAGAGGGTAAGCTAAAGGCTGTAGTTACTCAGAATATTGACGGCCTTCATCAGAAAGCCGGAAGCGAAGTGGTTTATGAAATCCACGGAAGCGCCCTTAGAAATTATTGCATGAAATGTGGAAAAGAGTACCCTTCAGATTATATATTTGAATCCACAGAGCCAATTCCGAAATGCAGTTGCGGCGGAACAATAAGGCCTGATATAACATTATATGAAGAAGGACTTCCTGATGATCAGGTTTCAGGCGCAATTCAGGCTCTTTCAGAGGCTGATATGCTGATTATAGGCGGGACTTCACTTACGGTTTACCCGGCAGCTTCATTTATTAATTACTTCAGGGGAAAATATCTTGTTGTCATCAATGAAAGCGATATAGCTGTCAGGAAGGCTGAGAATACCCTTATTATTAAAGAAAAAATAGGAAAAGTATTTACTGAACTGGCAAAGCTTCAGGGCATATCGTTGTGATATTGGATTGATTTTTGCCCGTATTTTTATTAGAACTTTTGGAAAAAAGATTATTTTATGGATATTCAGGTTGGCAATATTATTAAATTGAAGAAACAACATCCTTGCGGGAGCTTTGAGTGGGAAGTATTGCGAGTAGGGGCTGACTTTAGATTGAAGTGCATCGGCTGCGGGCATCAGATAATGCTGCCCAGGAAAAATGTTGAAAAAAACATTCGGGGAGTCAGATGAAGGATTGCTTTCAGAATTCTGAAATTTGCTTCAAAAAGTCTTGCAATATTGAATGGGATATGGTAACATACCATTCTGTGATAAATTCCTTGCTACTTGGACTGATACCAGTAGCCAGAGACCAAAAGGAGGTAACAATAGCATGAACAAATACGAATTAGCCGTTGTTGTTAGTGCAAAGATCGAAGACGATGCCAGAACAGCAGTCATCGAGAAGGTAAAGAAGACTATCGAGAAGCATGGTGGTCAGATTACTAACGTAGATGATTGGGGTAAGAAGAAGCTCGCTTATGAGATCGAGAAAATGACAGAAGGCTTCTATTACTTCATCCAGTTCGACGCTGAAGCAACAACTCCAGCAGAGATCGAGTCACGTATGCGTATTATGGATGGCGTCATCAGATATTTATGCGTTAAGAACGAGGCTTAAATAGAAGAGGACGAAAATATGAACAAAGTTATACTTATGGGACGTTTGACAAGAGACCCTGAGGTTAGATATTCACAGGGTGAGAGCTCTATGGCTATTGCAAGATACACACTTGCAGTTGATCGTAGAAGAACCAGATCCAATGATCCAAATGAACAGACTGCTGATTTCATCGGAATTGTAGCATTTGGAAAAGCTGGTGAGTTTGCTGAGAAATATTTCAAAAAGGGTACTAAGGTCGTCGTAACAGGACGTATCCAGACAGGTAGTTATACCAACAAGGATGGCGTTAAAGTATACACAACTGATGTTGTTGCAGAGGATCAGGAATTTGCTGAGTCCAAGGGCTCAAATGCCGGAAACGGTGGTAATAGCTATGGCGGCGATTTCTCAAGTGGTAATAACAGTAATGAAACACCTTCTGCAGCAGGGGATGGCTTCATGAACATTCCTGATGGAATAGACGAGGAGCTTCCTTTTAATTAAAATAGGAGGACAAAATAATGGCTTTTACTAAGTCTGATAGATCCGATGCTCCTGTAAGGAGAAAAGGCGGAATGCACAGAAGAAAGAAAGTTTGCGTTTTCTGTGGCAAAGATAATGTAATTGATTACAAGGATACAGCTAAGCTTAAGAAGTTCGTTTCTGAGAGCGGCAAGATTCTTCCAAAAAGAATCACAGGTAACTGCGCTAAGCACCAGAGAGAGCTTACATCAGCTATCAAGAGAGCAAGACATCTGGCACTTATGCCTTACGTAGCTGAGTAATTGGCAGGAAAATCAAGGGTTTGAGGTAATTGAGTCGGAAAAAGACCTATGAATGACCCATTTTTCGTGGGGAATAGGCACTGATAATTACCGATAATTACTTTATTTTTTAGAATAATAAGCTTTTTAAAGGCACTTTTTAGAAGAGATTCTAAGAAGTGTCTTTTTTAATTCCTTCCTATAACCTGAGTTAATCGTCAAAAAATTATAGGAGGAACTAAAAATGGCTAAAATCATCGCAATCGCAAATCAAAAAGGCGGAGTTGGTAAAACCACAACCGCTGTCAATCTCGGAACTGGTCTTGCATCAGAAGGAAAGAAAGTACTTCTGATAGACGGAGATCCCCAGGCATCACTTTCCATAAGTCTTGGATATGATGAGCCTGACAAGCTGGAAGTATCTCTGGTAGATATTCTTTCTAATGTCGTAAATGAGGAAGAAATCCCTGAGAACTATGCAGTTTTGAATGTTAGGGAGAATGTAGACCTTATTCCATCCAACATTGAGCTTTCTGCAGTGGAAATATCTCTTGTAAATACCATGAGCAGAGAGCTGGTTCTTAAATCTTATATTGATTCCATTAAAGACAGATATGATTTCATCATTATCGACTGTATGCCTTCTCTTGGAGTAATGACAGTAAATGCACTAGCATGTGCTGATACGGTACTTATTCCCGTCCAGGCGGCTTACTTACCGGTAAAAGGATTACAACAACTTATCAAGACAATCTACACCGTAAAAAGGCGTTTAAATGCAAAATTAGAGATTGAGGGTATTCTTCTTACAATGGTCGATAATCGTACTAATTATGCCAAGGATATCGCTTTAGAAGTAAATGATGTGTATGGCAAGAGCATTCCGGTATTTCCTATTGAGATTCCGTTGTCTGTAAGAGCTGCTGAGATTAGTTCTGTAGCCAAGAGTATTTTTGAATATGATCCAAAGGGTAAAGCTGCATTTGCATATCTTTCACTTACAAAGGAGGTGCTCGCACATGGCTGTTAAGAGAGAAAAGGTCCATTTTGCATCGGTTGATGAGCTTTTAGGTGCTCCAGCACTGACTGGAGAGGGTACAGAGGAAATCAAGCTGGAAGATATCCATTCTTTTAAGAATCATCCATTTAAGGTGGTTGATGATGAGAAAATGGGAGATTTGGTTTCAAGTATTACTGTAAATGGCATTCTTACACCGGTTCTTCTTCGTCCAGATGGTAAAGGAAAATATGAAACTATTTCAGGGCATAGAAGAATTCATGCCGCATGTATGGCAGGGCTTAAGGTTGTTCCAGCAGTAGTGAGGGAAATGGACGATGATGAAGCAGTAATTGCAATGGTAGATTCCAATGTCCAAAGGGAAGAAATACTACCAAGTGAACGCGCATGGTCATTGAAAATGAAAATGGATGCTATGAAGAGACAAGGAAGTAGAGATTCAAC
>SVFZ01000015.1 GCA_015056585.1 Butyrivibrio sp. | reverse complement strand
GACGGGATTATCTGATTCTGCTACCTATAACGCGGTTGTGGGAGATCATCTTTCCAATGAAGACTATGAAAAGCTGATAAATGAGACATGTTTTCCTAACTGGTTCATTGAGGGAATCGCCGGTTGTGTAGGAAATATCTACCAGGCTGATATTGATATTTTTCAGGAATATCGATACGATTGCGAGAAACAAGACTATACCGACACTTGTACAAACGATCAGCTTACGTTCATATATGCCAACCAGGGCTACATGGAAGGAACGGGGGATGAACGTTATGATCTGGAAGCATCGTCAGAGGACAATTCTGACGGGCATGTGAACGCAGCTACTTATGTTTCCGGATATATGGCCTGCCTATATCTGGCTAATCTGGCTTACCAGAAAACCGAAGGCAGTCCCGCAGTGGTGATGGATAATAATGGACAGATAGAATCCATATCCGGCAAAAAACTGCGTGAGGGACTCAGTATTATGCTTACCAAAATGCATCAGGGTGCTACTTTTGATGAAGTCATCGCTGATATCTCTGACGGAATGTACGGTGATACAGATGATTTTACAAAACGTTTCATCAAAGGGAAATATAACAAAGACAGAACAGAATGCGAGGAGGATCCGGAATCACTTAAATTCTGCGTCGGCTATCTTAATTATATGCAGCAGCTTGATGATCTGGATCCTGATACAGTTCCGGCAGGTTCTGTGCTTTTTGACGATTTTGACTCTGTGGAGAGAACACCGCTGACAAAGGGTTTGATAGCTGATTGCGAAGTCTACAGGATAGTCGATCAGAACACTTTCGTTGCTTCAACGGTCAAAAATGAAGACATGCGGGACGGAGGAACTTCATACACCAGAAGGGACGGAATTGAATCTGTTTTGAAGGAGTTTACTAAGAAACCTTAGAATAGAAAAAACTCTGTCTTATTTTGTGTGAAAAAGACTAGGTAGAGAAAAAATAATAAATATGGTACTATAGCTTAGGCTTTGTTCCAGCTTTGTTCCAATTATGTTCCAGCAATTTAATTGTAAGAAAAGCCTATAAATACGCCAATTTCACGACTTTAAACGATTTATCTTGGGGCTTATTTGTAGCAAAATTGGCACAAAATTATTTAGGAAAACGTAAGAAATGGCTTAAAATCAAGCTTTTTAGAAGGAGATATATAGAAAATGAAACTAGGAATCGTAGGTTTACCCAACGTTGGTAAGTCAACACTTTTTAACTCTCTTACAAATGCCGGTGCGCTGGCTGCAAACTATCCTTTTGCTACAATTGATCCCAATGTGGGAGTGGTAGCGGTTCCGGATAAGAGACTTAAGGCTCTGGGAGATCTTTATCATTCAAAAAAGGTTACTCCTGCTACAATAGAGTTTGTAGACATTGCGGGACTTGTAAAGGGTGCTTCTAAGGGAGAGGGACTTGGAAACCAGTTCCTTGCTAATATTCGTGAAACAGATGCGATAGTACACGTTGTAAGATGCTTTGAGGATCCCAATGTTGTGCATGTTGACGGATCGGTTGACCCTGCAAGAGATATAGAGACAATCAATCTTGAGCTTATTTTTGCAGACCTTGAGGTGCTTGAGAGAAGAATTGCCAAGGTTGCAAAGACAGCCAGAATGGACAAGACTGCAGCAAAAGAGCTTGAGCTGCTCAACAAGATCAAGGCTACTCTTGAAGATAATAAGATGGCAAGAGAGCTCACAGATCTTGACGATGATGAGATGGCTCTTATGAACAGCATGGATCTTCTTACATGGAAGCCTGTTATTTATGCAGCTAATGTTAAAGATGATGATCTTGCAGATGACGGCGGCTCAAATCCTTATGTCAAAGCGGTAAGAGAACTTGCTGCAAAATCAGGTAGTGAGGTATTTGTGATCAGCGCTCAGATAGAAGCTGAAATTTCAGAGCTTGATGAGGATGAGAAGGCAGAGTTCCTTGAAAGCCTTGGACTGGAAGAGTCAGGCCTTGATAAGCTGATTGCTGCAAGTTACAAGACTCTTGGACTTATGAGTTTCCTTACATCAGGTGAGGATGAGACAAGAGCCTGGACAATCAAGATCGGAACAAAGGCTCCGCAGGCAGCAGGCAAAATTCATACTGACTTTGAGAGAGGCTTTATCAAAGCTGAAGTTATCAACTATGAGGACCTTCTTCGTGAGGGCTCACTTTCAGCAGCAAGAGAAAAAGGACTTGTCCGTATGGAGGGAAAAGAGTACGTGGTCCAGGACGGAGACGTTATACTGTTCAGATTCAACGTGTGATACTGCAAAGAATCGCAGCGATATAGATATATAAGCCGGTGCAAGTTTACTTGCTGACTGGATTATATATCTATATTGATATGAGGCGCGCAGCGCCTCAACGAGAAATTGCGAATCAATTTCGAGTCTGCGATTTGAATCAATTTCGAGTCTGCGATTTGAATCAATTCCAAGTCTGCGATTTGAATCAATTTCAAGTCTGTGATTCGAAGCAATTTCGAGTCTGCGATTCGATAAAATTTTTTTCAGGGAGGAACTTGAAAGAGTATGCCAGATATAATGGGGAGGATGGATATTGCTTTTCCGCACCTTAATATCTATCTAAAGAACGTTCCTAAGAATTTTTCGGTTTTTGGTTTTTCAATAGCCTGGTACGGCGTGATAATAGGCATGGGCTTTTTGCTGGCTCTTTTACTCATTGCAAGGCTGGCAAAAAAGACCGGTCAGAATCCTGATGACTATTGGGATGTAGCTGCTTATATAATTGTTTTTTCAATATTGGGTGCCAGAGTTTACTATGTGTTTTTTGCCTGGGATTATTATAAGGATAATATCCTGAGCGTTTTCAATATCAGAAACGGGGGCCTTGCCATTTATGGTGGTGTCATAGCGGGCTTTCTTACCATGTTTATATATTCCAGAATAAAGAAAAAGAGCTTCCTTATGATGACTGACACCATTATGTATGGCCTTTTACTTGGACAGGCTATTGGCAGATGGGGGAATTTCACAAATAGAGAAGCCTTCGGAGAGTATACTGATAATCTTTTGGCTATGAGACTT